>JANNJO010000028.1:0-22592 GCA_031395755.1 Acidobacteriota bacterium
GTGATGAACCGCACCACCTCGTCACGGTACGGCAGCCGCGCCACATCGATCGTGACCCGATCGGCAACCTGGCGCTTGAGGAACGCCTTGCCGCGCAGCAGCCAAAACGGCAGCACGAAGGCAAGCCAGGGCCGCTCCACCAGCAGGAGCAGTACGGATTCCCGGAGAATGTCGGTCGCGAGTAGAGTGCCGTCGAGATCGACGCAGAGCACCGCTCGCGATCCACTCGGCTCGGTGGCTCCTCCCGTGAGTGAGGTAAAGCTGCGTTCCAGCACGTTATTGTGACAGCTGCGACGCAGCGGGCGGCAGCGTCTGCGCTCCATGGTGCAGGTAGCGCGCGACGCGGCGCTTCGAATCGATGTCGCGGAACACGCGCTCGATCTGTGCCGCCGACAGACCGAGCGCCGCACCCACGACCTCCGCAGGAACGTCGTGGTTCCGCGCGTAGAGGCACAGGTCCATCTGGTCGTACGGCAGCGAGAAGTAGAACTCCTCCTGCGATTGCGGCAGAGAGTAAGTGTCCGTGGTCGGCGGCCGCCGCTGGATCTCCGCAGGAACGCCGAGATACACCGCGAGCTGGTAGACCTGCGACTTGTACAGGTGCGCAATCGGCTTGATATCCGCCGCGCCGTCACCGAGCTTGACGAAGAACCCCTGGTCGTACTCCAGCAAATTGGGCGTTCCCGTAACGACGTAGTTCAGCCGGTCCGCGTGGTAATACTCGAGCGTCTTCCGCGTGCGCTGCTTGAAGTTCGTCGACGCCACGATCTGCAGATACGCTTCAGGCGGCAGGCGCCTCTTCATCTCCTCACCATCGGGGGCCTGAACGACGACCGAATACACGCGATAGATGTCGCTCGCCGTCACGCTCGGCAGAACAATCTTGTGCTTCCAGTCCGACCGATACTGCGGGATGACCGACCGAAGCGCTTCATCGCGGCGGCGGTAGCAGCCGAACGCATCGAGAATCGGGGTGATGTCCTCGTGAAGGAACTCGACCCCGAGGGATGTCGCAATCAGCCGGCTCAGGTCGTGCGTCTCTCGCGACGAGTCCTGCTCCGGCATGAGCAGGCCAAAAACGTGCTCCTTGCCGAGGGCGCGGACGCACAACGAGCCGACGACGCTGCTGTCGATGCCACCTGAGAGCGCCACGACAACGCCCTTACGTTTGATGTCGTCGTGTAGAGTCGCTTTGATCCACGCGCCGATCCCGTCGGCCACGCGGGCGGCGTCGATGTGGAGCACTTGCTTTGAAAATGGCAGGGTCACAGGCATATGTTCCGGGTTCCTTGTTGGTCAGACGTTCAAGAGGATTGCCAAACCAGTGCCTCTAAATCAAACAAAACCAACGGTTTTTCGCCACCACGGGGGGAAAGACTACTATCTGGAAGACTTTTTTCAAAGCTTGGCACGTTCTCAGACTCACAAGACCGAATCGGCGGGCTCTGCCTGCATGGTACCATCAGCGCTTCGTCATCCGTTCGCGGCATGAAATATAAGATCACGCTGATTGAAGATCCCGTCCTGCGGGAGCACACCCTCGTCCGACTCTGGACCGGCAACAACCTGCACGCGGGCCGGGACCCTCGCGCCAAGTACCAGTGGTTCTATGTCGATTCGCCGTCGGGGGGTGCGACCGCGTTCTTTCTATCGCACGAGAACACGCCTGGCGGTCGAGACCTCGTCGGATGCTGCGGGCTCGGCGGCCGGCGGCTCTGGGTTGACGGTCAACGCGTGGAGGGCGGCCTCTTCGCTGATTTCGCCGTCGATGCCGAGCACCGAACCGTCATGCCGGCGCTGATGCTGCAGCGGGCGCTCTGCGCCGACGCGCGTGCGAGATTTCCGCTCACCTACGGTTTCCCGAACGACGCCGCCATCGGGATCTTCCAGCGGATCGGCTTCCCAGTGCTTGGGAAGATCGGACGGTTCGTCAGGATCCTCCGGTACGAGCCATTCGTTCGCCGCGTCGTGCACACGTCGCTGCTGTCGCATCCCGCAGGAGCCGTTCTCGACGCTGCGGTGCGGCTCCGGCACCAGGCCGCAGCGCTCAAGTATCGAGGCGGCCACCGATTTGGCTGGTGTGCCGTTCCGGACGATCGGTTCGATGCGCTTTTCGACAGCGCCAGGCGGCGATACCGATTCATCGGCGACCGGAGCTCGGCATTCCTGCGCTGGCGGTTCACCGGCCGGCCCGGCATCACAGGCGAATTCGCGACGCTCGTAGATGAGGCTGGGGTGCTGCAGGCGTATGCCGTGGTGATGCACAAGCATTCGGGGGACCTCATCGTGGCTGATTTTCTGGCCTCCTCCGAGCCTGCGCTCAGTGAGCTCCTGGCACAGCTGACGCTGCAGCTGCGGACGCGGGGAGCCGAATCGGTAACCGCATTTTTCCTGGGAGCGCCGGCGATTTCCGAGGTGCTGCGCTCACGGGGCTTCAAGGCGCGCGAATCCGCCAAGTACATTGTCCTGGGGGCGGGTGCAGGACTGACGATCCCGGGCGACGCGGTGCTGAACACCGCTGACTGGTACCTGACGGAGGCAGACCGCGACAACTAGGCGCTGCCCAGGAGCTCGCGCTTGAGTATCTTTCCGCGTTCGTTCTTCGGGAGTTCGTGCAGGAACTCCACGGCGGAAGGCACCATGTAATCTTCCAGCTGGCTTGCGCAGTGCCGCTTGATGTCACGCTCATCCAGCGTCGCTCCCGGCTGCACCACCACGAATGCCTTGATCGCCTGCCCGAGGCGCCGATCTGGCACGCCCGCCACGACCGCCTCGAGCACGCCTGGAATGGCGTAGATGACGTTCTCGACCTCACGCGGGCTCACCTTCTCGCCACGCGACTTGATGATGTCGTCCTGCCGCCCGATGAAGTAGTAATAGCCGTCCGCGTCACGGCGGAACAGGTCACCCGTGTGCAACACGCGCTCGCCGGGAAGCCGCCCAGGCCGAAGCTTCCGCTCCGTTTCCGTCGGCTCCTCCCAGTACCCCGCCATGACATGCGGGCCTCGGACGACGAGCTCACCGACAACCCCTGGGACCACAGACACGCCGCGCTCGTCGACGATGTCGAGCTCCTGGTTCGGCATGCCCCGGCCGACCGACTCGGTGCGGCTGTCGACCTGCGCGGGATCCAGGTACGAGATCCGCAGGCACTCGGTCTGCCCGTACATCAGGAACAGCTGAACGTGCGGCAGTCTCTCGCGCAGCCGTCGCGCGATATCGGGCGGCATGCCCGCGCCTGCGTTGGTGATGTACCTCAGGCTCGACAAGTCATACTTCGAAAGGTCGAGGGCAAGGAGCGTGGTGGCAATCGTCGGCACCATCGCAAAGCCGGTTGCGCGATGCTTCGCCATCTCCGTCAGCGTCACGTGCGGATAGACGATACCCCGCTCCAGCACGAGGGACCCGCCGACCATGATCAGCGGAAAGAGCTGTGTCAGCCCGTACCCGAACGACAGCGGCAGCACGTTCAGGATGATGTCGTCCGAGGTCAGCGCGAGGTACGTCGCAATCGACCGGGTTGCCGAAATGATGTTGAGATGCGTCAGCATCACGCCCTTCGGCTCGCCCGTTGAACCGGAGGTATAGAGGAGCGCCGCCAGGTCGAACTCCGTCCCCCGGGCCTCCAGCGGTCCTGAGTCGTGGCCGTCGTGAATCGCCGACCAGGGAACCACATTGCAGGAGTCTGTCGCGCCGGGTTCACGCGTGCCCACGAGGACAACCGTGACGCCCGGCACCGACGCGAGCGCGCCGCTTACGGCCTTGAACGTGTGCGATGCGATGAGCAGGGCGCGGGCGCGCGAATGACGAAGGACGTATGCCAGCTTCTGCGCTTTTGTCGACGGGTTCACCATCACGAACGCCGCGCCCGCCTTCAGCACCCCGTAGACGGCGACGACCGTCTCCAGCCCATTGTCCAGATCGATGGCCACACGATCGCCGCGGTTGATTCCGGCGGCAGACAGACCTCGCGCGACGCGATTCGACGCTTCGTCGAGGTCGCGGTACGTCAGGCGTTGGCTACCGGCAACGACCGCTACACGGTCGGGCCCGCGCGCCGCCGACGCGATGAGGTGCTGGTGAAGCACGGAGTCTACCTCTGCTTGCGAGCGACGAACGCCACGATGCGATCGATGCTGTCCAGGTTCTCCGGGATGAGGTCCTCATCACCGACCGTGATTTTATAGCGCTCTTCCAGAAACATGACGACCTCCAGAATGCCCGTCGAGTCCACCAGGCGCTGCTCCATAAACGAGTCGCCGTTTCCCAGACGATCGCCGTTCTGCCCGAAAAGAAACCGATCGATGATGAACGAGCGAACCTCTGACATGACGTCTGTTGCCGCGCGAATGCCTTCCATCAGCGAAAGTCTCCAATCAATTGGTTCGAGACGAGCTGTGTCGACAGCACCGTCACGAACGCCATACTGTCCTTGAATCCGATCACCGCCCGCGCCCGGGCCTTCTCGACGAGCCGGTTCACAGCCTGGGGATCGAATACGCCGGTGCTCAGCATCGCTCTCGCAGAGAGCGCGTCGTCCACGTACTCGAAACGTGCCCTGCCGTTCTCGTCGAAGAAGCTCGGGACGTCGGTCGAGCGGTACGGTTGCTTCGGACGGCTGCTGAGAAACGGCGGCACAAGATCCGCAACCGCCTTCTTCAGCAGATTCTTCTCATTTAGAACCTTCATCTTGAGCCTCGGAGGCACCCGTGCCGCGAACTCCGCGACACGGTGATCGAGGAACGGACAGCGCCCTTCCACGGAGTTCGCCATCTGCATGCGGTCGCCCTGGCTCGACAAGATATAGCCCGGCAGCAGCACGTTGGTCTCCAGATACTGCGCCTGGCAGAACGACGGCCAGGCTGCGTAGTTCGGGGGAAGCTGCCGTCGCAATTCGTCCGTTGGATCGTACCCCCGCAGCGCGTCCCGCACCTCGCCGGACAGGAACGTGCCGATGCGCGAGGTCATCTCCCACCGGGGCCGATGCGAGAAGAACGGATCGGCAAGCGTCGCCGGATCCACGTGGAAGAACGCGCGGAGGTATGCCGGCGACTGCCGCTGCAGAGCGGGCAAGTACGGATACAGCCGCTTGAGCAGCTTCGGGCGCATGCGCGAGTCCGGCTGCTGCGCCCAGAACCGGCGGACCTTTGCTTCCTTGAAGATGTCGTATCCGCCAAGGATCTCGTCTGAGCCTTCGCCGGTGAGCACCACCTTGTAGCCAAGCTCCCGAACGAGCTTCGACAGCATAAAGAGCGGCGCAGGAGCAGTGCGCACAATCGGTTGCTCGGCGTGTCGAATGACTTCCGGAAAGATGCGGCCGATGTCTTCGCTGTCGCACCGCGTCTCGCAGTGATCCCGCAGGCCGAGTTCCTTCACGACGCGCCGCTGGTGCGGGCCCTCGTCGAACTCCGGATCAGAGAAAGTCACCGAGAACGTGCGCAGGGGTACATCCGTGTATCTGGTCACCAGCGCCGCGATCGCGGTGGAGTCGAGCCCACCGCTCAGGTACGCGCCGACAGGGACATCAGACCGGAGCATGCGGAGCCGTACCGCGTCGACGAGCAGCGCGCGCAGCTCTTCGACGTAGTCCGCCTCCGTCCGCTGCCCATCGCCATCCGCGTACTCGAGCTGCCAGTACCGAAACACCCGGACCGCTCCGTCCTCCAGCACCAGCGTCGCGCCCGGCGGCAGCTCCTGCACATCCTGGAGCGCCGTTCGCGGGGGCACGGTGCACCAGAACGTGATGATCTGCTGCAGGGCATGCAGGTCGAGCCGCCGTGGCACGGACGGGTGCGCGACGACCGCCTTCAACTCGGAACCGAAGACGAAGCACTTGTCGAGGGACGCGTAGTAAAACGGTTTCTTGCCCATGCGGTCGCGCGCGGCGAAGAGACGGCGGCGCGGCACGTCCCAGATTGCGAACGCGAACTGCCCGTTGAACCTCGTGACGCACTCGTCGCCGTACTCGAGGTAGGCGCGCAGGATCACTTCGGTGTCGGACTGCGTGGCGAACACGTGGCCGCGGTCGACGAGCGTCTCGCGCAGCTCGACGTAGTTGTAAATCTCACCGTTGAAGGTGATCCAGACTGCGCCTCCCAACGTGCTCATCGGCTGCGCGCCGCCGGCGAGGTCGATGATGCTGAGGCGAGCGTGAGCGAGGCCGGCATGCCCCAGCGTGCGAATCCCCGTGCCATCCGGGCCGCGGTGCCGCAGCGTCCGGATCATGCGGCACAACACGTCCCGGTCAGCCGGGGCGCCGTCACGGTTCACATAGCCTGCGATACCACACATCAGGCACCCAGGAGTCCGAGCGGAGCGGACTTGTCCGCGACGGTGCCCGCTGAGGGGTAGTACCGATGGTCGTCCCGGTAGTAGCCGGTCTCGCTGAGCGTCACCTTCTCCGTTCGATTCAGCACCACTCCAACGATGCGCTCCGGAGTCACCGTTGCGATCGCCCGCTGAACCTCCACGTACGAGGTGCCCTCGGCGCGCACGACCATCACCACTCCATCCACCACCATCGAGAGCAGTTCGGGATCGGGAAACAGCCCGATTGGAGGCGAGTCGATGATGACCCAGTCGAACAACTCGACCGCGTCCTCGAGGAGATGCCGCATCCGGTCAGAGGTCAGAACTCCGACGGGGTCTGGATTGGGACGACCGGCTGCGAGCAGTGACAGGCCCTTCGACACCGCGATGAGCGGCGCGACGGGGTCGTTCCCAGCGGCGAGCATCTCCGACAGACCTTCGCTCGTACTCGTCCCAAACAGCGCGTCGAGCGTAGGCCGGCGCAGGTCCGCGTCGATCAGCAGGACGCGCCGGAAGAAGGACTCGCTCAGGGTCAGCGCGAGGTTGGCAGCCGTGAGGCTCTTGCCTTCTCCGGCCACCGCGCTTGTCACGAGCACGGATCGGAGGCGACGCTCGGTTTGGAGCTGATGGAGCGTGCTTGCCAGCTTCCGGTACTGATGCCCGGCAACGGGGCCGATGCGCGGTGATGCCACCAGGCGTTCGTTCTGCGCACACGTGGCCATCGCGTTCGGCCACACCTCGGGAACATCCAGGCGGACCTTGCACGGCGGAGCCGCGGCGATCGCGGCCGCCGGTCGCGGCGCGGCGGCCGCACGGACCGGCGATGCAGACGCGGCAACCGTTGCGGCGACCGCTGCCGGCGTTTCATGAGACGCGCGGAATGACTCGAGTGTCAGCGGCACGTCGGGGGTTTCGGGGGCACCGCTGGAGAGTCCAGCCCGTTCCAGCGCGTCAGCGATACGACTCATGAGAATCCTTCAGCTTCCATTCAGCTCTTCATCCATAAGAACGACAGCCGGCGAGGGCGCGGCTGGAGTGCGGCGAACATTCCTGCGCGTGGGATGTCGTCGCCGGCAACGTCTGCATTGGCGTCTGTTCCGGTGAGCGGAACCTCGTTGCTCGTCCGGTGCACAGCCTCCGCCGCCTGGTGTCCGTGGGTGTCCGTGGGCGCCGCTGGTTCCGCAGCGGCGTTCGCCTCGCTGACACCTACTGAGAAATCCCGGCACACGTCCGCGACGAGCCGCCGGCCCACCGGCCGTTCCCCGGTCGCGAATCCGGAGAGGAGCGCGTTGTCGCACAGGACATTGATCGTGCGGGGAATCCCTTGTGACGCTTCGTGGATCATAATCACCGCGTCACGCGTGAAGGTAGCGGCCGGCGTGGATCCCGCCACGTGGAGTCGGCTTGCGATGTAGCTTGCGGTTCCGCTGAGATCGAGCGGGGCGAGCTCACACCGCAACGCGATGCGCTGCTTGAGCTGCCGGAGCGACGGGCTGTTGATGCGCGTGGCGAGTTCCGGCTGGCCGATGAGCACGATCGGCAGCAGCTTCTCGGTATCTGTTTCGATGTTCGACAGCAGCCGCACCTCTTCGAGCAGCTCGTCGGACAGGCTTTGCGCCTCGTCGATGAGGAGCGCGGTGAGCTTCCGCTTCACGCGCCGTTCGCGCAAGAGGGCGTCGAGCTCTATGAGACATGCGGCCTTCGACACCGAGGCGTCGGCGCTCAGCCCGAACGACGCCGCGAGGAATCGCACGAACTCCGCCCGCGTCAGCGCAGGGTTGCTGACAACGACGTACTCGCTGTCGGGCGCAGCATTCGACAGCGCCGTGCGCACGAGCGTGGTCTTGCCTGTGCCGGCTTCGCCGATCAGCAGCGTGATCGCCCGGGCGCTCGCGAGTCCATATGTCAGGTTGCTGAGCGCCTCGCGATGGTGCGGCGTCATGAACAGGAACTTGGGATCGGGCGACAAGCTGAACGGTCGTTCCCGCAGTCCAAAAAATGCTTCGTACACGTCAGCCCCCCGAACCGAGCGTGAACCACCACGCCGCCACGCCGCCTGCCGCCAGCGCGGCGGAGGTGACGGCAAGCCCTTCGAGCTGCGCCCGGCGCCGCCGGCGGCGCAGCTCGGCTGACGTGCGGAGGACGGGGACCATCGCGAGGGTCGCCACACCCAGCGCGGCGGCTACCTCTCCATCAGTCCGCAGCGTGGTGTTGAAGACCTCAAGCAGCAACGCTGTCCCGAGGCCGAACAGAAGGCCCAGCGCCGCTCCGATCGCGTTAATCATCAGCCGGTTCGGGCTTATCGGGATTTCCGGCGCACGCGCAGGATCGATGACCCGGAACTGCTCGCCTATCTGTCGGCGCTCCAGATTCGCGGCCACCACAGAGGACTCCCGCTTGCTCAGGAGATCCTGGTAGCTCGCCTGCAGTGTCGCGTAGTCGCGAGTCAGCTCGGTGATCTCTGATTCGCGTGTGGGCAGCTGCTCAAGCCTCGACTGGTAGCTCAAGACCGTTTCACGCAGGCGGCTGTCCTGCGCCTCGTTGCTCGCGATCTGGGCGTCGATCGTCTTGCGCTCTCCTTCCAGCTCCCGGAGCCGGTTGGCAGCCGCCATCTGAGGAGGCGACTGAGGGGGCGACGATACAGGAGGAAGTGACGGGGTTCCCGCAGGCGGCGTTGCCGGTGTTGCCGGTGCTGCTGCACGAATCCGGCTTTCCAGTTCCGCAAGCTGGCGGTGCGCGCGCAGCACGTCTGGATGCTGCGGCTGCAACCGGAGCTCCAGCGCTTGGAGGTTCTGCCTCGCCTGCACGAGCTGCTGGGCGAGCGTCCCGCCGCCGAGTTGGGGCGGGTTCCCGCCTGGCGGCGGGACTGCAACGAGAGGGGCCGCCCCCACGCCCACGGCCTCGATCGCCTGCTGTTGCTCCGCGGTCAAGCGCTCGATCACACCGCGCCGATCGCGAAGGCGATTCGTGGCATCACTGAGCAGGGTGAGCGACTGCTGTGTCGTCTGGATCATCTGGAGATTCGACGCCAGCTGCGACGGCAGCGATCCCGAATGCGCTTTGCGATAGTTTTCGAGACGCTTCTCCTGCTCGATCAGGCGGCGGCGCGCATCGTTCAGCTCCGCGTCGAGGAAGCGGCTGGTGCTGTCGGCCTGCAGTTCACGGTCGCGCAGGTTCTCCTCGATGAACAGTGTGGCCAGCCGTTGCGTGACTTTCGCCGCGACAGCGGCGTCTCCATACGTGAAGCCAATCCGGAAAGAGCTGTCCCTCACGAGCTCGATGGTGACCTGTGGACGCATGATCTCGACCACTTGTTCCATGAGCAGCTTTTCTGACAGATCTGGATACAGGTTGAAGTCCTTGATCAGACCTTCGAGACGCGTGCGGCTCAGAATCTGCTGACTAATGGTGCGCAACCGCTCTTCGAGGCGTGTGGACACCGTGCTGCGCACGTACGACTCCGGGACGCGCTGCGAGATCAGCAGAATCGTTGTCTCGGCCCGGTACAGATTCGGCAGCAGGGACGAGATCGTCGCCGCGCCGCCCGCGAAGACGGCCAGTGGAATCGCGATCATCCAGCGGCGCCGCCACAGCAGGCGGCCGATGAATCCCACCGTGTATCGTCTACCTGGTACCACGAGAACCTCGCTGCGTCGTCAGAGGAAACCACACACTGAAGCCGACCCGGGCTGAGTGGCGAGCGACCGCCGGGAGCAACTCCGCGGGAAGGGTGACGTTCGCACCGAAGTCGTAGCTGTAATAGGTGTACGCACCGTACATCATCCAGCGGTCGTTCAGTGCGTATTCAAGGCGGCCCGACCCCGAGTAGGAAACCATGTCATTCCGGTTCGCCGAGTACGAGAGTTGTCCGTTCGAGTAATCGCCGTCGATCGATAGCTCGAGCCGGCCGCCCCCAAGGAACCCGCCCAGGTGGCCGGTGACGGTGTCCGAGAACACGGGAGCGTCGAGCACATCGACGAGCTGCGCGCCACGGTTGTACGCGAGGTCGAGGTTCCACGTGCGGCCGAATTCGTGCGCGATATTCGAGGCGCCCTGGAAGCGATATAACATCGCGTTATCGCGATTGAACATCAGCATACCGCCGCTGAACCCCACAGTCGTCCGCCGCGAGAACGAAAGCGGTCGAGCGTAGTCGATACCGGTGTCCACATCGTGCAGCGGCGTCCTGGTCGCCACTGGTGCGCCCTGATAGCGACCCTCGACGTACGAGTATCCGACGCGCAAGGCTGAGTAACGCGTCATGCCTCTTTGGTACAGCGCGCCTGCACCCCAGGAATTCAGCCGGCGGTTCGCAAAGCCGGTATCGCTCTTGCGCCGCATGTAGTGATATGCAACGGTGTTGCGCGGTCCGAAGAACTGCGTGAGGTTGACGTTCGAGTCGTACCCATGCGTGCCATTGGAACCCACACCCGCATCAGGCGAGACCGCGACCGGCGGTGCCAACGAAGGGGGCTGTGCGAAGCTGCCAACTCCTGTCGGGACCGCCTCGAGGTGATAGAACGACGCGTAATGCGCGGACTGGCCCAGCGACACGGCCCATCTCCTGCCGATCCGGAAGTCCAGTTGGGCCGTCGCGAAGTGGCTCTGCGTCGTCGGCCTGTCGAGCTGAGGGTAAAGCCGCCCGGTGCTCGAACCCCCGACGGTGAACGATGTGTCCCCTCGCTGGCGAAGATACGTCAGCGTGCTGGATCCCTCGCCGAACTGTCCCGAGAACCCCCTCTGCAGCAGCGCGGACGTGCTGCCGGCTCCGCCCTGCTGCGTGGCGAGGAGGTTGCTGTCGTGGCCTCCTGCGCCGGACAACACGAGCCTCAGACCGGGCTGAGTGACGTCCGCACCTCCGCCGAACAGCCCGCGGTAGGGGCGCGGCGGCGGTGGCGGTTCCGTGGTCTGGGCCGAGGCGGTCGGGAAGAACGACAGCATCAGCGCAGCGGCGATCGACAACGTGAAGTGGCTATGCACGATTGCCACGTTACGGCACGATGACCGTGTCACCCGGCCTCAGCTCGATGTTCTGCGCCAGATTCTTCTGCTTGACGATGTCCTTGTAGTTGAACTTGAAGGTCTCGGACTTCCCGCCGCGCGTCCTCATGATCACGATGTTTTTCGAATCCGAGTACTCGAGGACTCCACCAACTTGCGCGATGAATTGCAGAACGCTGGTGGGGCCGTTCAGTGCGTACCCGCCCGGTCGTGCGACGTTGCCGGTGATGTACACCATCCGGCTATTGATTGTCCGGACGGTCACGGTCGCGCTCGCCTCCTGCACGAACCGCTCGGCACGCGCCTGGATTTCAGCTTCCAGCTGATTTGGCGTCAGGCCGACCGCCGAGACCTCTTTGATCAGCGGAATCGTGATTTTGCCGTCCGGCCGCACGACGACCTCTCCGGACATCTCCGGCTCACGCCAGAAGTTGACGTTCAGCACGTCGCCCGGCCCGATCGTGTATTCGGGACTGTCCGGTGCGTTCGCGACCGCCGGAGAGTTCGTCGCCGCAGACGCGGACGGCTGCTGTCCGCCAGAGGCACCGGTTACGATTACGAGAAGTGCCGCGCAGGCCGCGGCTACCCTGAATGTTCTCATGGCCACTCCTATCGATATTCCTTGAACGGGAGCTGGCAGTTGTGCTTCCGCAGGAAATTCAGGAAACGCTTGTAATCGCCCGGTTCGAGGTTGAAGAGGCGCGCAACGATCTTGTAATTGCCGCGCGCTTCCTCGAGACCCTGCCGCACAACGTCGCGGACGTGGCCCCGGGTGATTTCGCGCTGCATGTAGAGCGGGTACACCGCCGACCAGAACGATTCCCGTTCCTGGATCAGCCGTTGGTAGAGATCGTCGGCCACCGAGTTGCTGCGATCCATCGATCGAGGGACACCATTCCGCTGCTCCATCCGCACCTCAACGGGCAGGTGCTCGACCGAGATCTGAGGCGTTCTCACCGTGACGATCAGGCGTTCGATCACGTTCACGAGCTCTCGAACGTTGCCTGGCCACGAATACTGCGTCAGCATCGTGATCGCCTCCGGGGAGAACGACCGCACCGGCGCGTCACCGCGCACCAAGTGCCCGAGGAAGTAGTCGAACAGGACCGGAATGTCCTGCTTCCGCTCGCGGAGCGGCGGCACGATCAGATGAATGACGTTGATCCGATAGAAAAGATCCTCCCGGAACGTGCCCTGTGCAATCAGATCGCGGAGGTTACGATTCGTGGCCGCGAGAACGCGCACGTCGACGTGCGCCACGGCGCGGTCCGTACCGATCTTCTGGATCTCGCCGGTTTCGAGAAACCGGAGAAGAACTCCCTGCATCCGCAGGCTCATCTCCCCTATTTCGTCCAGGAAAATGGTTCCGCGGTCCGCGAGCTCAAGCTTGCCGCGCGTGTCACGATAGGCGCCCGTGAAGCTTCCCTTCACGTGCCCGAAGAGCTCCGACTCGAGAAGGGTCTCGGGCATACCCGCGCAGTTCACCGCCACAAACGCCTTCTCGGCCCGGGCGCTGCCGTCGTGAATTGAACGCGCGACCAGCTCTTTTCCCGAGCCGCTCTCGCCCGTGATCAGCACTTTCGCTTCGGACCGCGCGATGCGCTCGATCTCATCGAGCAGCTCGCGCATGGCCGGGCTGTCACCAACAAGCAGATTCGGACGGTTGCTTCCCATCGTGGCTTCCTCCGGGGCCCTTCCGTGCCGGAGGACTGGAGGTCGCCGGATAGCGAGCCCTCGCGTCTTCCAATGCAGCGTCCAGGGCGCGCCTGATGGCACCAGCCGGTGCAAGGAAGTCGCCACCGGCGAGACCTTCCTGTGTCACTTATGTAACTGCTTGGAACTAAAAGGCTTGAACGCTACATTGATCCGCGGGAAACGAGCTGAACCCGGGTGCGGCCTTGGTTTCAGCCCCTCGGGAGGCGCTAAACTGCGAGAAAAAAGTCTGCGTATTGGATGACTTCTTGAGTGTCTCCGGCGGCCGATCGCGGCCCCGGTAAAAATTGCCGGGGCAGGGGTAAAAACGTAAGTGGCAGGGCAGGAAGCCCGCGTAAACACTGGGCTTTCTTGCCGTCGCAACTGGTCGGCAATTTGCTTGGCTGTATCGCATTCTGACTGATTTTCGAAATCGGCTGATGGCTGGCGTCCTGGCCTTGGTTGTCATGGGCGCGTTCGATCTGCGCGCCCAGTCCGTCTTCGAAGGCTTCGGCGCCGTGACGAATGGCGCGGTCAGCAGCCCGGATGGTTACGCCACGTTCCGCGTCACGTCGCTCGCGGACGACGGCGCCGGCACACTGCGCAACGCAGTGTCGCAGGGCAAGCGGCTCATCGTTTTCGACGTCGCGGGAACGATCACGCTGAACAGCGATCTGAACATTTACTATTCGTACGTGACGATCGATGGATCGACGGCGCCTGCGCCCGGCATTACGATCGTACAGCCCAACAGTCTGAACACGACGATTTTCGCGCGGGATGCCGCGGGCGTTCACGATGTGATCGTGCAACACCTGCGCGTGGACGGGCGGGCCAACGGCGCCCACACGAATATCGGCGACATCTTCGGTATGGATGGCCAGGATGGCCCCGTCTACAACGTCATCATCGACCACGTGACGGGCACCTCGTCCTCCGACGGTGTGTTCGATCTGTGGGGCCGCGTCTACAACGTCACCATCTCGTGGAATCTGATAATGGATACCGTGACGGCGCTGCACTTCTCCCGTCCGGAGAACGTCCGCGAGAACGTGTCGATCCATCACAACGTGTTCGCGAAGAACAACGAGCGCCAGGTACGGATCAGGTACGACAGTCGCCTCGACTTCGTCAACAACATCATTTGGGGTTGGAGCTGGCTGGGCGGCGGCGGCCGCGGCACCGACATCGACACGACGTTCACGACCGACCCCACCCTGAACCTGGTCAACAACTATTACTACGCGGCGAACGGCAGGGCGGATGACGCGATCGTCTACTCCGGTGGACCGGGCTCGGCGAGGGTGTACATGAGCGGCAACGTCGTGCCGCCTGGTGAAACCGCGACGGGGACAACCTCTACGCCCATGCCCGTGCCGGCGAGCGCCCGGGTCACCACGCAGGCGGCGTCAGAGTTAGGCACCGTAGTCGCGCCTTGTGTGGGAACGAAATACCGGAACACCAGCGAGCAGACGCTCATTGATCAGATCAGCCGTGCCCTCGGCGGTCCCGGCGGAACCTGCGCAACCAACGCCGGGGTGCCGCGGGCGCCGACCAACCTCCGAGTCGTTCCCTAGCTGTGCTTTCGTCGGGCACATAGCCATCCGCTCGACAGCACCAACGAACGAAGGACCTGGCCTGTCTTGAGACCCACCGCTCTGGTCTTCGCGCTGATCTTCTGGGCCATCGTCCTGCGCCGGTGGCGCCGCCATTCCATGCGGACCTTCTCCCGCGTGCGCCCCTCGCCACAGCGCGCCTCCGGAACTCCGCCACTGGTCTCGATCATCCTGCCGGCCCGGAACGAGGAGGACTGCATCGAGGCGTGCGTCCATTCGCTGCTGGCGCAGGACTATCAGCATTTCGAGATCATCGCCGTCGACGACTGCTCGGAGGACCACACCGGTGCGATTCTCGCGCGCCTTGCCACCGCGGACGCCCGCCTGAGGGTGATTCACGGCACACCCGTGCCACCGGGCTGGATGGGGAAAGCCCACGCTGTCGTGCAGGGTTACCAGCTCGCTCGAGGAGATTGGTTGCTCTTTACGGATGCCGACACCGAGCATGCCCCTTGGCTGCTCTCGGCAGTGATGGCGCGCCTTTGCGACAGCCCCGCCTCCTTTGCTACGGCTCTCGGATGGCAGCGGCATCCCAACCGCGCCATTTCTCTGATCAACCTGGCGGTGTCGACGTTCGTGTTTCTCGTGACGGACCTTCGGAGCCTCGAGGAGCCACAGTCGTCAGCGAGCCTCGTCAACGGGCAGTACGTGATCTTTACCCGCGAGTCCTATGAGGCCATCGGCACACACGCGGTCGTGCGCCAGTACTCGAGCACCGACTTGTCGCTGGGCTATTTCGCGAAGTTGCAGGGATGGATGCCCCTGCTGCTCATGGCCGGCGACGGGCTCGAAACCACCATGTACCGCTCCGCACGAGAGGCGTTCCACGGCTGGTCGCGCAGCCTGGTCAACGCGGCGTGGACCGCTCTCGGCCGGACGCTGGGGAGCGTCGCGCTCCTCAGCGCCCTGGCCGGCATGTCGGTCCTCTGGTTTGCCCCCTGGTTTCTCGTATGGCGCGGGCTGATGGAGAGAGAGCTGATGGATCTGCCGGTCGGTGGCCTCCTGCTGCTGGCTGGCCTTTGCGCGATGCGTCTCCGGGGTCGTTGGTGGTGGTCGGTGCGAGCGACGGCTGCGATGCCGTTGGCATGCCTGATTCTGATTGCGATCGGATGCACGGGCCTCGTGCGGGCGTGGCTGAAGGGGGGCACCGTATGGAAGGGACGGGTCGTCCAGACATCCCAGGCCCTGCCCCCTTGGCGTCCGCGTCCCCCGCGGGCCCGGGGTGAAGCCTGACAAGCGCTCCCACCGCCACAAACGTTGCTCCAAAATTTCGCACTTTTCTCCAATTTTTCGGTTCACTTTACAACCGAAACTTCCTTGGGATTCCTACTGATTTTTCTGGACACCCGCAGGTCATTGCCCTCAAAATCTGAACCTCTTTCTTAAAACACCCGGTCCCGGTCGTTCAAAGTGGCGGTGGTACGTCAACAAGAAGGGGTGTCAAGATGCGACGAGCAACCCTCACCGTTTTAGTTCTCGGTTTCTTTGTCAGTAGTGCCTTCGCACAACAAGCAGGACAGATCAACGGTGTCGTCGCGGACAGCAGCGGCGGCGTCATTCCAGGCGCCACCGTTGCGGCGATCGAAAGCGGAACGGGCATCAGAACCGACACGGTCACGGGCGCCAACGGGCGCTACTCGTTCCCCTCGATTCGACCGACCACGTATGAAATTCGCGCCGAGCTGACGGGCTTCAAAACCGTGGTGCGCACGGGCATCGGGCTGCAGGCGAACCAGAATCTCACGGTGAACATCACCCTCGAGCTGGGTGACCTGGCGGAAACCATCACCGTGGCGGGCGACGCGGCGACGGTCGACATCAGCAGCGCCACGATCAGCGAGGTCGTCGATCACGCGCGCATCGTCGAGCTGCCGATTGCGGGCCGCGAGGTCGCCAGGCTGCAAACGCTGGTGGCAGGCACCGTCGTAAGCTCGATCAGCGGCGAGACCGCCAAGTCGATACCGGGCGCCGTGCGTATTTCGGCGAACGGCGCGGGTGAACGCCAGAACTCTTACCGGCTCGACGGCGCGAGCAACACCGACCCCTACTACCAGGAAAACCTGAGCTTCCCGTTCCCCGATTCGCTGCAGGAATTCAGCATCCAGACGAGCAACTACAGCGCGGCGCACGGCAACAACGCGGGCGCGGTGGTCAACGTCGTCACCCGCTCGGGGACGAACAGCTTTCACGGCGGCGCGTTCGAGTACTTCCGCGATCGGAAATTCAATGCCAAGGGGTACTTTGCGGCCGAGAAGGACTCCCTCAAGCGCAACCAGTATGGCGGCTTCGGGGGCGGGCCGATCCGCCGGAACAGCACGTTCTTTTTTGCCGGCTGGCAACGCACGCGGATTACCAACCGCGCCTCGGAACTGGTCAGGTTTGTCCCCACTGTGGCGCAGCGCAGCGGCGACTTTTCGAACTGCTCGCCTGCCTGTCCGCAGCTCTACAACCCCGCGACCGGTCTGGCGTTCCCCAACAACCAGATTCCGCTCGCGCTGTTCGACCCCGCGTCGGCCAAGGTAATGGCTGCGCTGCCAATTCCAAACAACGCCGAAGGGCGAGTCACGGTACCGCGCGGCACCAATCAGACCTCCAATCAGTTCGTGGTGAAAGTGGATCAACAGCTGGGCGTCAACAACCAGCTCAGCGGGCGCTACTTCATCGACGACTTCAACAACATTTCCCAGTTCATTCCGGGGAACATTCTCAGCTATACCGGCCCCAGTCTGGAGTCGACTCCGCGCAGTCAAAACTTCGTCACGACGTGGAAGCGCACACTGAGCCCGACGTTGCTCAACGAGGTCACCTTCGGTTACAACCGCCTCAACACGGCGCGGCAGCCCCATGCCGAGGTGCCGGCGATCCAGGATTTCGGCGTGCGACTCCCGTACCTGCCACGGATGCGGTCGATCTCCGAGATTAACGCGATTGGCTACTTCAATATCGGCGACAACCTGGAAGCGCGGTTTCCGCGCGATGGGTTCCAGTTCACCAACAAAACGAACTGGATCAAGGGACGCCACAGTCTGCAGTTCGGCGCCGAGTTCGAGTACTTGCGGCCGGAAATCTACAACGACTTCCGCCGCGCCGGACATTTCCAGTTCGACGGACGCTTCACCCGCGCACCCGGCGCCAGCAGCGGCGGGCATGTGCTCGCGGACTTTTTGCTCGGCCGGCTGCGCTCGTTCGACCATGGCACCGGCGAGTACAAGAACTTCCGCACGCTCTATCAATCGTATTTCTTCCAGGATGACATCAAGATCAGCGATCGCGTCACGCTGAACCTGGGAGCCCGTTACGAGCCGACCGCGCCGTGGCACGACCTTGTCGGCCGCTTTCAGTACTTCGACCTGGATGCCTATAACAAGGGCAGCCGATCGCCTCAGTATTCGGACGCGCCGCCTGGACTGTTCTATCGCGGCGACCCGGGCGTGCCGGAGGATGGTACGAAGCCCGACCGGAACAACGTTTCGGGACGGTTCGGGTTCGCGTGGGACGTGACCGGTGACGGCCGCACCAGCATTCGCGGCGGGGGCGGCATGTTCTACGATACTCATCTGTTGGGCGAGTTCAACAACAACGGCGTAAATGCCCCGCCCTGGAGCATTCGCGTCAGCGTCGCCGAGCCGCCAGGACCGTTCTCGGATCCGTATCGCGGCCGCACTGACTTCGCGGCGCTCCAGCACGACTACGAGAATACCAACCAGATCATTGGCAGCCGGACGGCGCCATTCCCGCGGCCCGTGCTCGTAGAGTCTTACGATGACGTGTTCAATACACCACTGACCTACAACTACAACCTCGCGTTCGAGCGCGAGTTGATGAGCGGGTGGATGGGACGCGCGGCGTACGTGGGATCCACGGCCACGCAGGGGCGCTCCAACATCACCCTGAACCCGGCGATCTACACCCCCGGCGGACCCACCGGGAATCCCCAGGCACGCCGGCGGCTGCCGGAGTACGGCAGCATCAACCATTTCGTGCAGGACCGCGGGAGCCAGTATCACTCGATGCAGATCACACTGAACCGGCGCTATGCGAAGGGTTTCACGATCAATTCGAACTACACGCTGTCGGACCTGCAGGGAACGATCGACGGACCGGAACTGGCGCCGTACTTTCACCCGGACTTGGAGAACATCATTGACACGCTGCGGTATGGGCGGCTCGACGATATGCGCCGGCACCGGTTCGTCTCGTCGTGGGTGTATGACATCCCCGGGCCAACCGATGGGCCGCTGAATCATGTGATCGGAGGCTGGCAGGTCACCGGGATCTTCCAGTGGCAGAGCGGTCAACCCTATACCATCACCAGCGGTCGCGACAATGCCGGATGGGGATTGGGCGACAACCGTGCGATCCGGACGGGCGCGCCGCTTGAGCCACCTGCCGGCTCCAACCAGACCGTGTGGTTCAACCCGGCGGCGTTCACGTTCAACCCGAACGGCTCGTTTGGCGAGACGCTCAGGGGCGAGTTCTTCGGCCCGAGCCGGTCGACCGTCGATCTGGGGCTGTTCAAACGATTCCGATTCTCGAGCGACATGAACTTCCAATTCCGGGCCGAGTTCTTTAACTTGCTCAACACGGTGAACTTCAATCAACCGGGGACCAGCGTGTCGGAAGCAGCGAGGTTCGGCCAGATCACGGCGGCGCAGGATCCGCGCATCATGCAGTTCGGGCTGAAGTTCGGGTTCTAGCAGCTAGACCGAACCTGACAGGGCAAGGGAAGGGGTGAGGGGCAAGGGTCTCTCGCCCCTTTTTTCTGAGATCCCACCGGTGCCCGATCCATTGGACTGGATCGCGCGGTCGCCGATTTTTCTAGACACCCGCCGGTCCTAGTCCTACATTTCAGCTTGGTTCCGTAAGGCTTTTTCGTGGAGGGGTGTATAGATGCGACGAGTATTACTTACCATTTTAACACTAGGTCTTTTTGTCAGCAGTGCGTTCGCGCAGGGCGCAGGACAGATCAACGGCGTGGTCGCCGACAGCAGCGGTGGCGTCATCCCGGGCGTGACCGTCTTTGCCGTCGAAGGCGGCACCGGCATTTCGCGCGACACCGTTTCGGGCGCGAACGGCCGCTACCAGTTCGTCGCACTGCGGCCGACCACCTACGAGATCAGGGCCGAGCTTGCAGGCTTCAGAACCGTCCGCCAGACCGACGTCGTCCTGGCCGCGAACCAGAACCTGACGCTCAATATTACGCTGCAGCTTGGCGAGCTTTCAGAGACGGTCACCGTGGCCGGCGAGGCCGCCTCCGTCGACATTTCCAGCTCGACGATCGCCGAAGTGGTCGACTCGAAACGGATCGTCGAGCTGCCGCTGAACGGCCGCGACGCTTCCCGGCTGAGCACGCTCGTCGCGGGCATGGTGGCCACCTCGGTCGATACCGAATCGGCGAAAACGATCCCCGGCGCGCTGCGGCTCTCGACCAACGGCACGGAGGCGCGGCAGGTCTCTTTCCGGCTCGACGGAACGAGCCACTCCGATCCGTACTACTCGCAGAACCAGCCGTTCCCGTTTCCCGACGCGCTGCAGGAGTTCAGCATCCAGACCAGCAACTACAGCGCGGCCCAGGGCAACAGCGCCGGCGCGGTGGTCAACGCGGTCACGCGCTCGGGCACCAATAACCTGCACGGCGGCATCTTCGGCTACGCCCGCGATCGCACCTTCAACTCGAAGAATTTCTTCTCGGCGGAGCGGGACTTCCTCAAGCGCAAGCAGTACGGCGGCTACGCCGGCGGGCCGATCAAGCGCAACAAGGTCTTCTTCTTCGGCGGCTGGCAGTCCTCGAAGATCTCCAACGTGGGGGGGACCCTCAACGGGTTCATCCCGACGACCGCCATGCGCGCGGGCGACTTCAGCAGCGTCAGCGCGCCGCTCCGGGATCCGAACGGCGGGTTCTTCCCGAACAACCAGATTCCGGTGTCGCGGTTCGATCCGGCGTCGGTGAACGTCCTGAAGTTCCTTCCGCAGGTGAGCGGCAACGGCAACGTGCAGGTCCCCCGGGCGATCGGCCAGGACGACAATCAGGTGATCGTCAAGATCGATAACCAGCTCACGCAGAACAATCAGCTCAGCGCGCGGTATTTCTTCGATCACTTCACCAACGACCCGACCTTCAACAAAGAGAACCTGCTGAGCTATCGCAATCCGACCCTGGGGTCGCGCGTGCGCATGCAGAATCTCGCGACGTCGTGGCAGCGCACGCTGTCGCCGACGCTGCTGAACGAGTTCCGCTTCGGGTACAACAAGGTGGCCTCGAGCCGCTATCCGCCGACCGGCGTGCCCAGCATGCAGGAGCTGGGGGTCCGGCTGCCGCTCTACCCGACGCTGCCGTCGATTTCGGAAATTCAGGCCAACGGGTTCTTCAACATCGGCGATAACCTCTTCGCCTCGTTCGACCGCGACGGCTTCGAGTTCAACAACCGCGTCAACTGGTCAACCGGCCGGCACAACATCCAGTTCGGCGGCGAGATTCAGCGCTACACGGTGACGATTCGCAACGAGTTCCGGCGCGCGGGGCACTTCACGTTCAACGGCAGCGTGACGGGCAACGCCCTCGCGGACTTCGTCCTCGGCCAGATCAACACGTTCGACCAGGGCACCGGCGAGTACAAGGACTACAAAGTGCTCTACGGCTCGTCGTTCGTGCAGGACGACTTCAAGCTGTCGGATCGGGTCACGCTGAACCTGGGCGGACGATACGAGCATGCTCCGCCATGGCACGAGAAAGTCGGCCGCGTCATGCACTTCAGCGTGGACGACTACAACAACAACGTGCGGTCCACGGTGTTCCCGCAGGCGCCGCGCGGCGAGACCTTCCGCGGCGACGCCGGATTCGTGGGCGAAGATGGCGTCAACGCCTCGCCCAGCAACCTGAGCGGCCGTTTCGGCTTCGCGTGGGACATCACCGGCGACGGGAAAACCAGCCTGCGCGGCGGCGGCGGCACGTTCTACGACGTGCACCGACAGGGGGACTCGGGCAACGGCGCCGTGAACGCGCCGCCCTGGAGCCTCCGCCTCAACGTGACCCGGCCGCAGGGCCCCTTCTCGAATCCGTATCTCGGGCGTACCGACTTCGACAAGATCACTGTCGCGGCCATCGGGACGCAGGGCGCTGTCTTCCCGACACCGGTGCTGATCGAGACGTTCGGCTCGGAATACGTCACGCCGGTCACCTACAACTTCAACCTGACCCTCGAACGCGAGGTGATGACGGGATTGACGGCGCGCGCGGCGTACGTAGGATCCCGGAACCGGCACGGCCGCTTCACCATGCAGCTAAACCCGGCCATCTACGCGCCCGGGGTAACCACCGCCACGACCGATACGCGCCGGATCTTTGCGGCCGCCAACATCGGCCAGGTGAACGTGGATCAGCAGGACCGCAGATCCGACTACAACGGGATGCAGTTGACGCTGAGCAAGCGCTACTCGCGCGGGTACACGGTCACGAGCAACTACACGCTCTCGAAAACGGAGGGGGACTTCGGCGGCGAGATCATCCCGTACTTCATGACGCAGGATCGGGCGCTAGTGTGGGGCCCGCAGGATCAGGATCGCCGGCATCGCTTCACGACGTCGTGGGTCGTGGACCTGCCCGGAGCCAACATGGAAGGGCCGCTGAAGTGGGTCATCGGTGGCTGGCAGTGGACGGGCGTCATGCAGTATCAGACCGGCCGGCCGTTCACGATCACCAGCGGTCGCGACAACTCGCTCGACGGCATCGGCAACGATCGCGCCAAGCTGACGGGCGTCAGCACCGACGCCCCGGCCGACTCGGCGAAGACGGTCTGGTTCAACGCGGCCGCTTTCGCCGTCAACGACGTCGGCACGTTCGGCAACGTCCCCAAGGGCGCCTTCTACGGGCCGTCGTTGCACAGCTGGGACATGGGGCTGTTCAAGAACTTCCGGATGAACACCGACATGAACATCCAGTTCCGTGCGGAGTTCTTCAACGTCTTCAACCAGGTG
>JANNJO010000071.1:0-2035 GCA_031395755.1 Acidobacteriota bacterium
CGAGAAATCGGCGAATACCGGCAAGATCGGCGACGGCAAGGTATTCGTGTTCGAGCTCGAACAGGTCATCCGGATCCGCACCGGAGAAACTGGGGCTGACGCCCTGTAAGGGAGATCATGATGAAACGATTACTCACACTACTGACATTGTGCACCGCGCTCGGCGTGGCCGCACCGTCGCTCTCACAGGACAAAGCAGCGCCCGACGCGAAGCCCGCAGCCGAGGCGCCGGCACCAACCGCACCGCCCATTGCGGCAACAGCAGCACCGGCCACGGCGGCACCTGCGGCTGCGCCCGCGGCAACACCAACACCCGCCCCGACGCCCAACAAGGGCGACACCGCCTGGATGCTGACCGCGACAGCGCTGGTCATCATGATGACGATACCGGGGCTCGCTCTGTTCTACGGCGGCATGGTGCGCTCGAAGAACATGCTCTCGGTCCTTATGCAGGTCTTCGCCACCTTCTCGCTCCTCACCGTGCTGTGGTTCATCTACGGCTACAGCGTGGCGTTCACCGGGGGAGGACCGTTCTTCGGTGGCTTCGACAAGCTGTTCCTCAAAGGCATCACCGATGCGTCCACGGCGGCGACCTTCAGTAAAGGCGTGGTGATCCCGGAGCTGGTGTTCGTGGTCTTCCAATGCACCTTCGCCGCGATCACCCCGTGCCTGATCATCGGCGCGTTCGCCGAGCGCATGAAGTTCAGCGCGGTGCTTCTGTTCATGGCCTTGTGGTTCACGTTCTCCTACCTGCCGATCGCGCTCTTGGTGTGGTACTGGGATGGTCCCGATGCGATCACCAATGAGGAAACGCTGAAAAAGGTCACCGAAGCAGCAGGATTCCTTTGGGCCAAGGGAGCGATCGACTTCGCCGGCGGTACGGTAGTGCACATCAATGCCGGTGTCGCGGGCCTGGTCGGCGCCTACATGCTGGGCAAGCGCGTGGGCTACGGCAAGGAAGCCATGACTCCGCACAGCCTGACCATGACCATGATCGGCGCCTCGCTGCTGTGGGTGGGTTGGTACGGCTTCAACGTCGGCTCCAACCTGGAAGCTTCAGGTACCGCCGCGCTCGCCTTCGCCAATACCTTCGTGGCAACCGCCTCGGCGACTCTCAGTTGGATGTTCTTCGAGTGGATTTTCAAGGGCAAACCTTCCATGCTGGGCGCGGCATCCGGAGCGATCGCGGGTCTGGTGGCCATCACACCGGCGTGCGGCTGGGTCGGTCCGATGGGTGCGATCATCATCGGATTGCTCGCCGGCGTGATTTGCCTCTGGGCGGTGAATGGGCTCAAACGCATGCTCGGCGCGGATGACGCGCTGGACGTGTTCGGGGTCCACTGCGTCGGCGGGATCGTCGGAGCGTTGCTGACCGGTGTGTTCGTGAGCAAGGGCTTGGGCGGCACCGGTATCCCGGACTACATCAAGAACGAGTTCGTCGAAATCGAGATCGGTACCCAAGTCGTGGCTCAGCTCTGGGCCATCGGCACCTCGCTGATCTGGTCGGCCGTGGTCGCATTCATCGCCTTCAAGATCGTGGACGTCATCGTCGGTCTGCGCGTGCCGGAAGAGCAGGAGCGCGAAGGCCTGGATACGACCGAGCACGGCGAGACGGCCTACCACAACTGATTCATCACAATCCTGTCATGGACGTACGGGCGCCATTGGCGCCCGTTTTTTTGTGGCTCACGGCCGCTCCCGGCATGGGCTACAATCCCGCGCTCCAACTACTGGCGTAAGTTTCACCACACTCGCGGCGCTACTGACTTAATTCACATCGCGTCGCAGGACGACCGGGAGGTACGCATGAACGTTCCGCATCTTCTCACCGCGCTGAAAGGCCCGATGCTCGAGCTCGAACGCCGGGTGCTCGCGGCGCAGCCGGCAATCGAGCATTGGTTACGTTCGCAGTGGCAGGAGCGCGCCGTGCCGTTCTACTGCTCGGTCGATTTGCGCAACGCCGGATTCAAGCTCGCGCCCGTGGATACCAACCTGTTCCCGGGCGGTTTCAACAACCTCGCCCCCGAGTTCACGC
>JANNJO010000090.1:0-2049 GCA_031395755.1 Acidobacteriota bacterium
CCTTCAATCCGAAGACGCGCATGATTTATATCCCGGCCAACGAAAATCTGTGCGCCACGTTTATCGGACGAGAGATTGAGTACGTCCCCGGACGCAGCTACACGGGTGCGACGGTGACGATGTACCAGTATCCAGGCTCGAAACACATCGGAGAAGTGCAGGCATGGAATGTGGACACCGGCAAGCGCGTGTGGACACACACGTTCGCCAAGTCGGCGAACTGGGGGCCAATCCTGACCACCGGCGGCGGGCTCGTGTTCTCCGGCGGGACCAGCGATCGCATGTTCCGGGCATTCGATGCGAAGAGCGGAAAAGTAGTGTGGGAGCATCCCACGAACTCGGGCATCATCGGCACGCCGATGTCCTTCTCGATCGACGGCAAGCAATACGTCGCCGTGCAGTCAGGCTTCGGGATCGACGCGCGGTCGATGCAGGGACGCCTGAATCGTTTGAATCCAGGTGAATATCCCGACGTGCCCGAGGGCGGAGCCGTGTGGGTCTTTGCCATAAAGTAGGTCGAGGATCTGAAGCGCGTCCGTCTTATCGTGGAAGCCTCGATGCGGGGATGGCGAGATAGTCGGCGATCTCGCGGAGCTTTCTCTGGACGGCCTGGACGTTCTGAGGGCCCATGCGCAGCAAGTGCTTCTGCGCGGCAGACATCTCCTCCAACTTTGGGTCCACGAACGCGTACACGATGCCGCTGGGCGCCAACTCGACCTCGCCCTGAACGACCGGCACGCTCAACAGCTCCACGATCGCGCGCTCGAGAACGATGTCGAAATCGCCCGTCGGCTGGCCGAGCCGTCGGTACGCATCGAGGATGCGTGGCTTGAGGGTGGTGTACAAGCGGGCGGTTCCGCGCGAATCGAGCGCCGATATCGCCTCGGCGTATCGGTCGTAGCGTCGATAGCTCGACGGATCGATGAAGAGATCCCCGCGCGAGGTCTGCGCGCGAAACGCTGGTACGCGCCCCAGCGATCGCAGTTCCTGCACGGGGCTCTGCCCGTTGGAAATCCGCTGCGTCACCACCGCGAAGTTCACGATCAGTCCCTCCGTGGCCAGCCACGCGGCAACCGTGGGATGTGACGACAGCCGCCCGATCAGCTGGCGAACCAGCGCATCGGTCTCGTCGAGTGGCGGAAGCGGAATCTGCTCGCCGGCCTCTGGGCCCCGAGCGGTCTCCGGCCGCCCAACCGGAGCGCCGGCAGCCGGAGCAGGTTGGCGGGACGGCGCGCGCAGATACATGTACGCGAGGACAAGCGCGAGCACGAGCACCGCCGCAGCCCCAAGGGCCCACAGCAACGGCCAGCCGCTTCGGCGTTTGATGTCTTCCGGTTCCTCGGCAACCGGCTTGTCGAGTTCGATCTCGGACGGATCGTCGTTCATCAACTCAATCCTCTGCCATGAGGCGCCTGTTCGTAAAGGGCGAGTACACTGAAAGTATGCAGCTCAAGATTGCGCGTGTCTGCCTCGACTGCGACGAAGTCCATGACGCACAGCATTGCCCGGTGTGCGCCTCGGAAGCCTTCGCGTACCTTACGCGCTGGGTGCCTGCGCCTGAACGACGAATGAGGCCCCGTCCAACGACCTCGCCTGTGGCGGACGTGTACCGCGAACTGATCGCGCCAGACTCGTCGGCACCGAAACGAGGCCGGTTCTTAACGCAGAGCGCAGTCGGCATCACGGCCGTTGCCGTGGCGGGCTGGCTCTGGCGATGGAACGAGCGCCGGACGAACGGACAACCCACGACCGTCACGAGCCAATCGCCGGAACCGGCCGTGAACGGTAAAGGGCCGCAAACCCCGGTTACTCCCCAGCCGCGCGCGAGCTCCGCGCCGCCCTTATAATCCACCGTGCCGGCCGGCCGCACTTTGGTGTTCGCGGGCTTCAGCCGGCCGGGCCTCAACCCGGCGCTTCTCGGAATTCGCACGGTTGACCCTCGGATGAGGTGTGTAATACAGTAGGTAATACAGGAGGTGACACGTGGCCACTCGGACGGTCAGACTCGACGACGAAGCGGAGGCCGCGCTCCAGCAGATTCGCAAAGCC
>JANNJO010000161.1:0-9330 GCA_031395755.1 Acidobacteriota bacterium
CGAGAAACTCGGCAGCGCTGAAACCCTCTTCCGCCGCCCGTAGTTGAGCCGCCAGGGCCACTTCGAGCGACGAGAGGTGTCCGAAGTGAAGCCAGGGGCTGAGCTTCGAGGTGGCGCAGACCATCCGGCCATCTCTATCCTTCTCTTCGACGATGCAGCCGGCAACCGGACAGGCCGCCTGACAGATCGAGCAGGCGAACGCCCCGAAACAGCGATCCGGGTCGATGACCGCGATCGTTTTCGGGGCCTTTTTCCGAGGCCCCATCATCATCTTGGTCCACATGGGGGGCGATTATACCTCAACAGTCGGCAGTCGTCAGTCGGCAGTCGACAGTCCCAGTCGTCAGTCGACAGTGTCCACAGTCTGGCGACCCTTTGACCGAGACCGCGAACTCCTGACTGAGACTGACTACTGACGACTGGCGACTGACGACTGTAAATCCGTCGGGACATGCTCGAGGAAGCGCTCGGCGTCGATCGCCGCCATGCAGCCGCTGCCGGCGGCTGTGATGGCTTGGCGGTAGACGTGATCTTGCACGTCGCCGCAGGCGAACACCCCGGGCACATTGGTCCTGGTGCCCTGGGCCGTCACCAGGTAGCCGTTACCGTCCGTCTCCAACTGGCTGGCAAACAGAGTGGTGTTCGGGGTGTGGCCGATGGCCACGAAGACTCCCTCGACCGGCACCTCGGTTCGCGTGCCGTTCCGGGAGTCGCGCAGCACAATCGCGGTGACGACCCCTTTGGACGTGTCGAGTACGTCCTCGACCTCGCTGTTCCACGCGAATTCGATCTTCGGATTCGCGAACGCCTTGTCCTGCATGATTTTCGAGGCTCGCAGCGTGTCACGCCGATGCACCAGCGTGACCTTCGACGCGAACTTCGTCAGAAAAATCGCCTCTTCCAGCGCGGAGTCTCCCCCGCCAACCACGGCGATCGGCTTGCCCTTGAAGAAAAAGCCATCGCACGTCGCGCAGGTCGAGACGCCGTGCCCGAGAAGCGCGCGCTCCGACGGCAACCCGAGCAAGCGCGCCGACGCGCCGGTCGCGATGATCAGCGTCTCGGTGTAGATCGCCGACTCGCCGATGTCGAGTCTGAATGGACGGCGGCTGAGATCGGCTTTCGCCACGTCGCCCTGAATGATCTCCGTGCCGAATCGCTCGGCCTGAGCCCGCATGTCGGCCATCAGCTCGGGCCCCATGATTCCGTCCCGGAATCCGGGAAAGTTTTCCACCATGGTGGTGAGCATAAGCTGACCGCCAGCCTCGACCCCCTCGATCAGGAGGGGCTTGAGGTTGGCGCGCGCGGCATACAGCGCCGCGGTCAGGCCGGCAGGGCCCGACCCGATGATTGTGACGTTTCGATGTGGGCTCATGCGGTCGCGTCGCCGTGCTGCTTAGACGTGCTTGTCGATCAGCTGCTTCAGATGATCCTTGTCGGCGAGGCCGACCACCGACTCCACGATCTCGCCGGCCTTGAAGATGAGAATCGTCGGAATGCCTCGGATGCTGAACCGCCCCGCCGTGCCCGGGTTCTCGTCCACGTTCAGCTTGCCGACGGTCACTTTGCCGTCGTAGTCGGTCGCGAGCGCGTCCACCGTCGGCGCGAGACGGCGGCACGGGCCGCACCACTCCGCCCAGAAATCGACGAGCACGGGCTTGTCCGACTTGACCACCGTCTGGTCGAAATTACCGTCGGTGAAAATCTGAATCTTGTCTGATGCCATCGGGTCTCCTGAAAACGGTCCGGCTCAAGCCGGACATCACATACTCAGCGTTGCAGGCTGCCGAGATAGGCCCTGGGGCCTGCCAGGGCCTTCTCATACAGTTTGACGTACTCGCGGGCCGATCGGTCCCAGGAAAAATCCTGCCGCATTCCCTCAACCTGCAATGTCTTCCAGATCTTCGGGTTAGCGAAGGCCGTTCGCGCCCGTTCCATGGCCTCCAGGAGCGCGGCGGCCGTATAGGCCTCGAACGTAAAGCCGGTGCCGCTCCCGGCTGCCACATTGTAATCCGTCACGGTATCGTCCAAGCCCCCCGTCGCGCGGACGACGGGCACCGTGCCGTAGCGCATGCTGTACATCTGGTTCAACCCGCACGGCTCGAACCGCGAAGGCATGAGGAACAGGTCGGCGGCGCCTTCAATCAGGTGAGCGAGCGACTCATCAAATCCTATTTTCACCGCGAAGCGGTCAGGATTGGCCGCCGCCAGATCGCGCCACAATTTTTCGTAGAGCGGATCGCCGGCTCCCAGCACTGCAAAGCTGCCGTACTCCGGCAGGCGGCCGGCGAGTTTCGCAATCAGATCGAACCCTTTCTGATCGACGAGCCGCGAGACGATTCCCACCAGCGGACGCGGCAGGCGTTCGAAGGACATCCCGGGGCCAACGAGCTCGACGAGCGCCCGCCTGGCGGCGTCCTTTCCCTCGAGGCTGCTCTCGTCGTAAGGCTGCGGAAGGAACGGATCGCGCCGCGGATCCCATCGATGGGTGTCGATGCCATTCAGGATCCCGTAGAGATCCTTCGAGCGTGCCGAGAGGACGCCTTCGAAGCCGGCTCCGTATTCCTTCGTCTGAATTTCTCTCGCATAGTTCGGGCTCACGGTGGTGATCAGATCGGAAAACACGATCCCACCCTTGAGCAGACTGATCTGTTCCCAGAACTCGAGCGTGTCGATCGACATCAGCTCGGGCCCGAGCTCGAGCGGCGCCAGCCAGTCGAGAGGAAACGTGCCCTGATAGGCGAGGTTATGAATCGTGAAGATCGAAGCCATGCCGCGCAGCTTGGGCTCGGCCGCATAGCGCGTGCGCAGGTAGACCGCAGCCAGCCCCGCCTGCCAGTCATGGCCGTGAAGAATGTCGAACGGGTCGTTCGCCTGAATGGCGTACTCGAGCGCGGCCTTGCAGAGGAATCCGTACCGGCGGGGATTGTCGGGATAGTCGCCGCCGGCTCCGTAAATCGATTCCCGGTCGTAGAGCTCCGGGCGATCGACGAGCACGGCCTTGACGTTCTCCGCCAGCGGTTGCTCGATGATCCTGGTTTCGGAGAGCGCGCCCCCAAGGCCTGTCACGTGGATGTTCTTCGCGCTGCCCTGCGCCTGCACGCCGCGGTATTTGGGGGTCACCAGCGTGACGCGGTGCCCGAGCCGGCCGAGCGCGACGGGAAGCGCGCCGAGCACATCCGCAAGCCCCCCTGTCTTGGAAAAAGGGAGCGCTTCGGACCCGACCATCAAAACGGAGACACTCATAACGACGTAAACGGGCTAAACAGCGTACGACGGATACTATTGCATCACTGCGACCGCTGAGCCACAATCCTGACGTGACCACCCCGAAGACAGATCTCTCGCCAGAGAGGCCCACCGACCGCCCCGGCCGTCCCGAATCGCGGGAGGTGAAGGAGCTTCGCGAGCTCAAGAACGAGCAGCCGGAGCTTGCGGCGGCGGCCGACATGCAGATCGAGCTTCTCGGCGCCCAGAAACGCATCCAATCCCGGGTTCCCCTGCCTTCGGCGACCTTCGACCGGAGGAAGCCGGACAACAACGGCCGACGGCCGGTCCTGCAGTTCAAGGACATCCCGATCGACTGGTCGGATTTCCGGCTGATGATCCGCCAGACGGCAGACATCCTTCGCCGCTTCGAGACCCTCGAGCTCGCGGACCACGATCGCATTCAGGCGCTCGCGCGAGACGGGCAGATCGAGGCGGTGGTGGCCACATGGTATGAGACGGCCATGGCGCCGGCGCGCCGGAAGACCGATCCACAGACGCACGAGAAAGAGCTGCTCGATCAGGTACTCCTGCTGTCAATGCGGCCGTTCCTGGCGCGCTGCGCCGAGGCCTTACTACCGAGATTGGAACTCAGCGACTGGCGGCAACCTACTTGTCCGCTCTGTGGGGGCGAACCGGAGTTTGCATTTATCAACCCGGCCGCCGAGCGTCTGCTGATTTGCGGGCGCTGCACGGGCCAGTGGCGTTTCGACCCGATTACCTGCCCGTACTGCGAGAACAGCGACCGGGCGCGAATTACCTCGTTCACGAGCCGCGATGGCCGCTACCGCATCTACGCGTGCGACGAGTGCCACAGGTATCTGAAGGCCTTCGACGGTCGCGACGGCAGCCGCCCGGCGCTGCTGGCGGTCGATTCCATCGCGACGCTCCCGCTCGACGCTGCCGCCATCCAGCGCGGCTACCAAAGCTGACCTCTTCCAGGTCTCAACGCAGAGACGCAAAGACGCGGAGATCTTCTCGCTGAGAAAAGATTCTTTGCGCCTTCGCGTCTCGGCGTTGGATCTTGGAAAGGTTACTTGGCGGTGGCGACGGCCGGTGCGGCGAGGCTGAGGAAGCCACGCTCGGCGAGCCACGCCATGAGATGGCGGGTTTCCCAGAAGCGGCCGACGCTGGAGGTGGCGCCCAGGACGACGACGGCGAGCGAGGGGCCGCCGTGGGGCATCTTCAGAAGCGTCGCCAGACAGTAGCCGGCCTTGCTGATGAACCCCGTCTTGCCACCGAGCACGTCGATGTCCCCCGCCCGGAGAATCTGATTGGTGCTGCGTATGGTGATGATGCGGCCCTTGGCGGTGCGGAATGAGTATTCCGGCGTCCGCATCACGGGGCCGATGCGATCGTCTTCCGACGCGAAGGCGATGAGCCGGGCCATGTCGTAGGCAGACGAGATATTGTCGTTCAACAGGCCAGACGGATCCGTGTAGGCCGTCTGGTTCAAGCCCAAATCATCCGCCTTCGAATTCATCCGGGCAATGAAGCCGTCTGAACCAAGGGGCGAGACGCGAGCCAGCGCGCGCGCGGCCGCGTTGTCCGACGGGATCAGCAGCAGGTGCAGCAGGTCAGACACCCGGACGCGGTCGTTGGTCTTCAGGTAGGTCGTCGACGCCCGCAATGTATCCGAACGCTCGATCGTGACCTCCTGGTTGAGGTCGGTCGTGCTCTCAAGGAACACGATCGCGGTCATCACCTTGGTGATGCTGGCAATGGACCGCTCGTCCATCGCGTTTTCCTCGTAGAGGATCTTGCCGGTCGCGGGATCGTAAATAATCGCCGCAGCTGCGCGCACGTCTGGCACCACGTTGCCGGCGGCGTCGGTGCGAAAATGGGGTGTCTTGGCCTCCGCGAGGGCCGTGGCGGACCTGGCAGCCTTGGCGCGGGCCGCGCGAATGCGGGCTGCACGGGCCCGGGCACGGGCGGCAGCCGACGCTTTCGGCCTCGCCGTGGCGGTCGTCCCGGCGTTAGCGGAAACGGCCGTCTGGGCTGCAGGCTGCTGGATGGTGGTCGCAGCTGCTCCCGTGGCAATAAGGCTCACGCCCAACCCCAGAACGGCCAGGCGGATAGCGCCGAACTTGAAAGTCCTGTACATAGACACTCTTAACTCTCTAAAGGGTTTCATCGGTATTCTAGCAAAGCCGCAGTAGGGGCGCCAAGCGAAAAATGCGCCAAGGGGCTGCAACTGGACGAGATATCGTTCGATATCTTTCACAGACGGCCATGACCCACCTGCCCCAGTCCGAGTATGAGGCCCTCCGGGCGACCATCCGCGAGCGCGGAACGCTGCGGATGTGTGCCGTTCTGGGAGGGCTCGCCACCTGGGGTGCGCTTGCGACCGCGCTCCTGATCACCGAGCTGCAAGGCGCCGTCACCCTAGTCCCCTTCATCGTCCTGGCTGCGACCTTCGAAGTCAATTTCTTCGTTCATACCGGCGTCGAGCGCATCGGCCGCTACATTCAGGTGTTCCACGAGGAAGCGGCCGGCGCACTCGGATGGGAAACGACGGCGATGACTTACGGCAGTAAATTTCCCGCCGGCGGCGGTCTCGATCCCTTGTTCGCGGTGCTCTTTTCCGTCAGCGTCGCCTTGAACTTCCTAAGCTCGCTCGCCACGGCGACTCGCCGCCCGGGTTGGATCGCGCTGTCTCTGATCGCCCACCTTGTTTTCGGTTACAGAATCGTCGCCGCGCGTACCTTCGCCGCAACTCAGCGCACGCTCGATCTCGAGCGCTTCCGCAGCTTGATCTCCAAGTAATTGGTTCGGAAGCCAAAAAAGTGCACGATGTGGTCGCGCAGCCACAGGCGGCTTTCTCCGCTGTGGCGCTTGATCGGAGCAAAAAACCCCAGATTGCTCGAAAAAGTCCGGCGGTAATCCTTACACCGACGTTAACTGTCTGTCGCACCGGCACTGTAGATTCATCGGTACGTAATTTGCTGAACGCAGCAACGGAGGCCTGCTATGGGTAGTTTTGTTCGGCTCCTCGGATTCACCACACTCGGCTGCGGCTGCATCATCGGACGGTACCGCGAGCTCGCCACGAGCCGGGACGTCAGTTACGTCGAGGAAAAAGGCGACGGGTGTCGGACGCACGGCCACCGGCGGAACCACACGATCTCGGACCGCATGGCGGGCACGCCGATTTTTGCGGCGATGAAAACGGCTTAGCGGGGCTTCGCTAACGCAGGCAGCGGCTTCAGGCTGTACTCGCGTCTGTACATCACTTCCAGATTGCTGCCATCCGCGTCTTTCTTCTTCATCCGGATTTCAATCACACGGCGGCGTTGCGTGGGGTCGGGGTTGCTCGAGTAATACCCGAGCACGTAGTAATCGCTGGTCTCGGCGTCAATCCGCTTCAACGCCTTGCTGAAGTCGTTGGTGTTCACCACCGCAATGCCGCCGGTGAGCTCGGCCACCACGCGGAGGCTGTCCTGCTGTTTTCGCAGATGCGACTCCCACTCCACCATGTCGACCGGCTCGTCGATGTCTTGTCCGGCGATGAGGCCGCGGGGATCGAAGGTATAGAAGGTCGCGTTGGCGCGATTGGCCTGCCGCGTGAGCTCAACCAGCCGCATCGACAGCTCGGCATCGTTGAACTGGCTGCCCTGGTTGAACAGCGCGTTGTTGGGATCGTTCGGATCGACGTTGCGGTTGTTCAGCATCCCGGCACCGGCGGTGCCTTTGCGGGAAGATGCAAACGGATCGAAATCGTAACCGTTGCTGATGAGCACTACCGCCTTGCGCCGGTTATGCGCCTGCTCGAGGTTCGTGAGCATCTGGTACACGGTCTCGAACGCCACGTTGGCGCGGTGCATGACCTCCTGCGGCGTCTGCCCCATGGACGACTGCTCGATGATTTCGGAAGGCTTCAGCCCGCCGCCCGTAATTCTGTTGGCGGCTTCCTCCATGCGCCCGCGGTCGTAGGTCAGATCGATCGCTATTGAGGACGTGCCGGTCGAGACAATGCCGAAGAGGTCGCCTTCGTGGACCAGCTCTTTGGCCATGTCACGGAAGAGCCTGCGGACGCGATGCGTATCCCGGAACTCCATGTGGAGGTCGTCAACCACGAAGATGATGATGCGGCCTGCCGTGTCGTTGACGGGACGCGACGGCGGCAGAATGATGCCTTCACGGACGGGAGCCGCCGCCACGGCGGTCTGAGACGTGAAGACGCGGCCGCCATGCACCAGGACAAACGACGTGAGCTCCTGCTTGATGCCGTCTTCGTAGACGTCGAAGTCGTCCTTCGAGAGGTCGGCTTGAAACTGCCCGCGCCGGTTTCGCACGATGACGTCGGAGCTGACCAGATTGACGGCCGTGCGGAAGGTCGGCGTCGGGGCGCCGCTTGGAGGGACCGCGGGAGCGGCCGGTTGCTGCGCCTGGGAAACGTCTCCGAAAATCGGAAGCGCCGCCAGAAAACCCGCCACGAGCCAGGGCGCGAGACTCTTGTTTGTCATGATTGAAAACCTGAAGGCAGTATAGCCGGATATTACCCCTTACCCCTCGCCCCTATCAGGTCCCGGTTCCGGCGCCGCTTCACTTTCCTTTTGGCCGCTCCTCCGTCGTCCCCCGCGCCGGGATCGGCGACGCTTGCGCAACCCGAGGGCGGCGCGAAGATCGCGCAGCTTCGGCTCGAACTCCGCGAGCCCCTTGCGGGTGTCCTCGTCGGTGACCCACGTATCGGGATTCAGCGCTTCGGCGTGCGCCCGGAGGGCCTCGATGCGCGCCGCATCTCCGCCACGCTCGGCGATCCGCGCCAGCAGCTCGGCATATCGCGCGCGCAGGCGGGTCAACTCTTCCCGCCCTATCGCCTGCTCGACTGGCGTGGCCGCCGCTTCGGGCTCTGGTTCTGCGTCCGCACGCGTAAGCTGCTCGAAGGCCTCCTCCCGGTCGGAGGCGATCGGGTCTTCGACGTCGGGCGCTTCCGGCGGTGCAGGAATCGGTGCGACGAGCACGGGGCTCGCCCGCGGGGGTATCGGTCTCCGGCGATCCGGGTTGTCGCGCCGGCTACGGCGAGGGCGCAGATCGTCGGAAGGTGGTGCCGATGACGGCTTCGCTTCCAGAATTTTCTGCCAGTCGAACTCGATATCGGGGTTGTGCTCTTCGATCCAGCGAATGGCGGATTCATCCAGGGCCGGGCGCCCCACCTTCACGCCGGGCGGCGTGCGGAACCAGTACAGAATGCGCTGCCGCGAGCGCCCCTGACGGCGACCAGCATGGACGAGCGACGTTGTTTCGTACCCGCGCTTATCGCGGGCGAACCGCAGTGATGGCAAAGTTACTTGCGCTTAGGCGACCGTCCAGCCTTTCGGCTCGACTTTGCCGCAGGTTTACGCGCGGCGGGCTTGCTCGGCTTCGATGCCCTCTTTTTTCCTGCTTGGCGCACCGGAGCTTTAGCGGAGGCGGGCCGCGCCGGCGCCTTCGGTGAGGCGGGCGCCTTGTAGACCGACAGAAACCGCATTTCGTCGCCGATCCAGTGATAGCTGAAAATCTCGGTGACCGGGACGTTGAAATCTGTGCAGAGCCGCTTTGCGACCTCAGCCATCGAGGCCGGGACATACAAATGGAAGGCCGGCCGGAGGCGCCCGTATGGTCCCCACTCAGCCAGCGCCTCGAGGTTATTGACCGATTCAACCGTCTCCACCTCGATGAGCGCCTCGATTTTTCGACCGCGATCCAGCGAGGTCAGCACCACATCCGGGAAAACGGCTGACGGACCCGCACTGACAGGGACGTTTTGTTCGGCCCCCGGATTGATACCGGCGTCGAAACGACGGCGAAACTTAGCTTGTAAAAGGCGGATGACGCGGTCGTGCTCGAGCTGCTCGCGGACCGGCCTGACGAGGATGGGGCTCACGAAATCGCGACTATAACATGGAAGGGGCCTAAATACAGGCCTGAGTTAGGCCGATACGAAACCTAGAGCTACAATGACCCCCGAAACTTCCAAAAACATGGCCAGCATCGCAGTGTCGACCCCGGCAGCCACCCGCACGATTCTCATCGTCGACGACGATCCGAGCGTCACCGAGACCTTCGAGCGCATGCTGCGGCTCG
>JANNJO010000167.1:0-2652 GCA_031395755.1 Acidobacteriota bacterium
CGACGGTCTGCGCCTCGAGATCGCGGAAGGCGGCGGCCATGGGTGACGTGATCTTCTTCCCCGACGACCCACGTCCCGCGACTTGGCGGCGGCCGATCGTCGCCCTTGGCAACTTCGACGGCCTGCACCGCGGGCACCAGAAGATCGTCGAGCGGGTGTCGCGGCAGGCGCGCGAGCAGGGGGCGACGGCGGTGGTGATGACCTTCGATCCGCACCCCCCGCGGATCGTCCGGCCCGACAAGGCGCCGCCGCTGCTGATGACCAATCAGCAGAAGCTCGACGCGCTGTCGCGCGCGGGGATGCACGGGGTCGCCATCGTCCGGTTCACGCCGGTGCTGGCGGGGTGGGATCCGGAGACCTTCGTGCGCACGGTGCTGGTCGAATGGCTTCACGTGGCCGAGGTCTGGGTCGGCGCGAATTTTCTGTTTGGCCACGATCGGCAGGGCACATTCTCGATGCTGCGAAGCCTCGGCGCGCGCTACGGCTTTCGCGCCGAGAAGATCGATCCCGTTCGCTACAAAGACTTCGTCGTCAGCAGCACGCGCATCCGCCGGCTGATTGCCGAGGCCCGCGTCGACGAAGCGGGGGCGCTCCTCGGGCACCATTACGAGATTGAAGGCGCGGTCGTGCAGGGGCAGCAGCGAGGGCGCGATCTGGGGTTTCCCACGGCGAACCTGTGCACCGACAACGAGCTGACGCCCCCGCGCGGCGTGTATGCAACGACGGCGAGCCTGGACGGCGTGGCGTATCCGTCGATCACGAACATTGGCACTCGGCCCACGTTCGAAAGCGGCGAAGAGAACGTCATCGAGACGCACGTGCTCGACTTCGACAAGGATCTCTACGGCGCGAGGCTGCGCCTGGGATTCGTGCAGCGGCTGCGCGACGAGAAGAAGTTCGATGGTGTCGATGTGCTCAAAATGCAGATTGACGCCGACCGCGCGCACGCTCGTGATCTGTTCGGCCGGATGGGGTTGTAGATGCGCCTATACAACACGCTAACCCGCACCGAAGAGGAGTTCGCGCCGTCGCAGGACAATCTGGTCCGCATGTACGCGTGCGGCCTCACGGTCTACAGCCGCGGGCACATCGGGAACTTCCGGAGCTTCGTCGCGATCGATGTCCTCCGGAGGACGCTGAAGTATCTCCAGGGCCACACCGTTCGTCACGTCATGAATTTCACCGACGTCGACGACCGCACGATCGCCGGGTCGCAGAAAGCGGGCGTGCCGCTTCGCGAGTACACCACCCAGTGGGTCGATGCCTTCCTTCAGGACGCCACGGCGCTCGGGCTCGAGGACATCGAGGAGCGGCCCCGGGCCACTGATCGGGAGAACCTGGACGAGATGGCCAAGCTGGTCCGGGCGCTCGAGGCCAACGGCCATACGTACGAGAGCGACGGCTCGATCTATTTCAAGATTTCCACGCTGCCGCAGTACGGCCGGCTCGCGCGGCTGGATCACGACGGCTTGAAATCGGGCGCGCGCGTGGACTCGGACAACTACGACAAAGACAACGCGCGCGACTTCGTACTCTGGAAAGCGACAAAGGACAACGAGCCCAGCTGGGACTTCGGGTTCGGACGCGGGCGCCCTGGCTGGCACCTCGAATGCTCCGCCATGGCTCTGCGGCTGCTCGGCGAGCCGCCAATCGACATCCACTGCGGCGGCGTCGATCTCATCTTTCCGCACCACGAGAACGAGATTGCGCAGAGCGAAGGCGCGACCAACAAACCGTTCGCGCGGTTCTGGGTGCATGTCGAGCATCTTCTGATCGACGAAGAAAAGATGTCCAAGTCGCTGGGGAACGTGTTCAACATCCCCGACATCCAGGCGAAAGGGTATCGCGCGTCGACACTCCGTTATCTCATGTTGGCGACCCACTACCGCAAGCAGCTGAAGTTCAGCTGGGACACGATGGATCAGGCGGAAGAGGCGCTGCGGAGGCTCGCCGATTTCGTGGAACGACTCGATCGCGTCGTGAAGGCGGGGGCCCATGCGGAGATCGCGGCGAAGGTTGCGGCCACCGAGTCGCAGTTCCGCGAGGCGATGGAGCAGGACCTCAACACGGCGGGAGCGCTCGGTGCCATCTTCGATCTGGTGCGCGCGCTCAACGCGGCGATCGACAGCCACGAGCTCGGGACGGGCGACGTTCCGGCGGTGAAGGCCGCGTTCGAAGGATTCGACAGGGTTCTGGGTGTGCTGGCGCTTCGACGCCGGGAAGATCAACAGACGACCTTGCCGCTGGAGGAGATCGATCGGCTGGTGACGGCGCGTCAGGACGCGCGCAAGCGGCGCGACTTCGCCGAAGGCGACCGCCTCCGCCAGCAACTGCTCGAGGCGGGGATTGTGCTGGAAGACTCTGCGGCGGGGACGAGGTGGAAGCGGCGATAGGGATTAGGGATTAGGGATTAGGGATTAGGGCAGGAGAATTGCTGCTCGGCCGGCGTGGATCATCGGCAGTCGCTGGGCAAGCGCGGCGAGGACCTTGCGTGCGAAGAGCTGACACGGCGCGGTTACGCCATTGTGGACCGGCGTTTCCGCACCCGCTGCGGCGAGCTCGACATCGTCGCGCGCGATGGCGGGGTGCTGGTCTTCGTCGAGGTCAAGGCGCGATCGGGCAGCAGTTTTGGATCACCGCTCGAGTCGGTGA
>JANNJO010000204.1:0-6034 GCA_031395755.1 Acidobacteriota bacterium
CGGGATCGGCCATGATGGGATGCTTCTCGGTTTATTCAGTGGTTGCGTGGCTCGTATTTTGCTATTGGTTGCTAAGGATTTAGATGCGGATGATTCGGGCGTCTGCCGGACGTGCGGTGACTAATGAACAGAGCAACAGGAAAACGAAGAACCGTTTATGCGATACTGAGACCATCCTTAATTATGCGATTTATTCGGGCGACCGTAACCACACTTCTGGCAGCAGTCATCGCGGGTCTTCTCTGGCCCCTCATCGCCCAGGATTCCACGCCAATCTGGGCTGGCGTGTACACGGCTGAACAGGCCGAGCGCGGCCGAGCGGTCGTGGAGAATCATTGCGGCGAGTGCCATCACGAAGATCTCAGCGGCGGCGAGGGCCCCGCGCTCGCCGGCCCGGCGTTCATGGCGAAGTGGGAATCCCACAGCGTCGAGCGGCTCTTTCACAAGATCAGAGACACGATGCCCGACGCCGGCGGTACAGACGTGACAGACCGGCAGAAGCTCGACACGGTGGCGTACATCCTTCAGCAGAACGGATTTCCTGCGGGCGAGACGGAATTAACGGAGATGGGTGGCACCCTCGGCTCGCTCCGAATCGTGCCGAAAGGCGGGATGATGTCGCCGCGGGCCGGCGCGCTGGTTCGCACAGTCGGCTGTCTGCAGGAAACGAGCGCAAGCCAGTGGGCGCTGACGCAGAGCACGGACCCGCAAGTCACCACGCTGGACCCGGTAAGCGACGCAGAAAAGCAGTCGGCCGCCGCGGCACCCCCGGGGACCAACACGATTCAGCTATTGAGTCCGCCTCCGAGCTCCGCTGCGATCAAAGGGCACAAGGCTCTCGCGAAAGGCCTCTTCATCAAGCTCCCGTCGGGTTTCCGCATCAACGTGATGTCGCTGGAATCGATCGCGCCTGACTGCGGAAAGTAATCATCTCCATCGCGGCGAGCAGCCCCATCGCACCGCCGCGATCGTCGTACCCGCTGATGGCGGCCCGATCCAGGTAGAACCTCAACGTCGGTCCCGATCCGGTACTCGTACACACATCGACGATGCCGCCGTCTTCCGTGATGTGGGCGGCGAGCGCGCGCCACGCGCGTTCGATCACCGGACGATAGGTCGCATCCAGCCAGCCGAGCCGCACGCCGCGCGCCATGGCCGTCAAGGTCATCGCGGTCACCGTCTCTTCTCGAAAACTTCCGGGCTCGTCGACGACTTGACGCCACATGCCGTCGGGCGCCTGCACGCGTGTGAGGCCGCTCATGTGCCGGCGGAATATCGAGAGCAGCTCCGCGCGGGAAGGATGGGTGGCGGGAATCGATGTGAGGGCTTCCATCAGGCCCAGCGCGGCGAATCCGTTGCCGCGCCCCCAGGGCACCCGGCCATCGGTGAAGTGCACGAAGATGCCGTCTTCTCGCTGAAGACGGCGGGCATACGAAATGAGGTTGCTCGCCAGGCGGTCGAAGTCGCGCTCGCGGCCGGGCATTCGGCCGGTACGCGCAAGGATCGCGGCCATCATGAACATGTCGTCCGTCCAACCCTGGCCGTGCTGCGCGACGCCGTTGGCCCCAACCCTCGACGCGGCTTCGGCGCCCTGCACCGCGAGCTCGGCGGCCGCCTCTTCCCCGCGCTCCGACAGGTCGGCGTAAATCAGGGTTCCGGCAACGGCAGTCAGCGCGATGCGCTCGCCAAACAACGGCTGCTCGCGCGACATCCAGGGGCGCGTCTGCTGCATCACCTTCCGGCGAAGCCCGTCATCGTTGGTCAGGTCGGCAAGCCGAAGCGTGTTCGCCCACGCTACCGATGGGATATAGCTGACGAGAGGGTTCTGCGGATATCGGTTTGCCAGCACCCGCGCAATCGCCAGCGGCTCGCGGGAGACCCGGGCCGCAATCCCCACGTGCAGCGGCGACCGCTGAAGGCCGGCAGAGGTCTTGAGCAGCTGCTGCAACAATTGCGGGCCGTCGGTCGGCCCAGCCGTCACGAACATGGCGGGCACGGAGCCCAGCTCCGAGTGTCCGCCCGCGACCACGGCTGCGAGCGACCCCGGTGGCGCGTTCCCTCGCGACAATGAATCACCGCCCCGGATCTCCAGAACCAGATCGGGTGCCTGATACGTTAGCCAGCGCCAGATGTAGCGCGCTTCGGGCTGCTCGGGATGATCGAAGAATCCCTTCTGAGGAGGAAACTCGAAGGGACGTGATTGGGACGCGCCGTCCGGGTCGGCCAGCGGCAGCGCGCTGACCGTCCATTGCGTGCGCAGAGCCCGTGGCGCGCGAGTCTTGAACCACGTGATCGCCCCGAGGGCCGCGCGAGCCGCTCGTTCGTCTCCGTCGAGGCCCGCGATAATCACCAGCCGCCGCTGCGACCCTGAGCTCGTCGAAGGGTCGAACGGCGTGCCGTTCTCAATAGTGACCAGCCGTCTTTCGGTGCGCGTGATGCCGGCCGCGCTGACATGGCGCGGCTCGCCCGCCAGCGCAGCCACGGCGTCCGGCTCGCTCCGCTGCTGACCTGCCACGGACACCAGCGCACATGTGATGAGCAGAGTTGTGTACCGCATTGGTCCTCCGGTCAAGGGGGGCTTATAGTATCTAAATATGCCTGACCGTGTCCTTGTCCGGTCCGTGTGGCGCCTCGCCGCCCTTGCGAGCGTACCGCTTTTTGTCCATCTGAACGCCGCGCAACAACCGGCCCTGCCTCCGCCGGTGACGTTCCAGGTCGAGGTGAACTTCGTCGACATCGATGCGGTCGTCACCGACGAACGGGGAAACCCTGTCACGGATCTCAACAAGGACGACTTCGAGTTATTTGAGGACGGACGACGGCAGGAGATCAGCGCGTTTTCGCTCGTCGACATTCCCGTCCCGACGCCGAACCGGCGCCCCGCGGCCTCAGGAGCGGCGGCCGTCAACGACGTCAAGTCGAACGCGCAGCCCATCAGCGGGCGCCTCTACGTGATCGTTCTCGACGATCTGAACGTCAGCCCTCTTCGGACGCCGGTCGTCGTCAAGTCGGCGCGAGAGTTCATCGAGCGGCATTTCGGATCGAACGATATTGCCGCGGTCACGTATACGAGCGGGCGAACGGATGCGGGGCAGGAATTCACCTCGGAGCGGGCGCTGCTCCTCGCGGCGATCGACAAATTCCAGGGGCGCAAGCTCCGCTCGGCCGTGCTGCAGAAAGCCGACTACTACTTCCAGCAGACCCTCAAGGAACTCGAGGTCAACCCCCCTGACGACACCGATACCCAGGCCCAGCCTCGGCGGTCGGGAACGGTACGCGGCCCGCAGGGTTACTCGGATGTCACAACGGACGTCGACGATTTCGAGCGTGGCTACCGTGCGCAGCAGGTGCTCGGGACGCTGCGGAAGCTGGCCGAGTTCATGGGGGGCATCCGGGGGCGGCGCAAAGCGCTGCTGATGTTCAGCGAGGGCATCGACTATCCCATCTACGACGTATTCGGCTCGCCCGCGGCCACAACAGTCGTGATGGCGACGCGCGATACGATCGCCGCCGCGGCGCGCTCGAATGTGAGTTTTTTCGCCGTCGATCCCCGCGGCCTCGTCGGCATGACGAGCGAGGCGATGGAACTGACCGCGGCGGCGGATCCCCAGCTCGGCTTCGATGCCCGCGGCCTGCTGGCGGAGATGTATCTCTCCCAGGACAGCCTGCGTGAGCTGGCCGACGAGACCGGAGGATTTGCCGCGGTGAACGCCAGCAACGTGGGGGCCGCTCTCGACCGGATCGTGCGCGCCAACAGCACCTACTACGTGCTCGGGTATTACCCGGCGAAGATGCCTCGTGACGGGCGCTTCCACAAAATCGAAGTCCGTACGAGACGGCCGGGGCTTCGGGTCTCCGCGCGCAAAGGCTATGTCTCGCCGCGACCGCTGACAGCGGAAGACACGCTCAAGCTGGAGCGCGAACGGGAGCGCGGCCGCGGGCAATCGGGCACGGCCAAGACCTCGGTTGAGCTGCGCGAGATCCTCACCCAGCCGTTACAACGGAACGGGCTGACGCTCACGGTCCAGGCGGCGCCGTTCAAGGGTGTGGGGCGGCAGGCATCAATCGCGCTTGCGGTCGAGGTCGATGCCAGCCGCCTGCATTTCGTCGAGCAGAACACGGTCTTCGCAGACGACGTCGAGTTGTCGTTGTTTGCGCTCGACGAGCGGGGGCGATCCCACGGCGGCAATTTCTACCAGTTCAACCTCGCGCTGCGTCCGGATACCTACGAGCGCGTGCGTCGCTCGATCATCCGCATGAATCCTCGAATCGCGCTCGCGCCCGGGCGCTACCAACTGAGGATCGGCGTGCGGGAAAGCGGGGCCGGCGAGATGGGATCGGTCTTCTACGATCTCCATGTTCCTGATTACCGCGCGAACGGGCTCGCCATGAGCGGCCTGCTGATCGCCGACGACGCCGCACGGCGGCAGTTCACCGCGCAACTGGACGAGGCACTGCCTTCAGGTGTGCTGCCCGCTCCGGCCACGAGCCGACGCACGTTCAGCCAGAACGACGTGTTGAGTGTGTTCGCCGAAATCTACGACAACGGTGCCTCTCGCGAGCGACGCAGGCTCGAAGTCAAGACGAGCCTCGTGGCCGAAGACGGCAGCACCGCTTTTACGGCCCGCGACGCGCTGGGCGGCAGTGAGACAGGTCGGGACACGCGGAGCTCCGCGTTTCCGCTTGCGAAACAGATTCCGCTGACCGGCGTCAGGCCGGGGCGCTATCGTCTGCGCGTCGAGACGAGCGTGCCTGGCGGCGACATCAAACCTGTCGGCCGCGAAACGGAACTGTCGGTCGTCAGGGCCGAGTAAAGGTCAGGACCGGCGGATGGGCGGCCCCGTGCTCGCCCGCACGATGAGGGTGTGCGGGAGCGTCACCGATGCGGGCGCGGCCATGTCGTCGCCGCCTGAAAGAATGCCGAGCAGCAGGCGCACCGTCCCTTCGCCGATTTGGCGCATGGGCTGCGCGATGGTCGTCAGAGGCGGATGCGTATGACGCGCGAAGCGGATGTCGTCGAACCCGACGACCGAGAGATCGCGCGGAACACGAACAGACCGCGCGCGCGCCTTCTCGATCACACCCATCGCCATTTCGTCGTTGAAGCAGAAGATGGCCGTCGGGGGCTTGGCCCGTCCGAGCAGTTGCTCGGCGGCCGCCGCGCCGGACTCGATCGAAAAGTCCCCCTGCACGAAGATGCACTGCCGTTCCGCTCTCTGGCGTTTGGCGCGCAACGTCGCGCCGGTCAGTCGGTCGCGGCTGAGAGGGCTGCCCAGCGGGCCCGTGACGATCCCCACGCACCGATGGCCGAGACCGTAGAGATGGTCCATCGCTTCATAGGCCGCTTTGGCGTTGTCGATATGGACGCTCGGAATGCCCAGCGTGGGGCTGAACTCACAGCCGTTCACGATGGGTGCGCACCTCGGGCTCATCGCGCGGATCACCGTCGCGGCCTCTCGGGGCAGGCGATGGCCGAGGAAGATCAGGCCGTCGGCTTCCTTGCGCCTCAGCATCATCGCGTACCCTTCTTCGCGCTTCTCGTCGTGCTGCGTGTCCCCCACGAGCACGGAGTAGCCTTCGCGCTGCGCCGCCGCTTCGATGCCCTGCAGGATGAGCGAAAAGAACGGGTTGGAAATATCGGGCACCGACACGATCAGCTTCCCCGTCTTCAGCGTACGGAGATTCTGCGCCGTCGAGTTGGGTTCGTAGCCAAGCTGCTCGACGGCGTGAAGGACACGCCGGCGCGTGAGCGGGGCGACCACCAACGGCTGCCTGAGCACGCGCGACACGGTGGCGGTCGACACACGCGCGCGCCTGGCGACCTCGTAGATAGTCGGCACGGCAGTATGCTATACGGTTTTTTGGAGCCGCCCCTTACTGCTAGGCACCGGCAGGCGATCGGGAGATCAGCACTCCTCCCGATCGCCTGATCATCCTCATGTTCCTCCCCCTTCAGCCGAGCTGCCAGTCCACCTTTGTCAGTTCCAGCCCCGCAGGCGGCTGGCGATCGACGACTTCGCGAACAGCCAGCGCA
>JANNJO010000023.1:0-2366 GCA_031395755.1 Acidobacteriota bacterium
GAGGTCGAGCGGCCGACGATCGGGCACGGCGTATATGTCTTTGGCTTACCTAAGGCTGGCCTATGACTTTGACGTGCATCCTTGCCGCGTTTCTCATGTTCGCCGGACCAGCCAGCCTCGCGGCGGCGGAGAAGTATCAGATTTACCTATCTCCAATGCCGTTCAACGACGCGACGCAGCCGAATATGACGGGCAAAGGTACGGCATCAGCGACGCTTGACGGCGAGACGCTCTCGATTGCCGGAACCTTCACCGGATTGGCGAGCGCGGCCACAAAGGTGCATCTGTCGTTGAGCAGGGGTCCGGGCATTCCCGGAACGGCTATCTTCGATCTCGTGGTCTCCACGGACGTAGCCGGGAAGCTGACGGGGCAGGTGAAGCTTCAGCCAAATCAGGTCGCGGCGCTGAAAAGCAACAAGCTTTACGTGCAGATCGACACCGAGAAAGTACCGATGGGCACGTTGTGGGGCTGGCTCCTCCCGGAGCACGAGGTTGCCGGCCAGGACGTCCCGCAAAGGGGCTCTTGGTTCATCCCGCCGTTCGCGGTCAAAACGAAGTGACGGACAACGGTGTCGATGAACATGTGGGAGCCTTCATGCGGGCATGGTGGACGTTCGCAACAGTTGGCGCGGTGATCGTCGGCACGGCCATCGCGGGCTTCGGCCAGACAAAGCCCGGTGAGAACACTATTGCGGCACAAGTCAACGCACGTGCCAGAGCCGGAAGGAGCGCCGCCTGCTATGAACCTGGGCGAGAGCGTAGCGAGTAGTGCGCGTCGGGAAGATCGAGCTGGGCATGCAACGTACTCGCGGCCATCACGAACATGAGAGTGCCAACCCCCCCGGCATCAGGCCCCATCCCTGAACTTACGGCGCGACCGTATAGGCGATCAGCTCTGCTGGAAACTCAGGCCCGCTGATGGCAACCACGAGGTACTGCTTGCCGTTGAGCATGTAGCTCATGGGGTTGCCGGTCTGTGGCGCCGGCATGACCACATTGGCCAGCTCCCGCCCGGTCGCCTTGTCGTAGGCGTACAACTTCGCGAACCGCTGACCCGACGGCAGCGTCGTGAACCCCCTCTCGCCGGAGATGACCAGCGTTTTCGTCGTCAGGGTTCCGATCGGCCCGATCCGGCCGGTCCGCGGAATCGTGACGCCTTTCAACATCGGATGGTTCGTCACGGCGTCGAGGGTTTCACCGTGCGGGACCTGCCAGACCATTTCGCCCTTGTTGAGATCGATGGCGGTGATGCGCCCCCATGGCGGTTTGACGAAGGGCAGCCCCTGGACCGTGATCGCGCAGGGCATCAGGTTGCACCCCGGGGCGCCCCCGCCCCCGACGCCGGTGTCGCCGCCCCCGCCAGTGTTGATGAAATCCATGTCCGACCGCTTGGGATCGTTCGCAAGGATCAGCAGGCGCGTGAGCGTGTTGGAGTACACATACAGGATTCCGGTTTCCGGATCGTACGAGCCGCCCGGCCAGTTGGCGCCGTTTGCGATGTACGCCGTTCCGATCTTGCCCCCTTCGCCGCGCGGGACGGGCGGGGTAAACAACGGGCCGAGTTTAATTTTCGACGCGACCTTCTTCGCTTCGGCCAGCAGCTCTGGCGTGAAGTCGATCAGGTCCTTCTCCTGAACCCCCTGCAGTTCGAACGGCGGAGGCTTGGTCGGGAACGGCTGCGTCGGCGAATACCACTCGCCGGGAACGGTGCCCTTCTCGACGGGCCGCTCGACGATCGGCCAGACCGGTTGCCCGGTCTGGCGATCGAAGACGTACAGGAAGCCCTGCTTGCTCGGCACCGCGACGGCCTTGATGCGCTTGCCGTCAACGGTGACGTCGGCCAGGATGGGCGCGCTCGGGAGATCGAAGTCCCAAATCCCGTGGTGGACGAATTGGAAGTGCCACTTGCGCTTCCCGGTGTACAGGTCGACCGCCACCAGGGACTCCGTGAACAGGTTGTTACCCGGGCGGTGGCCGCCGTAATAGTCGCCCGTGGACAGCTCGATGGGGAGGTAGACGGTCTCGAGCTCCTCATCCACGGAGAAGGGGCCCCACATGCCGGTGTTGCCGGAATACGACCAGGAGTCGTTCTCCCACGTCTCGTTGCCGAACTCCCCTGGCTGCGGAATGGTGTGGAAGATCCACAGGCGCTTTCCCGTCTTGACGTCGAACCCGCGGATATACCCTTTCGCGTTCGCCTTGCTCCGTGGCGCTGCGCCGCCCCGATGCGCCGCGCCCACGATCACCACGTCCTTGGCCACGATCGGTCCCGTGTTCAATCCGATTTCGCCCGTGATCGGATCGAGCACCTGGTCGTTGTTCTGCTTCAGATCGAGGATCCCGTTCTGACCGAACGTGCGCACCGG
>JANNJO010000279.1:0-3879 GCA_031395755.1 Acidobacteriota bacterium
GGGCGCGGCGATCGTTCGGGGCCGGGTCGTTGCCGCAGACACCGGGATGCCGCTGCCGCGAGCAGCCGTCATCCTCAGCAGCCGGGAACCTCGCGAAAGTCGCACCACCACCACCGATGCGCAAGGACGTTACGAATTCAGGGATTTGGCTCCAGGCCGCTACAACTCGTCGGCCTCAAAAGCCGGTTATGTAAGGATGGCCTACGGTCGGACGCCCGCCTTCGAATCCGGCCAATCGATCGAGCTGTTCACGGAAAACGATGTTCGGGAACAAGTCGATTTCAGGATGCTCCGAGCGGGCGTCATCACCGGTCGCGTGACGGATGATTTCGGGGAGTCTGTTCCGGAGGCCAGAATCTCGGTGCTCCGGCACGAGTTTATTGCAGGCCTTCGCCGGCTTGCACCCTTCGGCAGAAGCGCACAGACTAATGACCTCGGTGAGTTTCGTTTGTACGGGCTTCCGCCCGGCCACTACTATTTGGGCGTGACGACCAACTACACGCCGACCTACTATCCAGGAACGGTCAGAGCGGCAGAGGCTCAACTGATCGCAGTCGCTGGCGGACAGGAAGTGTCCAACATCGCCATTTCACTGCTTCCAGTGCGCGCCTCACGTGTCAGCGGAACGGCCGTCGATGCGAACGGCCGTCCCATGTCCGGGGCCGCGGTCATGGCCATGGAATCGTTTGCCGGTACTCTGGCCGGCCAGGTCAGAAGCGACGGCAGCTTCACCGTGACGGGCCTTGGGCCGGGCGAGTACATGATCAGAGTCAGTCAACGACTAGGAGACGCCCAGGAAGTGGCAATCGCCAGCGTGAGCATCAACGGCGAAGATGTCACCGACCTCGCGCTCATCGCACAGAAACCAGCCTCGGTTCGCGGCCGGATCGTGTTTGACAATGCGGGTCCGGCCGACCGATTGACCATCAGCGTCGATGCACTCCGGGTGCAGGCGCTTCGGGCGTCGCCCGAAGAGAGCGTTGCGATCGGAATATCGACCGGTAGGGTTGATACAGAAGGCGTGTTTGAGGTGAGTGCGCCTCCGGGACCGACGATCCTCCGATTCGCGATGCTTCCGAAGGGTTGGCAGCTCAAAGCAGTACGCCTGAATGGGCTGGACGTCACCGACGCAGGTCTCGATCTTCAAAGCGATCAGGCGCTCGACGATGTCGAGCTCGTCATTTCAAATCTGTTATCAGAAGTCTCGGGGATGGTGACCGACAGAGGCAATCAACTGGTCAGCGACTACTCGGTCGTAATCTACCCAGAGGATCGCCGCCAGTGGCACTTTCAGTCACGGTATCTCACGCGGAGCCGACCAGACGAAACGGGCCGTTTCAGAGTGACAAGCCTGCCGCCCGGAAAGTACCTCGCGACAGCCGTAGACTTTCTTGGGCCCGGCGAAGAAATGGATCCGGAGTTCCTGCAACGCGCCGTTGCGCGAGCGACGCGTTTCTCCCTTCTTGAAGGAGAGACGAGGACGCTCGACCTCAGGCTGCAGACGTTGCCTTGACCTGTGCGTTTGTGAACAGACGGCGGCCCTTGCACGAGCCATGCGCGGAGGAGATTTGGGGCGCGGCAATCTCCTGCACGCATTGCAAGCGGGAACTCGCGACGAAGGACACGATTCCGCTCAGGGCATCAGATTTGCACGGCGCTTCGGCGAGGTGCCTTGTGGAACGACGAACGCTGTGTCCCTCTTGCGGCGGACGTCCCAGGTGGCTGACCAAAGTCAACCTGGGAGAGGAATCTGTGGTTCAGAACTGGTGGTGTCCCGAATGTTCTGCCCTCATTGAGTCCACGCCGCAGTTGGTCCCTATCGCCTACATCACCGACTACTATGTGGACGAGGCGGCGAAGTGTCAGTCGGAAAGTGTAAAATTTACACGCTCGGTAAAACTTACCCTCGTCGTTGGGTCTCACGCGATGTGACGAGGTAACGACCCCTACCCATCCCCGCTCGGCGCGTACCGCTTCAGATTCACTTCACCTGCGTCGTCATCGCCTGGTCTTTCGGAAACACGAAGGTCGCGATCAGTCTCGTCGTGACGTTGCCTTTGTTCATGCCTTCGTGGACCTTGCCTGGCTCAACGAAAAACGTCTCACCGACGTTATAGGTCACAGTCGCCTTACCCTCGTAGTCCAGAGCGAGGGCCCCTTCTTTCACGTAGGCGACAAGCGTTCCCGAATGCACATGTCGACCTTCCCGCGCGCCAGCCGGCAGCTCCACGGAGACCAAGGTCGCGACATACCCCCCGGGCATGGGCAAATCCTTCGTCAGCAATGGCGTACGCGTCACCGTTGGTGCTGCGGGCGCGGCGGGCTGCTGCGCCGCGGCCGAGCCCGCCGCGACAGCAAGAGCGATCACCGTAAGCTTGATCGATTTCTTGAACATCTCTTCGGTTCTCCTTGAGACTGAATTGTCGCGGTTGGATGAACGCTCCAGTTTATCGCGAATCCAGGCTCATGTAATATCCCGGGCATGAGCTTCCTTGCCTCCACGCTGCTCCTGGCCGCCGCCCTTCAGGTTCAGAACTCGACCGAAGCCGGCCGCTTCCATACCGAGCACCCCACCCTCCTCAACTTAGGCTTCGAATGGGCCATCACCGGCGACGCCAACCGCAACGCGAGCGTCAGCGTCCAGTTCCGCGCCGTTGGTGAAACAGCGTGGCGCCATGCGCTCCCGCTGGTCCGCATCGGCGCCGAGAACATCTACCGACGCCGCGAGAATCTCGACTACACCGTTCCGGACGGCTTCGCGGGCTCCATCCTGAATCTCACACCCGGCACCGAGTACGAGTGCCGATTCCAGCTCATCGACCCCGACGGCGCCACCGGCCAGACCAGTCATACCGTCAGGGTGACGACGCGCACCGAGCCGATGCCTTCGAGGGAAGGCCGCACCCTCCACGTCTACCCGGCCGACCATAAGGGCGAAAAAATCGAGCCCAGCTTCACCAGTATCCTGCAGGCCTACTACGGGGCCGGTCTCGGCGATTGGAGCGTCGTGTGGGAGCGCCGCGCCAGACCCGGCGATACCATTCTCGTCCACGTCGGCCTCTACAAACCCGAGCGGTTCAACTACGTCGACCCGATGATGACGCCCTTCGACGGCTCGATTTCGCTCACGCTCAAGGGCACGAAAGAGAAGCCGATTACCATCAAGGCGGCCGGCGACGGGGAGGTCATCTTCGACGGCGACGGCAATCACCGGTTGTTCGACGTCATGGCCTCGAGATATCACATTTTCGACGGCCTCACGTTCCGCAACACCGACGTCGCCATTTTCGCCTGTCAGAAAGAGGTCCTGGGTGCCGTCGGTCTCGCGGTGAAGAACTGTCGCTTCGAAAACGTGGGCGCGGGCGTCTGGACCGAGTACGCGGGCTCCAGCGATTTCTACATCGCCGACAACCTGTTTCTCGGCCGCGATGATCGCTTTCGCCTGGTCGGCTGGACCGGCCCCCTGTGGGCCAGCGCCGGTCCCTACGGGTCCCATTTGCTCAAGAGCTATTACGCCGTGAAAGTCTACGGACCCGGCCACGTGATCGCCCACAATGCGATCGCGTATTTCCATGACGGGATCGGCATTTCCACCTACGGCACTCCTGAACACGATCCCGAACGCCGTGCCTCGTCTATCGATATCTACAACAACGACATTCACATGATGGGCGACGACTACATCGAAACCGATGGCGGCGTCCACAACGTCCGCGTGTTCAACAATCGCGGCGTCAACGCGGCGCACGGCGGCTACAGCGCGCAGCCCGCGGGGCTGTTCGTCTACCACAACACGATCATCGGCGAGCACATCATCGGCGACCCGTCGGCCAACATGCACTTCCGCAACAATCTGTACCTTGGGCGCGACACGCCGGG
>JANNJO010000304.1:0-4753 GCA_031395755.1 Acidobacteriota bacterium
GAATCACGGCGCACCCTGCCAGCATCCGTCCGCTGACCGGCTCGTCGAGAAACAGAAAACCCCAGAGCACACCGAACGCCGGGATGAGGTAGGTCACGGTAATCGCCTTCGCGGGTCCGATGCGTGCGATCAAGCGGAAGAACAAGGCCAGCGCGACACCCGTGCACACGATGCCTAGCGTGACCGCGCTCGTCCAGCCGAGCGGCGACGGGTTCGCCTCCGGCCAGTAGGCGATGGCCGGGACAAACAACATGGCTGTCGCGGCGATCTCGCTTCCGGCGGCGTTGACCAGCGGATCCACGTTCGCCAGGTACTTCTTGATGAAGCTGGCAGCGACGCCGTACAGGAGCGAGGCCGCCAGCGTGGCGAGGATCGCCCATCCGCTTCCACCCTGTGCGAACGAGAGCTTATCGGAGACCAGGACGAGGACGCCTGCAAAGCCGATGACGAGCCCCAGGACGCGCACGCGCCCAAGCGTATCGCCGAGCCAGACGTACGCCACCAGCGCGCCGAACAACGGGACCGTGGCGTTGAGCACCGAGGCGAAGCCTGCCGTCACCGAGAGCACCGCGTACGCGAAGAGCGTAAACGGAACGGCGGCGCTGAGCGCGCCGAGCACGATCAGAGGCCCGGCGTGGGCGTAGAGGTGACTGGTGCGCCCTCGTACAGCGAGGATCACGAGCAGGAATGCCGCAGCTACGCCAACACGCGTGGCGATCAGCGGAACAGGACCAAATTCCGGCACGGCGATGCGCATAAAGAGAAACGATGCGCCCCAGATGGCAGCGAGCAGGAGAAGATCGTGCGCGTCGCGAAGCGTCAACGGAGGTGGCCCACGCCCATTCAGCCTAACAGAGTTGGATTAGCATTGATCCGTGCCGAACACTGCGGTCGACCCCGACTTCCTTGCCCTGCCGCTGGATCGCCTCGCCGATGCCGCCCTTGCGGTGGCCGGAGCGCGCGGTGCCACCTACGCCGACTTTCGGGTCGAGCGACTCAGGAGCCAGACCATCGTGGCCCGCGATCGTGAGCTGCAGACGTCTGTCGAAGGGGAGTCGGTCGGATTCAGCGTGCGGGTGGTCTGCAAGGGCGCGTGGGGCTTTGCCGGCGGCATCGATCTCACCACTGACGCCGTCGCCGCCGTGGCCCGGCGCGCCGTCGACGTCGCCGAATCGCTGGCCCCCCTCAACACGGAGCCCGTCACGCTGGCCGACGAGCCCGCCTATACAGACACCTATGTCTCCCGCTACGAGATCGATCCCTTCACGGTGGCCGAAGACGAGAAGATCAATTTTCTGCTCTCGCTGAACGACCGGGCGCTCGCCTCGAAGCGGATCGATCGCGTGACGTCATATGCCCTGCTGGTGCGGGAACAGAAATATTTTGCCTCGCTCGCCGGATCGCGGATCACCCAGCAGCGCGTGCGCGTGAAGGGGGACTTCACGGCCGTTCGCATCGACAAGTCGACAGGCGCCTTCGAGACCATGGGCTCGGCCGCGCCTCCGGCCGGCCGCGGCTGGGAATACTTCACGAAAGTCTACGACTTCACGAAGGATGCGGACGACATTCCCATGCTGCTCGAGCAGAAGATGGCGTCGCCGTCCGTCACGCCGGGCCGATACGACGTCGTGATCGATCCGACGAACCTCTGGCTGACGATCCACGAGTCCATCGGCCACTCGACCGAGCTGGATCGCGTGCTCGGCTACGAGGCCAACTACGCGGGCACCTCGTTCGCGACGCTCGACAAGCTGAACACGCTGCAATTCGGGGCGCCGATGATGCACGTGACCGGCGATCGCCAGATCGAGCACGGCCTTTCGACCGTTGGGTACGATGACGAGGGGGTGGCTGCGCAGACGTGGGACATCATCCGCGACGGCGTGCTGGTCGGCTACCAGCTCGATCGACAGATGGCGCACAAGCAGGGCTTCGGCCGATCGAACGGCTGTGCGTTCGCCGATCAGTCCGGGCGCGTGCCGCTGCAGCGCATGCCCAACGTGTCTCTGAGTGCGGGCGCGAAAGACATCACGCTGAATGACCTCCTCGCCGGGATGGACGAGGGGCTCTACATCGTCGGCGACAACAGCTGGTCGATCGACATGCAGCGCTACAACTTTCAGTTCACGGGCCAGAAATTCTTTCACGTGCGCGGCGGGAAGATCGTGGGCCAGCTGAAGGACGTCGCGTATCAGTCGAGGACGACCGATTTCTGGAATGCCATGGAAGCGGTCGGCGGACCGTCCACCTACGTGCTCGGCGGTGCGTTCAATTGCGGGAAGGGACAGCCCGGGCAGATCGCTCCCGTGTCGCACGGATGTCCGGCGGCGCTCTTCCGCCAGATCAACATTCTGAACACGGCGCAGGAGGGGCAGTGATCACCCTCCAGGACACCATCGAGCGGGTGCTGCGCCTGTCGAAGGCCGACGCGTGCACGGTCATCGCGAGGCGCGTTGCCGGGGTCAATATTCGATGGGCGCACAACACCGTCACGACCAACGGCGATGTCGACGAGGCGCAGTTGTCCATCGTGTCGATCGTCGGCCGGCGCGTGGCGGCGGTGACGCGTACGCACTTTCCTCCCGAGCGGCTCGAAGAGATGGTGCGCGAGTCGGAGGCCGCCTGCGCGCGGCGGCCCGAAGCGCCTGATTACATGCCGCCGCCCGAAGGCACCGGCGGGCCGGCCGACTGGGGCGCGCGACCGGCAGATGCAGACATCCACGTGCTCGATCCTCTCGTGCCCCAGCTCCTCACGCTCTACGAGCAGTCGCGCCGGGCGGGCATCGCGACGTTTGGCTACGCCGAGTCCCAGACGGCAACGACCCTGCTGGCGACATCGACGGGATTGAGACGGCGGCACACGGAACGCCTCGGCAAAGTCGAGATCACGGCGAAGACTCCGGACTTCGTGGGGTCATCGTGGGTCGGACAGGTGACGCACGACTTTCTCGACGTCGATCTGCGCGCCCTGCTCGACACGCTGCAGCAGCGCCTTGCATGGTCGGGCCGGCGGATCGACATGCCGGCCGGTGCGTATGAAGTGCTGCTCGAGCCGTCGTGCGCGGCCGACCTCGCCATCGCCGCGTACTGGTTCATGACCAGACGGGACGCCGACGAAGGCCGCAGCCCGTATTCACGGCCGGGCGGAGGCACACGAATCGGCGAGCGGCTGTTCGGCGATGTGACGATCTACTCGGATCCGTCCGAGCCCGCTATCGAGGCCACGCCGTTCTGCCACGGGGTGGACTCCGGGGGCGCATCATCGGTATTCGACAACGGCCTTGCGATCGGACGGACCGATTGGGTTCGGAACGGAATGTTGCAGCACCTGATCACGCCGCGATACTGGGCGGCGAAGATGGCCGGCGCGGCGCCGGCGCCGTATGTCAACAACCTCATCGTTGCGGGCGATGGGCCGTCCCTGCCGGCGATGGTCGCGCAGACCGACCGCGCCCTGCTTGTCACCTGCTTCTGGTACATCAGAACGGTCGATCCGCAGACGGCGCTGCTGACGGGGCTGACCCGAGACGGCGTCTTTCTCGTCGAGCGTGGCGAGGTCAAGGGTGCGGTCAACAACTTTCGATGGAACATGAGCCCCATCGCGGCGCTCGCGCAGGCGACGCAGATTGGGCGGAGCGGCATGGCGATGCCTCGCGAACACGACGAGTTTCTGCGCGCGAAGGCGCCTCCGCTGCGCATCGCCCGCTTCAACATGAGCTCGGTCAGCGAAGCGAGCTGAACCACGAAGTCAGAACCACGAAGGCACGAAGAGCGAAGAACCACGAAGGCACGAAGGACACGAAGAGCACGAAGCTACAATGAATGAAGCGATGTTGATGCGGGTGGATCTCAAGACAGATATCCGTGTGTTGTTCGGCGCGGGCAGGCTCGCGCAGATCGGCGTTTTGGCGAAGGAGCTGGGTTTCTCCCGGACGCTGCTCGTGGCCGACCCCGGGCTCGTGAAGGCCGGCCACCTGAAACACGCGCACGCCTTTCTCGACGAGGCGGGCATCGACGCGCTGGAGTTCAGCGCCTTCGGCCCGAACCCCGATGCGACGATGCTCGAATCGGGGCGCGCGTTCGCGGATGGCAAGGGCGTGGATTCGATCATCGGGCTTGGCGGCGGCAGCTCGCTCGACTGCGCGAAAGGGATCAACTTTCTGCTGACGCAAGGGGGGAGCATTCACGACTTTCACGGCTATGGCAAGGCGACCAAGGCCATGCTGCCGATGATCGGCGTGCCGACGACCGCCGGAACGGGAAGCGAGGCGCAATCCTACGCCATCATTTCCGATCCGAAGACCCACAAGAAGATGGCGTGCGGCGATCCGAAGGCGGCATTCCGCGCCGTCATTCTCGATCCGCAGCTCACGTTGACGCAGCCGGCGTCGGTGACCGCCGCTGCGGGATACGACGCCATTGCCCACGCCGTCGAGACGTTCGTCTGCACGACGCGCAATCCGCGATCGCAGGAGCTTTCGCGGGAGGCGTGGCGGCTGCTCGAAGGCAATTTCGAGTGGGTGCTGGCATCGCCCGACGACATCGAGGCGCGCGCGGCGATGCAGCTTGGCGCGTTCTACGCGGGCACGGCGATCGAGCACTCGATGCTGGGCGCGACGCACGCGTGCGCCAACCCCCTGACCGCGCGATATGGCACGACCCACGGTGATGCCATCGCGATTTTGCTTCCTCATGTCGTCCGCTGGAACGCCGACTCGTCCGGTTCGCTGTATGGCGAGCTGATGGGCAGCAC
>JANNJO010000326.1:0-15389 GCA_031395755.1 Acidobacteriota bacterium
CCGGGATGGATCATGGCGAGGTGGCGTTCCAAGTGCGCACGGATGCGACGAGCGGAAAGAAACGGACGCTGCGTTTGTCGGCTACCGAGTTCATCGACCGGTTTCTCAAGCATGTGCTGCCGACCGGGTCGGGATGTGGAAGCCGACGCCGTCGGCGATGAGCGTCAGGCCGATCATCAGCAGGAACGACAGCGCCAGCACCTTCACCGTCGGGTGGCGCGACACGAACTCGCTGATCGGCCTGGCCGAGAACATCATGATGGCGACGGCGATGACGACGGCCGTGATCATGATGGAGATGTCGTTGGCCATGCCGACGGCGGTGATGACCGAGTCGAGCGAGAAGATGATGTCGAGGAGCATGATCTGCCCGATGACCGCGCCGAACGACGGCGCGGCCTTCGTGGATTCGTGGCTTTCCTCTCCCTCGAGCCTCTCGTGAATCTCCATGGTGGCTTTCCACAGCAGGAAGAGGCCGCCGCTGATCAGGATGAGGTCGCGCCCGGAGAAGCCGTGGTTGAAGGCCGTGAACAGCGGCTGGGTGAGGCGCATGATCCAGGTGATGGACATGAGCAGGAGGATGCGCATGCCCATGGCCCCGGCCAATCCCAGGGTGCGGCCCCTCTGCTGCTGATCCGCCGGCAACCGGCTGGTGAGGATCGAGATGAAAATGACGTTGTCCACGCCCAGCACGACTTCGAGGAAGGTCAGCGTGAGCAGGGCGATCAGGCCGTCGGCGGTGAGAAAGGCGTCCATTACCTAAACGTTATCACGTCGTCATCTGCATCTCCTTCGCATGCTCAAGGATGAACACGCTAGTTTGTCGGCGGCAGCTCCACGCCGAAGATACGCCACGTGCCGCCCTTGGTGCCTTCGTCGGACCATAGGGTCACGATTAACTGCGGCGCCTCCACTGGTTCATCCGGCCGCATGTGACACACGACCGCCTGGACCGCCAGACCCTTGCTGATCCGATTCTCGAGCTCCACTTTGTAGCCAGGCGTTGCAGACGCGGTCCACGAAATGCTCTGCCAATCCCGGACCTCATACGCCAGCTCCGGAACGCCGGCGACCGGCAGCGGCCGCGGTTTACGCTCCGCGATCAATTCCCAGAGCTGAGGCGTGATCTTCTGAACATCCTCGGGCGCAAACGGACGCAAGAGCGATGCGACTGCGCCGCCAGCGTTTGCCATGTAGGCCGGCGGGGGGCCCTCGACAAGGGTAGAGAGATGGTCGGCGAGGCGCTTCTCAAAGGCGTCCGAGCTCATTGCCTGAGGCGGCGGCATCTTGCCGGCCGCAAATTTATCCGCATAAGGCACCGCGTCGGTCGATGCCGCGGGCAGGAACAGCTCGTCGCTGAACGCCGCCGACGTTCGTCCCTTCAGAGCGCCTGGCGCATCGCGGGCCAGCACCCACCGCTCGAGAAACGCCGCCACCTCGCCCGCCAAGCCAGCGTCGCTGACGGCACTGCCGACGGTCGTAGCCTGTGCCGGAGCAGCACCGGCTGCTGTGGTTGCGCTCGAGGAAGCTGTGGCCGCGGGAGCCGGCGAGCTCGCAGCCGGCGGCTGCGTCTCCCCGCCGCATCCCGCACCGGACAGCAAGAGTGACGCCGACGTCAGCAGCGCGAGCGAGTGTATGAAAGTCATATCAGTAGACATTCTGACAGTGCGCAGCGGTGTCGGTCCAGGGCGGCGAGAATGGCTGAGTGAAGAGTGTGACACGCCTGTTCAGCATTTCGGGATGTTTGTCCTTCGTCGACGTCGCGTGCGACGAGCCGGCGTCCGAGTTCGACGGCTTGCAATGGCACCCGCAACTCAACGGCTTCTTGCTGTCGAAGTCGAGCTCGATTTCGCCGGTCACATTGTCGGATTTCAGCAGGGTGATCTGGAGCGTCGGCTTTTCCGCGGCTTCGCGGAACGAGATCACGTCGCCGCCGGTCTTCAGCAACGATTTGAAATCGGTGAATTTCGGGTCGTCGTCACCTCCCGTCGCCATTGGCAGCAGCACGTGGCCAAACCACCAGTCGGGAGACATGTTCCCTGAGTTGGACAACGCGTCGCGCACTCCTGGACCGAAACGCACAGAAACGCGAAACAGGTAGCTGCCGTTCCGTTCGGCCTTCCGCATGCCCCACACGCCATGCACGGCTTCGATGAAATCAATCACCCGCTTGCCGCTCGGATTTCCCTTGAGATCGTATAACGGAGCGAACGCGGCACGAACCACCGCGTCGAACACCGTCTGTCGATCCGGCTTCATATGGCCGAACACCTCCGAGCCGGTTTTGTACGAATACCCCTTGTAAGCGGAGTAGCTCATCAGCAGCATCTCCCGCCTGTTTGCCAGTTCTTTGTCCGCGCTCGTCTGTGTCGACGCGCCCGTCGAGAACAGGCACAGAGCAAGGGCAGCCCCAAAAGTCCGAACGCCTCGTTGTGTCATGCGAAGCCCCTCTATTTGCCGAGTCCCAGCGCAGCGCCTATCGCGGAAATGTGCCCCCGTCACGAGCTCCCACCGCAGGCCGCGAGACTTGATGTCGACTGTCACCGTCGCCGGCGCCGATATCCCGCCGCCCGGCTCGATGACTTGATACTGGAACGTCTCTTCGCCGGTTGTCCCGACGGGGGGCTGATACACGCATTCCACAGCCGTGTTATTCGTCGTGACCCTCGTCGGAGAATCGCCCTTCTGCGCCGCGTCGAGTGCCTTCGCCATCCTGAGCGACAGGCGGGCGATACTGCTGCTGAGCGCCCGCGGAGGACGCGTACAACGCGGCCCATGCACCGGGAAGGATCGTGAGGTGCCGACGACGCATTCGGTCGCTCCCCTTGATTACTGTATCTTTGTGGTCGAGCGAACGTTCGCGAGAGAACTGCGGGAGCCTAACACAAGGGTGGCGGCGGCGCTTATCAGCGTGTGTCCTACAGGCGACGCAACATGCGTTCTGATCGGCGACGGTCCACTAGTCCAATAATGCCCAAGAACATCGTCATCTGCGCGGACGGCACCGGCAACACGACCATCAAAGGCCGCGGCACGAACGTCTTCAAGCTCTACGAAGCCGTCGATCAGAACGGCCAGGTCGCCATCTACCACGACGGCGTCGGCACCGAGACCCTGAAGTGGATTCGAATCCTCTCGGGGGCGACCGGCTGGGGCCTCAGCCGTAACGTCAAGCAGCTCTACGGCGAGCTGGCGCGTGTGTACAAGCCCGACGACAAAATTTTTCTGTTCGGCTTCAGCCGCGGCGCCTTCACGGTCAGGACGCTGGCCGGCTTCATCAGCACGTGCGGCATCGTCGACCCGACGCGCTATTCCACGAACAAGGCGTTCTGGATTGCGGTGAAAGCCGCCTACAAGGAGTATCGCCGCAAGTACCAGACCCGCGTGTCCAGGTGGCTGCACGGAGAGACCAAGGTGGATCCATCGCAGCTGCGCGCGAAGCTCGGGTCGCGCCCCCCGGTGAGCGACCACTCGAAGCTCATCGAGTTCGTGGGCGTGTGGGATACGGTCGACGCCGTCGGCCTGCCGATTCTCGCCGCCGACTTCATCAACGACTGGCTGTACCGGTTCAAGTTCAGAGACAACGTGCTGAGCTCACAGGTGCGATATGCGTACCACGCCCTCGCGGCGGACGAGCAGCGGGAAAGCTTCGCGCCGGTGCTCTGGAATGAGGGGAAAAAGGGCGAGGATCAATCGATCGAGCAGGTGTGGTTTGCCGGCGTGCATTCCAACGTGGGTGGCGGCTATCCCCGCCAGGGGCTGTCGCTGGTGGCATTGGATTGGATGATGACGAAGGCCGAGCGCTGTGGTCTCCAGTTCATCGACGCCGACCGCACGCAGTACCGCACGCACGCGGACGTGGACGACAAACTCTACGACTCGCGGCGCGGCTTCGGCGTGTTCTACCGGTGGCGGCCCAGGGACATCGATCGCATCTGTTCCAGCTGCGGGGTGGCCCCCAGGCTTCACCGGAGTCTGTTCGAGCGCATCGGCCGGGCGACAGAGGACTACGCGCCCGGGTCGCTTCCGCCGTCGTTTACCCTCGAATCGACGAGCGTCCCGAGGCCGGCGCTCGAAGTCGTGGAACATCTCGTCAGCAGCCACCACCAGGTGATTGCGATGCCGCTCGTGCGAAAGCACCGCGCGTGGGTGAGGTTCGGACGAGCGTCGTACTGGCTCTTCGTCTATGCCGTCATGGCGCTCGCGTTGATGGCCGTTGTGGATCTTGCTCAAGGCACGCCGTCATTGCGGCCGTCGGATCTGTGGAGTCACATCAGCGATAATTTCAGCCGGAGCGGATGGTTCGAGCTCGCCTGGAACGCGGTGCGAAAGCATCTCGTCATCGCCGGCGTCCTCGTGCTCGCGCTCGGCATGGGCATGACCGTCGATGCGCACCTCGACCGCATCTACTCGGCGTTCTGGCACGCGCTGCGCGATCGTCTGAACGCGGCGCTCGACGGCACAGCGGACGGAGCGCAGCTTCTCGGAGCGAGCGGTGAGTAATCGATGCCGCATCGCCCGATCGTTCTCGTCCACGGTTACAGCGACAGGCTCGCGGCGAGATGCGGATGAACCGGGAGCCGTTGCCGCTGAAGGGCATCAACAGAGTATTCTGGTTCCTGGGCTAACAGATGAATTCCTGAAGAAGCAGGGGGGTTTCTCATGAGACACCGATTTGCGACCGAAGTTGGCGTGTTGGCGGCGCTCATCGTGTGGGCGCCACTCGCGGTGGCCCCCGTCGCGGGCCAGGCCCCATCTTCGGCGGCGAACACGAAGGGCACCACGAAGACGGAGACAACGCCGCGTACCGCGTGGGGCGACCCAGACCTGCAGGGCGTCTGGTCGTATGCCACCCTGACGCCCCTCGAACGACCCGCCGCGGTGGCCGGCAGAGAGTTCTTTACGCGCGAGGAAGCCGCCGCGCGGGAGGACGTGGATGCGCCTCCTCGACCGGGTGACCCGGGTACCTATAATGCCGTCTGGTTCGACCGGGGCAAGATTGCCTCGGATGTCCGAACGTCGCTGATTGTCGATCCGCCCGATGGCAGACTTCCCCTGACCCCGGCAGCGCGGCAGAGAATCGCGGCGGAAGCGGAGTACACGCGCGCGCACCCCGCCGACTCGTGGCTGGACCGAAGCGCCTGGGATCGGTGCATCACGTACCACGGTGTGCCGCCCATCTCGACGGGCTACAACAACACGTATCAGATTTTCCAGTCCCCTGGCTACGTGGCGATTCTCGTCGAGAACATCCACGATGTCCGCCTCATCCCGCTCGATCGGCGCCCGCGTCTGAGCGACAGCATCCGCCAGTGGAACGGGGACTCCCGCGGTCATTGGGAGGGGAAGACCCTGGTCGTCGAGACCACCAACTACAGCGACAAGACGCAGCTGCGATTCCCTTCGTCGCGAAACACGCGTGCGGTCGAACGCTTCACGCGTGTCGCCGACAACCTGATCGACTACCAATTCACGATCGAGGACCCGACCGTGTACACCAAGCCATGGACGGCCGTTCGTCCACTGACAGGCCTGCCGGACTACCGGATCTATGAGTACGCGTGTCATGAGGGGAACTACGCCATGAGTGGCATTCTCGGCGGCGCTCGCGCCGAGGAGAAGGCGGCCGAGGAAGCCGCGAAAAAGTAGGCGTGTTCGGGCTCAGGGCAGTGGACGAAGAAGCAGTTTCTGCACGCGCCAATTGGAGGTTTCCGCCGCGTACACTTCGGTTTCCGAGGGGCACGCCAGCTGGTGCACGCCGGAGAACTGCTTGAGCTGGCGTCCGGAGCGGCCGATCACGCCGAGCACCTTGCCGTCGAGCGACACCTTGAACAGCCTGCCGGGAAACGTGCTTTCTCCGACAAACAACACCTGATTGGGGCCCGGGGTGATGCAGATCGAATTCGGCGCGCCAATCGCGGCTGCCAGGCTCGCACCCGTCGGCGTGTTGCCGTTGACCGGGCGGGTTCCGGGAGCAGGAGGCACGTCAATCGTGAACATCCGCAGGAACGTGCCTTCCGTGTCGAAGACCTGAATCCGCCGGTTCCCGCGATCGCCTACATAGATGTTGTCGCCGCGGTCCACGGCGATCGCATGCGGCGTGCGGAACTGTCCTGGCCCCGTGCCGTAGCCGCCCCACGACTTCTGCCAATCGCCGTTCCTGTCGTACTTCGCCACGCGGGAGTTGATGTAGCCGTCACTGACATACGTGTTTCCCTGTGAATCCCACGCGACGTCGGTCGGCTGGCGGAAGAGACCGTCAATGGCGGGAAGAGGCGGGGTCGCGTGCTCCCAGGGCCCGGTGTCTTCGTCCGCCGATTCTCTCCTTCGGCCGAAGACCATCACGACGCGGCCCGCAGGGTTGAACTTGATCACCATGTCCGAGCCTTTGTCGACGGCCCAGATGTTGTCGTCCTTGTCGAGGCGAACGGTGTGGGCGAAGGACCAGCCGTAGAGGCCTTTCCCGATCTCGCGCACGAACCCGCCTTTCGGGCCGAACTCGAGCAACTGCGACGCGGCGGGCGCGTAGGCCGGTCCACCGGCGCTGTTCGAGCGCGTGAGCACAAAGACGTGGCCCCTGGAATTCACCGCCACGCCAGAGACTTCCCCGAAATTCATGCCGGCGGGAAGCTTGAGAAAATCGGGCACTGACTCGAAGGGGATGTCGGGAACGGTCTGTTGCGCGAACGACGCCTGGGCGAGCAGCACGAACAGGGCAAGCAGGCAGGTTTTCATACGACTACCGCGCAAACAGATAGCTGAATTTGACGACGAACTGCCGGTCGCTTGGCGCAAACCGGCTGTGGGGCAGCTGGCTCTGCTGCAGATCGTTGTAGACGATGTACAGGTCGCTGCCGGGGCGATAGATGAAGTTGTAGCGGATGCTGTTGGTGATTTCGTGCGTCGCGGAGTTGTACTGCGTCAGGCTCCGCACGGTCATCCGTGGCGACAACGCATAGTCTATGCGGAGGATCGCGAGGTTCACGAGAAAGTCGCCTTGAGGAAGATTCACATCGTTGCGCTGGTACTGCACCTCGGTGGCAAGCTGGCTCGACGCGCGGAAACCCAGCGCGGCCTCGATGTCGTGGCGCGTCCCTCCGTAGTACTGCTGAGGCGAATACGTGAACCGCTCGTAGAAGCGCCGCGCCGGGCTCGTGTTGTAGGTGAGCGTCACCTCGTCGAATCGATAGGTGCCCGCCGGGATCGTCACCGACTGCACCTCGAACGGTGTGTCCAGGACGTCCAGGTTCTTCTGGTAGATCACGTTGATGTACGAACCGTCTTCCAGCGTCGTGCCCACCATGGTGTGGATCGTTCGTCCCACCATCCGGTTCTGCTGGTCGGTAACGTAGGTGACGACCAGCATCGGATCCATCACGCGAATGTGCATGTGTTCGGGGCGCGGCGTCCGACTGAAGTACGCCTTCGTCGCCTTGATGCCGCGGCGCTGCACGAACCCGACTTCGGGGTTGAAGTTGTCCTGCACGCTCAGGTGATTGAGCCAGACGTTCCATGCCTGGCTTCGGTAGGCGACGCGGCCGGACACGGCCATGTCCTGGCCGCGAAGCCCCGGCGTCGCGGTCTTGGCGATGAACGAGGTCACCTGCAGGTTGCCGCCAAGCGCGAGGTTCGCGTCGGCACCCACCGTTCTGTTGAAATGGTGGCTGCCGTTGAGCGATTCCTTGTTGACGAATATCGCGCCCACGCGCGAGCGCCGCAGCACATCGCGGCTGTAGCGCCCGACGAGGAAGTTCTCGCCAGGCCTGCCGAACGCGCGCTCGGTCTGAATGTTCAGCAGGGCGAGGTTGTGTGGTCCTGTTTTGCCGGTGAGCCGAGCCCCACCGACGATCGGCACCGGCAGTCCGCTGGCGGACAGGCCGATGCGCCTTGAGAAAAACAGATCCGTCGCCACCGGCGTCGAGCTGAACGTATTGCCCGTCCCCATGTTGAACGACGCCGCATTCTCGAGGAAGAAATCGCGTTTCTCCGGAAACAACAGGCCGAAGCGCGTCAGGTTGACCTGCTGCTCGTCGGCTTCCACCTGCGCGAAGTCGGTGTTGTAGGTCAGGTCGAGATTCAACCCGGACGTCACCCCGTATTTGGCGTCGAATCCCAGGTCGCGTAAAAGTGAGGTGGCCCTCGCGCCGCTCACCATGTTCTTATCGCGCACGCCGGTGACGACAAAGGGCTTCAGCTTCAGATCCAGGCCCTGGCTCAGCGACCGGATGCCGGCGAGCGTCCCGGCAAGGCTGACGCGCGCCAGGCCGTAGGCCTTCGGTACCGGCGCCCAGAACGCCACTTCGTTTTTCTGGCGGATGTTCCGCATGAAGTTGATGCCCCATGTCTGCGCCTCGCTGTCATTGAAGCGCAGGGTCGTCGTGGGGATCGAGATTTCCGCCGTCCAGCCGTCCGCCGTGATCTGCGCCGCCGAGTCCCAGATGCCGTCCCAGTTCCGGTTGACGTTCGAATTGGTCCCGCGGGTGTTGCCTTCGCCTTCTTCGGAGATCTGCTGTTCCAGCTTGGCGCCGAGCGGGCTCGTCACGAACATGTAGCCGTTGCGCGAGTCGTTGAAGGTGTCGAGAATCACCTGGAAGTTGTCTTCGTCGAGCAGGCGGTCGGAGTCGCGCCTCATTTCGGTCGCCACGATTCCTGCGGGATGCGCGTCGAAGGCGTGGATGCCGATGTAGAGATGGCGGCCGTCGTAGAGGAGTCGGACCTCGGTCCGCTCGGTCGCGGGATCGCCGGCTTTCGGTTCTTGCTGGGTGAATGTGTCGATGACCGATGCCGACTCCCAGGCCTGGTCATCCAGGATGCCGTCGATACGGGGGCCTTTGTCGATTCTACGCGCCTCGACTGAGTACTTCTCGCGGTTGGATTGAGCCGAGGCCTGGGCCGGCGGCAAGGCGAGGCTCACGCAGGCCAGCGCGCACGCGGCAGCGACGGTGTGTGCCCTCACCATTTGCGGACATCATCGCACAAGTCCGCCCCCCGCCGGCCTTCAACGTGGTCCGAACAAAGCTCCGTGGACTTTACCAGTGCCGGTTCCACCGTGAGGCCATCGTTGACGCGTCAGATTCACGCCGACCGCGCCGGTCTCTTCGTCTTTGAAGCCATTGTCGAGGGTCATATGTCCCGTCATCGGATCGATGTCGACGACAAGCACGTAGCTCTGGTCATCGCCCGTCACCAGGACGCGGCTGCCTTTACGATCCGCGGCGACCCAGTGCGGCATGTGGAATGACGAATTGAACGTGAGTCGATCGACCTCCACCGGCTTTGCCGGATCGCTGATATCGAGCGCGATGAGGCCCGGCAGCGACGCGACCGACTGAATCCAGTACTTGCCCAGGACGACAGGAACCGAGCACATGGTGTGAAGCTCCTCGCCGCCGGGAAACGCATAAACGAACTCGATTCGCGGGAGCGCGCCATCGAATGCCGTCACGTGATACAGCCCGCAGCGGAACGTGTTCACGTAGATCGAGCCGTCGGGCAGCAGCCTGGGCTCGGCGGGATACTCGTGATGCTTGCCGCGTCCCGACTCCGGCAGCGGCATCGTCGCGAGCAACTTCAGGTCGGAGAGCCTCCATACCTGCACGTGCTGCGTGACGAGCGCATCGGTCCTGTCAGCCCGCCATGATCCCCGCGGCGGCTTCGCCCATGATGGCAAGCCCATGGGCGTGCTCGTCGTAAGAACGCGATCGCGCTTCGCGTCCACTTCGAGGCTGTAAGGCCAAATGAGATTCGGGTCGAGACGCGGATCTGCAGCGCTGGACGCGCGCACCAGCTTGCCGCGTGCGTCCATCTCCACCAGCCCGCCAGGCGGAGCATACGCGCGAGTTACACCTTGAAACGCGGCGAGCACGTTCCCATTCGGAAGGCGGCGAAAACTATGCGGAAAGGAATACGCGCCAGCCCGCGTGAAGCTGTCCGCCAGCCTGGGCATCGTCGGTTGCCGCAGATCCAGTACAAAGGTTCTTCCCGCGGCCCAGCCGCTGGCCATCAGGAGCCCGCTCGGCGAGAGTTCATATTCCGTGTGATGCGGCATCGTCGCGCGCGCCTTGACGGGGAGAGTGGATACTAAACGTCCGTAGGACGCTGATTTCGGATCGGCATCGATGACGGCAAAGAAGTCGCTTGACTGCCGCTGGCCGTCGCCCACCCAGGCAAAGATGTACGGGGAATAATGGGACGCCGGTGCAGCGGATTGCGCCGGCAGCCCCAGGGTGGTGAGCGCCGCCGCAAGAAACGCGATGCCGATCCGAACGCATTTCCGCATGGCTCCTACGCGCCCTCTCGACTCATATATCTCATACGCACGAAGTCGGCCATCTCCTTCGTGCGACGGGTTCTCGCCATAATTCACCTCCACAGATGGTCTGACGTGATTTTGTCGACCTCTTCTAAACGCCGAACGATGATCCGATCGCGGAGCCGTCGAACATCCGTCGCCCGACTAAGGGTGTCTCGGCGAAGGGCTCAGAAAGGTCCTTCAGGTGCCCGCGTTTCCCCCGCCTGGCTCTACGAGAACCGCGCTGAGTGTTATCGCGCCGGAATGCCAATCCGGCGGATAAGATCCTCGAACCTCGCGTCGCTGCGTATGGGGTCGAACTCCGGATCCACCTTGAGCCAGGTCAGAAACGTGTCGTGTTCCGCATAGGCCTGCTCCAGCCAGTGAAACGCCTGATCCCGATCGCCAAGCGCCGCAAAGACCAGGGCGATGAGAAGGCCGCCTTGATGCGACTGCCGGGCCTTGTGGATCATGTCATTGACAATCGCGAGCGCTTCCGCCTTACGGCCCGCATGGGCGTAACTGGCGGCGAGAAACGAAGGACCGAGGGGATCGCCCGAGGTCACCATCCGCCGGCTTTCGGCAATGGCAAGATCCGACATCCCGGCCAGCCGATACGCACGAGCGAGGTCGAGCTGCGCGAGCGTCTGATCGGGATCCAAAGCGATCGCATGCTTCAGCGCCGCGATCGCCTCGTCGAAGCGCCTCGCATTAGACAGCATGAAGCCAAGGCTGGTGGCAATGCGCCCCGACAGCGGATCGAGGGCGCTCGCTCGCCTGATTTCGGCGATCGATTCGTCGAGCCGGCCTCGCGTGCCCAGCGACTCGCCGTACTCATGATGAATCTTCGCGCTCATCGGGTCGAGCGCCAGCGCCCGTTGAAATTCCCGTTCGCTCTGTTCCCAGTTCCACCCCTGGAAGAGGCTGAGCCAGCCGAGCGCCGCGTGGGCGTCGGCTGTGCGCTCGTCGAGCGCGATCGCCTGCTTCGCCGCGGCCAGAGCCCGCTGGTACGCCTGCGCAGCGGGTAGGTAGCCCCAATAGCCCTGCCAGATGTAGGCGCTTGCCAGGCCGGAGTACGCGAGCGCATATGACGGATCGCGCTCGATGGCCTGATTGAAATACTGCGTCGCCTGGTTGTAGCTCTCCCTCGTCCGTTTGTGCGTGGCGTAATCGCCCTTCAGGTAGAGCTGGTAAGCGACCGCGTCTCGAGGCCCACGGCTGGTCAGGCCCTTTTCGTCTTCCCGCGTCAGCCGCAGCCGCAGTTTGTCCGCGATCGCCTTGGAGATGTCCGCCTGGATCGTGAGCACGTCGCTCAGCGGACGGTCGAATTGCTCGCCCCAGAGTTGCGAGACGCTCACTGCGTCGATCAGCTCGGCCTCAATCGTCAGCCGGTCGCCATGCTGGGCGACCCGGCCGGTGACCACCGCTCGCGCGTTCAGGTCGCGGCCCGCCTGGTTCGGATCAACGGTCTGGTTCTTATAACGCGCAGTCAGCGTGCGGGGGACGACGCGGAGCCCGGGGATCTGGGTGAGGTTGTTCGTGATTGTCCCCGCGATGCCTTCACCGAGGTAGTCAGCATCCGGAGTCCCGCTCGCGTTGACGAACGGCAGCACGGCGATGGAATCGATCGGACCGCCCGTCGTGAGTGGCGCGATCCAGCCGCGGCCGGCGACCAGACCGATGGCGAGCAGGCCGATGGCGCCTGCGGCGACCGCCGTTCCGAGTGGATGGCGCGTGGTGAAGCTGGGAGCCGGCCGTGTGCGGTGAAGTCCGGACTGCCGCAGACGTTCCAGAGCATTGCGCATCTCGGCTGCGCTCTGATAGCGCTGCCCCCGATCCTTCCGGAGCGCCCTGACGATGATCTGCTCCAGCTCCGGCGGCAATTCAGGATTCAGAGTGCGCGGCGCGACCGGCGGCTTGTTGAGGATCTCATCAAAGATCACCGCCGGCGTCCTTCCCGGGAACGCCGGACGTCCTGTCGCCATCTCGTAGAGCACAGCGCCGAAGGAAAACATATCGGTGCGGTAGTCCGTGTCGTCGCCGCGCGCCTGTTCCGGCGACATGTAGGCCACGGTGCCAAGCGCCGTTCCCGGGCTGGTGAGCTGAGCCTCGGGGATCATGGTTGGCACATTCGAGCCGTCTGCGGGCCGGTCGCCGGCGCGCAGGGGGTCCATTTTCGCGAGGCCGAAATCGAGGACCTTGGGCAGGCCCCGCTTCGTCACGAAGATGTTGAGTGGCTTGAGATCCCGATGGACGATGTGCGACGCGTGCGCCGTGTCGAGGGCGTCGGCGATGTGAACGGCCAGATCGAGGAGCAGTTCCAGCGCGAGCGGCCCTTCTTTGAGACGATCGGCGAGCGTCTCGCCTTCCAGATATTCGACGACGAGAAAGTGGGTTCCGCTGTCGTGGCCGACGTCGTGCAGAGTGCAGATGTTTGGATGGGAGAGCGCGGCGATGGCTTTGGCTTCGCGCTCGAAACGCTGCAGCTGCTCGGGATCGGCGGAGGGGAGGATCTTGACGGCGACCGTGCGATCCAGGCGTGTGTCGCGGGCTTTGTAGACCTCGCCCATGCCGCCCGCGCCAAGGGCGGCGAGGATCTCGTAGGGTCCGAGGCGAGTGCCGCTTTGCAAGGGCATCGGCTGATGCTGGCGATTATAGCCGTGGCGTTCTGGAGCCGCAGAAAGCTGAAAGGGCCGGCGGTGCTGCGCACGGGCCGACTATGCTGCCCGCCGAGAGGCCGATCATGCCGCGATCGAGCTGCCCGAGCTTGCGGACTTCGGCCGGAAGTCTTCAGGGCAGGAACCCGCCTGCATGAGGACCAATCGCTGACGATCTGAGGGAGCCGATGGCCATCCGCGTCAAGCTCGACGATCTTCTGCTCCCCCGCCACCTCACGCTGACGGAGCTGGCCGACCGCATCGGCATGACGATCGCGAACCTGTCGGTGCTGAAGACCAACAAAGCCCGCGCCATCCGTTTTTCCACGCTTCGATGCGGTGTGCCGCGAGCTCGAGTGCCAACCCGGCGATCTCCTGGAATGGACGGGCGGGGATTCCGAGCACGCTGATGATGCTCCGGAGAAAACGTGATCAGCTTCTGGGCCGGTTCAGCAGGATCCTCACCCCCCAGAAGACCACCACCAGCGCCATCACGGCCAGAATCACTCGTGTCACCGTCATCAGAAAACCCTCCCTTCAAGGCTCCTGCTCGATGCTGAAAAGGTGCGGGCCGATCTCCGCATGCTGGAAGCGCTTAACGCAAAACGCCGCGCCTGATGCCGCGTGGTCGTGCCTTCGCCAACGTGAGGCGCCACGACATGGACAGCAAGCCGCGGAGAGCGTCCCGATCGATTCGCGACAGACGCGCCATAGTAGCTCTCGGGCGCGTCCTCGAGCAGCCATTCCCATTCCTCAACGTCGACCCTCACCACGAGCGTGCCTGGTTCGGCCGAGCGGTGAGTGGCCAGGCCCGCCATGAAGCAGCCACCAACCTTCAGAAGCGGAGATCCGTCGTACTTCGTGGCCGTTTCGACGCCTGGCAGCGCGAGTCCCACCGTCCTGACCGTTTCGAAAAGGTCCGCCATTTTCAATCGTAGTAGTCGAGCGTGCGCAGATCGATGCCGGACACGGAGAAATCCTGGTCAGTCCCGCTGCGGGATTCGACAGCTTTCCTGATCCAGTTACCACGCGCATCATAGTCATAGTGGAAGCGGGCTTCCGAGCGGCTCACGCGCTTGCTGGCGGGGCTCTCTGTCAGCTGCCCCGGACCGCCGATGTGGAAGTCCCGCTGCTCGTGCTCTGAAATCTCCTCAATCTGATCCCCATGGTCGTTATAGGCCATCGCTTTTGAATCCCGGCCAAGCGCCCCGAAGAACGAGGCGTGCGTTTCAACCCTGTGTCCTCGAGCGTCGTAGCGATGCACGCGTCGCAGGGGACCCGCGCCAAACAGCGCGCGCACCGCTTCCAAGTCTGTGGAGCTCATTCCCGCCAGCACCGCTGGTGGCAGCACTTCTGCGACCATCGTTTGCGCCTCCTCCACGAGTCGCCCCAGTTCGTCATAGGCGAACGCCACCCGGCTCAGGGCCCGTCCATCCTGATCGTGGAAGAGAAGCTCGGCAGGTTGGTCGCGTGTGTTGTGGAGTGTTGTCAGCGTGGCGGCGCCCGGCGCCGAGTAGCCACAGTCCGTGCCCTCAACCCCCCACAGATACATGGTGTCCGAGCTCTGGGTCGTCACGTCGACATGCAGCGTTTTCTTTTGCCGCCCCGTTGCGTCGTACTCATAGCTTTCAGCAATGCGATGGCTCCCATCCGGTGTCGGGACGAGAATGTGTCTCAATCGACCCGCAGAGTCGTACTCATAGCGCTGAAAGTCGACCGGCTGAGACGCGTTCTCGGTGCGCACGGTCACGAGCCGCCCTGCGCCGTCGTACTCATACGTCGACATCCACTCCGACCCGTCCGGGTTGTGGTGCCGACGGCTTGCGAAAGAGCCATCCGGACGGAACTCGATGAGAGTCGTGTCGCCACGCTCCTCGGTCTCGCACAGATCCGCCCCGCAGCGCCGTGAATACCACGTGCGATGAAGCCGACAACCCTTGACGGGCCCACGCAACCCCCAGCGATCACGTTCGGTCATGAAGCCCTATTCAATCTACCCGGAGCTTGAGCCACGCTCATTTCATCGGCGTGACGCGGAGGTTCGCGAAATCGCCGTCGCTGTTGTTGCCCGCCCACAGGCCAATCATGCCCCGGTCGAACGTCCCGACCTACACCTGGATGGTTGGGCCCCTCACGACAATCCGGAGCGGCACCCAGCCGGTGGGCACGATCGAGGGGTCCACGGGGTTCTCGAACTCGCTCGGACACTCCTGGCGGAGGCGCGGCCAGTCGAAGTCGGGGACCGCCATGTACTGCACCGCGTTCTGGCGCCGGGCCGGGTCGGCGATCCGGAAGTTGAAGGGGCGCAGGTAGACCGCCTCGTAGGTGTTGTCGTCGCGTCCGTGGAAGGCGATGCCGACGAAGCTGCGCTGCACCACATCGCGGCCGCGGACGTCGATTTCGATGGCGCCTTCGGCGAAATCGCTGCCGTCGATCCAGAC
>JANNJO010000334.1:0-4278 GCA_031395755.1 Acidobacteriota bacterium
GACGGAATCCAGACGAGCGGGGTCTCGACCCGAAGGCCCGATGGCGCTTCGAGCGCAATCGCGGGGGCCGTGCCAGACGAAGGGCTGGCACCTTCTCGCAGGCGAACCTTGACGACCGCAGACTCTCCGGGACCCAAGCCGTCGTACCCGTAGTAGAACTGCAACTGCGCGATGAGCAGCACGATCGGAACGAGCATCCACATCATCGGCGCCAGCGACAGCCGCAAATACGTGAAGTTGTGGCGCAGGATGTCGAGCTGCGCACCGAACATGGCCCTGAGATCGTCGTTGAACAGCCGGATCTCGAAAATGCCGGCGTGGATGCGCCGTTTCACGTCCGCAATCGCCTGCTGATTCGACGTCGCGCGAAACACGAGCAGCATGCCGATCGCGGTGACGAGCGACACGACGCTCAGGCCGACAATCGGTGGGAGCGACCGGAACGGAGACAGCGCGGCGCCGACCAGCCCGCCGAGCCCGAGGTTGAGCCAGGTCATCTCACGCTCAGGAGATGTAGCCGAGGCCCTTCAGGCGCTTCTTGATCTCCTCCTCAGAATCGGCCTCGTCCAGATGCTTGATCTCTTTTTCGAGCGCGTGCGTGATGAACTCCTCCACAGAGGAATACCCGGCCATGTCCGCATAGCGCTTGACCCTCGCCACGAGCGCCTTATCGAGCCTGACCCTTCCCGATCCGAACATGTCGCCCTCCGTTTCGTCGATCGTTTATTTCCTCGTCGCCTGCCGCACCGGGAACTCGTCGATCCCGAACTCCGCCAGCACTGCCGCGGCGAGCTTGTCGAGTGACGGCGCGGGCTTTCGCAGCGGCCGGTTCGACAGGAGCACGCCCGGCACGGCCTCGTGATCCATGCAGTGGTCTCCGCTCCAGGGATCCGTGTTGTCCACGATCACCGCAGTCGGGATGCTCCCGAGCGCGGACTCATCGGACCCGCGCGTGCCCTTGGCGTAGCCGACGACGAGATCGGGCGCGCGGTCGAAAAAGCCCGCGTCAGTATAGACCTGCTCTCGCCGATAGACTTTGGTGATCGCCTGCTGTCCGGTCGCGGGATCTATCGTTTGGAGCAGCTTCGCGGCGATCTCTTCCATCACGCGCTCCCGGTCCCCTGGCGCCACTGCGCCCGACATCTCGCGGCCCTGGACATTGATGTAGAGGCCGTTGAGCCCGATGCCGTACGCACGCGTGCGGGACCAGTCGACGTTGCCAAAAAACCCGGGATCGTCTTCGCGGGCAGGGTTCGCAAGCGTCAAGAATCCTTCCTGCTTGAGCCATGTGTTGAGGTGAAATGATCGCCGCCACGAGGTGAAGCCGTGGTCGGACAGCACGACGAGCGTGCCGTCCGTGCCGATGGCGTCGAGCGTTTCGCCGACGATACGGTCGAGCCCGACGTAGAGCTCCTCGATGACATCCGCGTACCGGGGATCGATCGCCGGATCGTGCGCCGGGTGGCCGGGATCCCTGGCGCGCCACATCATGTGGGCGATCTGATCGACGTTGCCGAAATAATAGAAGAGCAACCCGTCGTTGAACCGATCGAGCACATAGCGGTATTGCACCCGGTTCTCATCACCGGCCAGCCGGGCCTGCGCGAGGAACTCGTCGCGCGTCAGGACGCCTGTTCTCAACCCTTTGGTGTCTTCGGGCATGCCCTGGGTATAGAAGCGACCCGTAGCGGTGGCAAGTTCAGCGGCGTAGTCCTCAGGCTCGGACACGGGCATCGCCGGCTCCACCGGGTCGAGGTTGATCGGCGACACATACACCTCGACATACGGTCTCATCTGCTTCAGATAGAACCGAGTCATCCCGCGAACGCTCTGCAACGGCACACGCAGATCGAAGTCCACCGGCACCCAGTCGCTCCATTCCCCCACCGCGAGCACGCGCTCCTGGTTGCCGACCACGAGCTTGGCCACCGGCCGCTCGGCGTCGAGGTACAGGGTGAAGCCGGCCGTGATTTTCTCGGGCACCCTGAGAAAAGGATTGTCGGGGCCGTGCAGCGCCGCACGGACGACGTTGCCCTCGACCGTGACGGGATACAACGCCCCGCCAGACAGCGTTCGACCTCCAAACGCAAAGGGCTCCGATGTATAGAACGAAAACGTCCCGTAGCCCCCGAGAAGGTCGGGCGTGCCCATGCCGCTCAATTCACGGGTGGCGGTGCCGGACGGAGGAAAGTTGGCGGGCATGCGGATGATCGTCGTCTCGACGCCGCGGGCCTCGAGCACTTCCCAGAACGGCTGCCCCTGTCGCAAGAGCTCGACAGTGCCACCCGAGAGCGGGAACTGCCAATCGCCCACGGTAATCGCGCGACTGGACCCCACGGTCCTCGACGTCGACAGGTAGGGCACCATCGTCTTGGGGTCCCGATGGATGAAGTCGAAGATGCCGTGGCCGCCCGGATCGAGCCCGGTAATGAAGGTCGACCATGCCACGGGGCTCTGCGGCGGGATCGATGTCCCCAGCGGCGCAAAGCCACCGGATGCGGCAAGCCGCGCGAAATTCGGGAGCCGCCCTTTGTCGATGAGCGATCGCGTGAGGTCGTAGTCCAGGCCGTCGAAGCCGAGGACGATGACCCGCTTGCCTCTTGTACCGGATCTGGCGCTACAACCGATCGGCAAGGCAAGAACAGACACGAACAGCGCGAGCACGACGTATCCCGCTCTTGTGCGGGTGGCCGCCCACCACGATCGCATCATAGCGTCGCACCCGCGTGTCGCAACGATGCGGTGGCCATCAGGACCTTGCCTTCCATGTAGGCCGGAGGCTCGATGCCGAACAGATGCAGCGCCGTCGGCGCGATGTCGATGAGCGCCGGATCCGTCGATTCGATGGGCCGGTTGCAAAAGAGGACGCCAGGCACCTGCCGCGGGTCGATGCAGTGATCGCCGCTCCAGGCCTTGAGGTTGTCTTCGAACACCGGCCCCGCCACGACGCCGGTGGCGCAATCCCATGACGTGCGATAGCCCGCGTTATAGCCGATTAGGAGATCAGGCGCGTTCTGCAGATAAGGCCCCGAGTACAGTGCCCGTGTCTCAAAAGCTTCAGTGATACCGACGGCGGCAGCCTCCTCGTCCGCCAGCCCCGAAAGCCTGGCAACGAGCTCCTGCCTCAACTGCGCCGCGCCCTCACCTGGCTCGACAATCCCCTGAGCCTCGCGCCCTTTGACGTTGAGGAACATTCCGGTCAGGCCCAGGGCGTAGGCTCGCGTCCGAGACCAGTCCACATCTCGTAGCCACTCGGCGCAGCCGTCTGCGCCGGGTTGGAGTGTGAGGTATCCGTTTGCGTGCAGCCAGCTGTTCAGATTGACGCCCCGGCGGAACGAATTGAATCCGTGATCCGAGAGTACCATCAGAACGTCGCCGTCTTTCACTCGCGCCATCACCCTGCCCACGAGCGCGTCGTTGTGTAGGTAAAGCTGTTCGATGGCGTCGCGATGCTCCGCGGTCTCGCGCCCGCGCCCGGCCGGATGCGTCGGATCGAGATAACGCCAGAACATGTGTTGGATGCGGTCGGTGGCGTCAAAGACACACACCAGGCTCCCTCGCCGGAGCTTGTCGAGCCCTGCGAAGAACATCCGCTCCCGCTCGGCGTCGATGTCGTAGGCCTGCTGCAGGAACGTGCCGTCGTCGATGACGCCTTCGTTGAGCGCCCAGGTGTCCTCCGCGAGTCCCAGTGTCGAGTACTGGCCGATCTTCTTCGCCAGGTACGTCGAGTAATACGAAGGGTGAGAGATCGGCATCGCCGGCTTCTCGGGGTCGATGTTGATGGGCGTGACATAGAGCGAGACGTGTTCGTCCATCTCGGTCACGAGCATCCGGCAGATGCCGCTCACTTTGATCAGCGGTGCGGCCGGGAAGGTCAACGTGATCCAGTCGCTGAGCTTGCCCATCTCCAGCGTGTGACGGTGGCCGCTCACGTTGATGCGCGCGCGACCCTGGTCGGCACGAATCGACAACGGGATCGCCAGTGCCGGCTCGCCGGCGACAAGGCTGTTGGGCGGACCTTCCAGACTCGCCTCGAATCCGTGCCCATTCTTGCGGAGCTCCACGCGGGTGCCGCCCTCTTTAAAGCGGCCGCCCATAGGACGCGTCGTGAACAACGTGAACGTGCCTTGCGTACCCAGCAGATCCGGCACGCACATCGCACTCAGCTCGGCACCATAGAACTTGTCAGGGGGAAACGTGATGGGCACGCGGAGCACCGTGCTCCAGATGTGGTGATCGCCGAGAATGCACCAGAACGGTTTCGACTTCCGCAGCAGC
>JANNJO010000357.1:0-17456 GCA_031395755.1 Acidobacteriota bacterium
CGACTTGTCGGCCTACATCCCGACGAACGTCATTTCGATCACCGACGGCCAGATCTTCCTGGAGTCCGACCTCTTCCACCAGGGCATCCGGCCGGCCATCAACGTCGGCAACTCGGTGTCGCGCGTCGGAGGCTCCGCGCAGATCAAGGCCATGCGCCAGGTTGCGGGCTCGCTTCGCCTCGACCTTGCTTCAGAATTTCCACGAGCCGCGCACCGCGGTTCAGCTGCGACTGCGTGGCAGCATCGAGATCGCTGCCGAACTGCGCGAACGCCGCGAGCTCGCGGTACTGAGCAAGGTCGAGGCGAAGCGAGCCCGCAACCTGGCGCATGGCCTTGATCTGCGCGGAGCCTCCGACGCGCGACACCGAGTTGCCGACGTTGATGGCCGGACGGACGCCCTGGTTGAACAGATCCGATTCCAGGAAGATCTGGCCGTCGGTGATCGAAATGACGTTCGTCGGGATGTAGGCCGACAAGTCGCCGGCCTGCGTCTCGATGATGGGCAGCGCCGTCAAGGATCCGCCGCCGAGCTCGTTGTTGAGTTTCGCCGCGCGCTCCAGGAGTCGGGAGTGCAGGTAGAAAACGTCGCCGGGGTACGCCTCGCGGCCCGGCGGGCGCCGCAGCAGCAGCGAGATTTCGCGGTAAGCCTGCGCGTGCTTCGACAAATCGTCGTAGACCAGCAACGCATGGCGGCCGCTGTCGCGGAAGAACTCCCCCATCGTGCACGCGGAATACGGAGAAATGTAGAGCAGCGGCGCGGGATCCGAGGCGCCGGCGGCGACGATGATGCTGAAGCGGAGCGCGTCGGCTTCCTCCAGGATGCGGACGACCTGGGCGATGGTGGATTGCTTCTGCCCGATCGCGTTATAGATGCAGATGACGTCCTTGTCGCGCTGGTTGATGATGGCGTCGACCGCCACGGCCGTCTTACCCGTCTGGCGGTCGCCGATGATCAACTCGCGCTGCCCGCGGCCGATGGGCACCATGGCGTCAATCGCCTTGAGACCGGTTTGCAGCGGCTCCCGCACAGGCTGGCGGTCGACGACGCCCGGCGCGATGCGCTCGATGGGCATGAGCGTCTTCGACGTGATGGGGCCTTTCCCATCGATCGGCTGCCCTAGGGCGTTGACCACGCGGCCGAGCAGCTCTTCGCCCACCGGCACCGAGATGATGCGGCCGGTCCGCTTCACGATGTCGCCTTCCTTGATTGCCGTGTACTCCCCGAGGAGCACCGCACCGACGGCGTCCTCTTCGAGATTCAGAGCGATGCCGAAGACGCCGTGCGGAAACTCGAGCATCTCGCCGGCCATCGCGCGCTCGACGCCGTGGACGCGCGCGATGCCGTCGCCGAGCGACACGACGCTGCCGACTTCGGCGACGTCGACTTCGACGGCGTAGCTGCCAATCTGGTCGCGGATGATCTTGGAGATCTCTTCAGCTTTAATGTCCATTTTTTGATCCGGGTTCTAGGCTAAGGCTAGGTCGTCAGTCGCTCTCGAATTTTCTTCAACTGCGTCGCAATGCTGGCGTCGTACACGGTGCCCCCGACGCGGGCGACGACTCCCCCGATGAGTTCCTTGTTCACCTTCGTCTTCATCGAGACGCGCTTGCCGGTGACGGTCGCGAGCTTCTGTTGGATGGCATCGGCCGTCTCTCGCGACAGCGGCTCGGCGCTGGTGACTTCGGCATGAACGACGTTCTGTCGTTCAGCCAGCATCTCGTGATACATCGCGGAGATGTCGGGAAGCAGGCCGAGGCGATCGCGGTCGGCCAGCAGGACGAGCAGCTTCGAGACGACCGCCCTATAGCCCGAGAGCTTCGTCATCTGCTCCATCGCCGCGCGCTTGCGCGGAGCGGGCACGGCCGGGTTCAGCATAAGGCGCTCGAGCGCCACCTGCTGATTGAGAAACGCGTTGAAGTCGTCCAGCTCGCCGGCAATTGTGTCGAGATCGACGGATTCCTTCGTGGCGACGTCAAGCAGGGCGCGGGCGTATCTGGCGGCGGCGGTACGGCTAGTCATGGTTCACAGGCACACTCGTCGAGCTTGCGCCGAATTTCACAAGCGCAAAACAGTCTTTTATACCATGAACCCACGTCAATTCACGAGCCGTTCGTAGAGGCGCTGCAGCTCATCCTCCGACGTGAAGTCAATTTCGATTCTTCCACCTTTCCCCCGCCTGACGATGCGCACGCGAGTACCCAGAGCCATCCTCAGCTTCTCCTGGGCGGCGCGGGTGTGGACGTCTGGTCCGGCCGGGGCGCTGCGCTCAGACGGCGCCGGGCTGCCGAGGCGCTTCACCATCGCTTCGGTCTCGCGGACGGACAGGTTCTGCGTAATCACCTCGCGCGCAAGCTGACGCTGGCCTCCCTCGTCGCTGATGGCGAGCAACGCGCGCGCGTGCCCCATGGACAGGCGGCCCCCGGCGACCTCGGCGCGGACTTCCTGCGGCAGCTTCAGCAGGCGCAGGTGATTGGCGACTGAGGAGCGGTCCTTCCCCACCGCGGCCGCGATCTCCTCCTGCGTCATCTTGAAGTCGGTGCTCAATTTCTCGTAGGCCCCTGCCTCATCGATCGGGTTGAGATCCTCGCGCTGGATGTTCTCAATCAGCGCCATCTCGAGAAGCTGCGCGTCCTGCCCCGCAGCCACCTCTTTGACTACCACCGGCACGCGCGTCAGCCCGGCGCGCTGGGCCGCGCGCCAGCGGCGCTCGCCCGCGATGATGCGATAGCCTCCGTCGACCCGCCGGACGATGATGGGCTGGATGACGCCGTTGGCTTGGATGGATCGCGCAAGCTCGTCGAGACGCCCGTCTTCGAACTGATGGCGCGGCTGATGCTCGTTCGGCGAGATCAGATCGACATCGACTTCAGTCGGCGTCGTTCCAGGGCGTACGTCCGGCACGTCGGGAATGAGCGCGCTGAGGCCTTTGCCGAGCGCAGGTCGTTTTTCCATATCGTCTCCTATCTCTGTGTCTCCGTGTCTCTGTGTTGAGACACGCCGCCGCGGGCCAGAAATTCACGTGCGAGCGAGATGTACGCCTCCGCGCCTTTTGATTTTGCGTCGTAGGCTGTCACCGGCAGCCCGTGGCTTGGCGCCTCGGCGAGGCGCACGTTGCGCGGGATGACCGTCTCAAACACCTTCTCTTTGAAAAACTCACGTACGTTGCTCGCCACCTGCGTGCCCAGGTTGGTGCGCTCGTCGTACATCGTCAGCAGCACACCATCCACATCCAGCGACGGATTCAGTCCCGCCCGCACACGCCGCAAGGTCGTCATGAGATCGGCGAGTCCCTCGAGCGCAAAGTACTCGCAGTGAAGAGGGATGAGCACCGCGTCGGCCGCAACGAGCGCGTTCAACGTGAGCAGGCCGAGCGAGGGCGGGCAGTCGATGAAAATGTGGTCGAACCGATCGCGCAGGGGAGTCAAGAATCTGCGCAGCTGTGATTCGCGTCCCGGCAACGCGACCATCTCGATTTCCGCGCCGGTGAGATTGCGGTCGGCCGGCAGTAGAAAGAGATTCGGGAAGGCTGTCTGCAGAACGAAGACGTCGGGATCGTGGAGGGCGGCGCCATCGGTCGCCGTGAGGAGGTTGTAGACCGTTCCGCCCGAAGCGGCGTGACCGCGGAGCCCGACGCCGCTGGTCATGTTGCTTTGGGGGTCGAGGTCAACCAGAAGCACCCGCCGCCCCTCAGCGGCCAGGGCCGCGGCGAGATTTATCGCTGTGGTTGTCTTCCCAACCCCACCCTTCTGGTTCGCAATTGCCTGTATCTTGTTCATTGAGTGTTATTTATTGGTCGTTTAACCAATTTATGTCTGCAGGCGTTGTTTAAGCGAGGAAGGATACTCCAGTGTTCCACGTGGAACAAGTGTGCTTAGTTAACCCGTCGCAACACTTCCAGCCGGCTCCCGAGATGGATTGACAGCGGGTGGACGGCAACAGGGACCAAGTCTGACGTTCTACCGATAGCGGTCTGGGTCGTAGCCGAGAACAGGAAGAGCGAGCCTCCTGGCTTCAAAAGAATCCCGACCGCGTCAAGGGTGCCAGGGTCCACCCTGACAGCTCGCAGGGTAACCACGTCCGCGAACTCGCGAAGTCCGGGCCTCTCCAGCAGTTCCTCAAATCGGACCGACTCGAGCGTTGTGCGCGCTAGGTCGAGGAGCCGGATAGATTCGCGCAGGAACGAAGCCTTCTTGTGGTTGGATTCCACCATCGTCAAGGCAATCGCTGGGGCGACGAGTTTAATGGGGATTGCCGGCGACCCTCCGCCCGATCCAATGTCCATCACAGTGGCCCCTGGAGTTGGGAGGAAGCCGGCCGCTAGCGCGGGCTCTATCAGGAGCCGGTCGATCGCCTCGTCAGAGTAGATGTCAATCGGCAGGGAAGTCAGCGAGACCCGCTGATTCCATTTTTGCAGCAGCTCGAAATACGCTTCCAGCCCTTGAAAAGTCGCCTCCGGCAGCCATAAACCGGCCTCGGCTGCGCGCCTGGAAAGCTTTTCTCGAACCTCCACTCCGTGAGGATACGTCACATGCTACGTGAGACGTAGGTGGAGAGAACGGCCAACGCCGCGGGCGTAATGCCGGGGACCCGCTTGGCCTGGCCAAGCGTCTCGGGCCGGACTTGGCTAAGGCGCTGCACTACCTCCGCCGAAAGCCCGGGCACTGCAGTGTAGGGGAATGCGGGCGGGATGCGCCGGTTTTCGTCGCGCGATCGGCGCATGATATCGGACTCCTGGCGCTTGAGGTACCCCTGATATTTCAGGGTGGTCTCCGCACTCGGGATGTCCAGTCTGCTGACAGGCTGCACGAGATGAAAGCCGTCCCGCACCAGTTCAGAGAGCCTGGCCTGAGGCTGGCGCAACCACTGCTCGGCAGGCATTCTCACGCCCGCGCTGTCCCTGACCGATGCCGACCGCAGCGCCGAGAGGTTTGCCCCGAACCGCGCCTCTCTGGCTCGGAAGCTCTCCCAGCGTTCGTCGCCCACCAAACCTGCCTCACGTCCCCTCGGGGTCAGCCGTAAATCGGCGTTATCAACCCTCAACAGGAGTCGGTACTCGGCGCGGGACGTAAACATACGGTAGGGTTCAAGACAACCCATTGTAATTAGGTCATCTACCAGAATACCCAAGTAACCCTCGCTTCGAGACACAATAAACGACTCTTCACCGCGGACCTTTAGAGCTGCGTTGGCCCCGGCAATGAGCCCTTGGGCGCCAGCCTCCTCGTAGCCGGACGTCCCATTGATCTGACCGGCAAGAAAGAGCCCCGCGACCCGTTTTGTTTCAAGCGCCCTCGTAAGTTCGGTGGGCTGGATGAAGTCGTACTCGACGGCATAGGCCGGCCGCAGCATTCGTGCGGCGTCCAAGCCGGGCATCGCCCGCACGACCTCGAGCTGCACGTCGACTGGAAGACTCATCGACAAGCCGTTCACGTAAATCTCGTCGACGTCGCGTCCTTCAGGCTCGAGATAAATCTGGTGCCGCTCGCGCTGAGGGAACCGTACGATCTTGTCTTCGAGGGATGGGCAATAGCGCGGGCCGACGCCGTGAATCTGCCCGTTGAACAGCGGCGACTTGTCGATGTTCGCCATGACGATCTCGCGCACGCGCTCGTTGGTGTGGACGAGATAGCAGGGGACCTGATCGATCTCGATCGATTCGGTGAGAAATGAAAAGGGAACGGGAGGCGCATCGCCGGGCTCGAGCACAAATCGACCGTCGCTGACGCAGCGCTCGAAATCGATGCTGTGCCGATCGAGGCGCGGGGGCGTGCCGGTCTTCAACCGTCCCCACGTGAAGCCGAATGATTTCAGAGAGTCCGCCAGCTCGCGCGACGGCGGTTCGTTGGCGCGGCCGGCCGGCCGCTGCTCGGGACCGACATGGACCAGCCCGTTCAGGAACGTCCCCGTCGTGATCACCAGCGAGCGGCACGCGTAGCGCGGGCCGTCCTCCAGCGCAAGGCCGGCCACCCGGCCGTGCTCGACGAGGATCCGCCCGGCCCTCCCGAAAATCCACTCGATGTTCTTCTCGCGCTGGAGCGCTTCGAGCATCCAGCGTCCATAGCGCTGCTTGTCGGCCTGCGCGCGCGGCGACCAGACGGCGGGGCCGCGGCTGCGATTGAGCACCTTGAACTGAATGCCGGTGGCGTCGATCGCGCGAGCCATCAAGCCGCCGAGCGCATCGATCTCCGCGACGAGGTGACCTTTTGCGGTCCCGCCGATCGCCGGATTGCAGGGCATCTGCGCGACCGTGTCGGACGTTAACGTGCAGATGGCCACGTGCCGCCCCAGGCGCGCCGCGGCATATGCGGCCTCACACCCCGCGTGTCCCGCTCCGATCACGATCACGTCAAACGTCATTCGCGTCCCTCTGTTCGCTTAAAACGCAACCACCCTTTGCGCGCTCTGCGTCCTCTGTGGTTATCCATCCTATTTCCCAAGACAGAAGCGCGAGAAGATGTGGCGCAGCAAATCCTCCGACGTCCGCTTGCCGGTCACCTCTTCCAGCGCCGCGCGTGCGTCCTGGAGATCCGTCAACACGAATTCTTCCGCAACGGGCCCGCCTGGATTGTCCACCGACTCCGACGCGCGGCGCAGCGCCTGGCGAGCGGTTTCGAGCAGCGCGGCGTGCCGCACGTTCGTGACGGCTGCGGAATCACGCTGCGTGTCTGCGCTTCCGCCCTCCAGCGCAGAGCGAATCTCGCGCCGCAGCCCTGCGAGGCCATCACCCGTTTCCGAAGACACGACAGCGCTTGCATCCGGAAGATCCGCGCTCGCCCACGCCGCCGGCAAATCGCTCTTGTTCGCAATCACGAGTCGGCGTTTCTGCCCGGTTTCGACGAGCAGGTCGAAATCCGCCGAGTCAAGTGGCCGCGACACGTCGAGCACGACCAGCACAAGATCGGCGGTCGACCAGGCGCGGCGCGCCCGTGCGACGCCTTCGATCTCCACCTCGTCCACTGTCTCTCGCACACCGGCGGTGTCAATCAACTCGAGCCGCAAGCCGTCGATGTCGGCGCTCTCCGTGACGAGATCCCTCGTCGTGCCCGGGATTGGCGTGACGATCGCGCGGCCGGCCCGCAACAGGGCATTGAACAGGCTCGACTTGCCGACGTTCGGCTTGCCGGCAATCGCAACCCGCGCGCCTTCCCGAATCAGCCTGCCGCGTCTGGCCTCGCAGAGCAGCGAGGCCAGCTGGCTTTCAATCGACCGTAGCGCCGCGCCGGCTTCGCCGGCTTGCACGAAGTGATAGCCCTCATCGGAAAAATCGAGCGAGGCTTCCAGGCGCGCGATGAGGTCGAACAGCTCCGCATCGATCGCGCCGATGCGTTCGGTCAACGTGCCTTCGAGCTGATCGAACGCGGCCCGCGCCTGAAGCGGCGTCACGGCATCGATCAGATCGGCGACCGCTTCGGCCTGAACGAGATCGACTCTGCCGTTCCGGAACGCGCGCAGGGTGAACTCGCCGGGCTCGGCGAGACGCGCGCCCCCGTGCATCGACTGCTCGACGATCTGTCGCAGCACGACAGGGCTCCCGTGGGCGCTGATCTCGACGACGTGCTCACCGGTGTAGGAATGTGGTGCGGGAAAATAGGTCGCGACGACCTGATCGCCGGCGGTCCGGGCGAACGTGGCGCGCCTGGCCTGAAGGGGAGCCTCGAGCCGGAGCAATGACCCGGCAATCTCGACCGCCGCCGGGCCGCTCAGCCGGACCACCCCAATCCCGCCGCGTCCAGCAGGGGTCGCAATCGCGACGATCGTGTCTTCGGTGCTGAACATCGTCCGGGATTAGGGATTAGGGATTAGGGATTAGAAACATTAATTTATTTTGTCGCACTGATCGTGACGGTTTTCACCGCGGCATCGCCGATGCTCTCGGACGTCGTGCCGGGCACCTCGGCGACGGCCAGATGCACGAGCCGCCGCTCGTAGGCGTTGAGGGGCCCGATGCTCTGTTCCACGCCGGACGTCTTGGCCTTCTCGGCAAGGAATTTTGCCATCACCCGCAACTCGTTGTCCTTGTCGCGCCGGAAGTCCATGCAGTCGATGAGCAGCCGCTCCTCGCCAAGCTGCTTGCGAAATGCGCTGTCGACGAGATGCTGCAGCGCCTGCAGCCCTTCGCCGCGCCGCGCGAGAAGCGCGTCGGCGCCTTCGCCGACGAGGTTGATGCGCGTTCCGTCCTGACTGGTCTCGACGTTCGCTTCCAGCGCGAGGCCCATGTCCCTGACGACCTTGGTGATGAAGTCGACGACCGGTTGAGTTGCACTCATATTTTTTACTTTCTACTTTTCACTTTTCACTTTTCACTTTCAGGAGCGCTCTCCGTCTTCCCCTCGCCAACCTTCTTCATCTTGCGCTCGGCCGGCGGCCGGGGGGCGCGGATCGCCGGGGGTCCGATCATCTTATTCGTCAGCACCTGCTGCAGGATCACGAGCACGTTGCTGGCGAACCAGTACAGCGCAAGCCCCGCCGGCGACGTCAGGAAGAGAAACGTGAAGATGATCGGCATGAAGAGCATCATCTTCTGCTGCACGGGATCGGCTCCCGTCATCGGCATCATTTTCTGTTGCAGCACCTGCGAGGCGCCCATGAGGATCGGCGTCACGTAATACGGGTCGGCGGCGGCGAGATCGTGGATCCACCACATGAACGGCGCGCCGCGCAGCTCGATCGCCTCGGACAGCAGGCTGTAGAACGCGAGCAGCACCGGGAAGGTCAGCAGCATCGGGACGCAGCCGCTCGCCGGGTTGACGCCCTTCTGCCGATAGAGCTCCATCAGCTCCGTGTTCATCTTCTGCCGAGCGGGATCGGTCATGCTCAGCTTCGCGTAGCGATCCTGAATGGTCTTCACCTGCGGCTGGATTTCCTGCATCTTCCGCATCGACACGTTGCTCTTGTGACGCAGGGGGAACATGGCCGCGTTGATGATGACGGTGAGCAGGATGATCGACCAGCCGTAGTTGCCGACGAAGCTGTTCAGCCAGTTGAGCGCCGACAAGAGCGGCACGCACAGGAACGCGAACATCCCGAACCAAATCGCGCGGACGAGATCGGGGTCGGCCTGCTGCAGCGATACGAAGTGCTTCGGCCCGACAAAGAACTGCACGGTGGACGGCCCGCTCGGCACCGACCGGAAGCGAATGTCGTAGCCGACGTAGTCGCGCGATACGGCCGGATCGGATCCCGCAGATGGAATGGAAAGCGGACGGTACTCGAGCTCGGCGCTTCCCGGCTTCACCGCCGCTGAGATGAAGTAGTGCGTATCGATGCCGGCGAAGTCATAGCCGCCCTGATACTTGGGGGTCTCGAGAAGATCTGCAGCTTGAATCCGCTCGACATCGCCATCGATCGAAAAAATCGCCGCCGACTTGCGCAGCGCCATGAAGGCGCTGCCGCCGCCGACCGCGAGCACGTCGCCCAGACCGGGGCCCCACTGAATCGTCGGGTTGATCGCGATCCCGGCATCGGTCACGTTCGCAGAGACCGTGACCACGTATGAATCCGGCTCGATGCGGAATGCCTTCCGAGCCTGAAGGCCGGCAGCGTCCTGATACTCGAACGTGAGCGTGACGGGGGCGCTGCGCGCATCCAGCGTGGACGGCTCCGTACCGGCTTGCGCCGGACCGCCGGTCCTCGCGAACAGCGCGGAATTCAGGCGCGCGGTTTTAGCCGCATCTTCGAGCTTCAGCGAGAACGGCCTCGGCTGATCCGCCGGCAGGTTGTGCGGGACCAGATCGACCGGCTTCCCGTCGGCGAGATACCCCGAGAGCTGCCATGCCAACAACGTCGCACCGCGGTTCGAGAAGACCGCGCGAACGAGCCCGTTGTCCACCGCGATCGTTCGTTCCGCCGTGTCGGCCTGAATGGTTTCAACCGTCGTGAGAACCGGGGGCGCGATCACAACCGGCGCCTGCGTGGCCGCGCCAGGCGTCATGGCATCCGGCGGCCGGGGGGCCGGCGCGGCGCTCGTTGTGTCAGCCGGCTGCCCTGCTGGCGGCTGCTGAGGCGTTGGAACCAGCCACTGGTACGCGGTCAGAACGACGAAGGTGAGAACTATTGCGAGGAGAAGGCGGCGTTCCATCAGGTTAAGGGACCGGATCCAGCCCCGAGCCGCCGAATGGGTGGCAACGGAGGACGCGCTTAAGGCCCAGCCATCCCCCTCGGAGCGCGCCGTAGGTGACGATTGACTCGGCCGCATACTGGGAGCAGGTTGGCAAATAGCGACACGACCCCGTAAGTAACGGCCTAATAATGACTTGATAGCCTCGAATGGCCGCGAGGCCGATTCGGACTGAAGGGGCGAACTGAGCCCCTTTATTGTTTGTCGATGCGCTGAAGTGCAGCACGATAGTCGGCTTCAAGATTCCGCCAGGATGCGTCGAGCATCGCCCGACGAGGAATAACGACGATGTCTATTCCTGTCAATGGTTTATGGGCTCTAAACAGCGCTCGAACAAGCCGTTTGGCCCGGTTTCGCGTGACGGCGTTTCCTATTTTCTGGCTAGCCGCGATGCCCAGCCGAGCCGAGCCGACCTCGTTTGGCAGGGCGAAGCAGGTCATGAACCGGCCCCGAAGGCGGGTGCCCCGCTCGTAGACCTTGGTGAACTCCGCCCGACGGCGCAGCTTCACCGCGATGACGAAACACTGAGCCGCTTGCGCCCCTTTGCACGGCGGCGCTTCAGGACGCTGCGGCCGTTCTTGGTTTGCATGCGGACGAGGAAACCATGGGTTCGGCGGCGCCGGCGCCGGTTGGGCTGAAAGGTACGTTTCATCGAAAATCCTTAGGAATTTAAAAAAAATCGCAACGCGCGAACCTACAATCCTAATGGGGCAGCTACCGCCCTGTCAACGAACGCGCTCGCCATGCTACAGTCGCGCCTCGAGTACCGCGTATGAAATTTGGTCTCCTCCCAGAGTTTTCCACACCTGTGCAAAAACCTGTGGAAATTACCGATCTTCTGCATAGTGATCGCAAAAGGCGCCCTGTTTATGGACACTTTTCGCAGGCGAAAGCCCGCCAATCACGATTTGAAGCCATTCTTCAGGCTTCTCCCATAATTCAGACCCGCTCCGCCCTCTGGCGGTAAGGCGAAAGCTAAAGAGATCGCCAATGATTGCCAGCAATATCTGGGAGGAGATCCTGTCGCGCGTCCAGGCTAAAGTGAACCGCCACAGCTTCTATACGTGGTTCAAGCCGACGGGGTTCGTCTCCGACGACGGCCTCACGGTGACGGTACGCGTCCCCAATGCGCTCTTCAAAGATTGGATTACCAAACATTATTCGGGCGTCATCGCTGAAGCGCTCGAAGAAGTGCATCGCACGGACGCCCTGGTCAATTTCGTCGCGAGCGGATCGGCGGAAGCCCAGGCGACCCCTCCGCCGGCGGCACCCTTGGCAGAAGACCTGGGGGGCGGCGAACCGCTGCCACCCCTCACGCCCACACCCGCTGCGGGGCTGAATCCGCGCTACACCTTCGACACGTTCATCGTCGGATCATCGAATCAGTTCGCCCATGCGGCCTGCCGCGCCGTCGCTGAGGCGCCGTCACGTTCCTACAACCCGTTGTTCATTTACGGAGGTGTCGGTCTCGGCAAGACCCACTTGATGCACGCGATCGGCCACTACGTGCTTCAACACGATCGCAACGTGGTGCTCACCTATATTTCATCCGAGCGCTTCATGAACGAAATGATCAACGCCGTGCGTTACGACCGGTTGATCGATTTCCGCGAGCGGTATCGCAGTGTCGACGTGTTGCTGGTGGATGACGTGCAGTTCCTATCCGGCAAGGAAGGCACCCAGAATGAGTTTTTTCATACGTTCAACGCGCTCTACGATTCGCAGAAGCAGATCGTGCTCAGCAGCGACTGCCCGCCTCACGAGATCGAGCAACTGGAAGAACGGCTGCGCTCACGCTTTGAGTGGGGGCTAATCGCCGACATCCAGTCGCCCGACCTGGAGACGAAAGTCGCGATTCTGAAGAAAAAAGCGGAAGCGGAAGCGGTGCCGCTGCCCGATTCGGTCGCGATTTACATTGCCGGCCGCATCAAGTCCAATATTCGCGAGCTCGAGGGTTCACTCATCCGGTTGATTGCCTATGCGTCGCTCACGGGACGAGAGCTCTCCACAGATTTAGCACAGGAAGTCCTGCGGAACGTCAAAGATCACGAGGAGAAAGCCGTTACGATCGATTCCATCCAGAAGTTCGTGTCCGATTACTACCAGTTGAAGATGGTGGAATTGAAATCGCGGAACAACTCGAAATCGATTGCGATGCCGCGGCAGGTGGCCATGTATCTGTGCAAAGCGCTGACGCACGCGTCGCTGCCGGAGATTGGCCGCAGTTTCGGCGGGAAACATCATTCGACCGTGATTCACTCCATCAAAAAAGTGGAAGCGCTGCGCAAGGTCGACGCGCAGTTCAACACACTTCTCAACAGCTTCCTCGAGAGTTTTAGGTGAGAAAACGCGATTTACACAGGTCTGCGTGAGGACCATTCGCCACGCCTGAGGATGGTCTTTTTTTAGGGCGAAAGCCTCCCCTCCTTACGCGGTTGAGGGAGGCCTCTTATCCACACAAAAACCCACAGTTTAAGTACCTGAACAGCAAGCACTTGTGGGTTCATTTTGATTTCCTAACAGCACCTTCTTCTTGTATAATTCTTTATCTCTCTTTTTCCCCCTTCTAATACAAGAGATCGCCGGCCCCAAATTGAGGTCAGTCAGCCATGGATCTAGTCGTTAAGAAAAACGACCTACTGCGAGAACTGCAACTTTTCCAAGGCATCGTCGAGCGGAAGAACACCATTCCGATTCTGGCGAACGTGCTGATGGAAGCGAAGGGAAACGAAATCCGTCTACTGGCCACTGATCTCGAAGTCGGGCTCCGCAGCCGGTGCGACGCCGTGGTCGAGAAGGCCGGAACGCTGACGCTTCCGGCCAAGAAGCTTTACGAAATTGTGAAGGCGCTGCCGGAAACCGACGTGCGCATCGCCGAGGACAAAAACGGCGTCAAGGTGGCCGCCGATCGTTTCGATTCGCGCATGCAGACGCTGCCGAAAGAAGATTTTCCCGCGGTGCCGGAAGCGACCGGGGCGACGAACGCGACGCTCCCCCGGCAGGCCGTGAAAGAGATGGTCGCCAAGACGCAGTTCGCCATCACGGGCGAAGACACCCGTTTTTTTCTCAACGGTGCATTGTTCATCCTGGGCGCGACGTCGATGAGCCTCGTGGCCACTGACGGACACCGGCTCGCGCTGGTGAACGTCGATCGGCCGAAGGGCAGCGCGAAGCCGTCGAAAGACGGAGACGAGGTCCGCGCCATCCTGCCGCGCAAGACGTTGTGGGAACTTGGCAAGCTGCTCATGGAAGGTGACGGCGATATTCGCTACGAGCGCGGCGAGAACCATCTCTTTTTCGAGGTTGGCGGACGAATGCTGATCTCGCGGATGATTGACGGACAATTTCCCGCCTTCGAGCGAGTCATTCCCAAGGGCAACAACAAGCGGATCGAGTTCGAGCGTGAACGCCTCACCAACGCGGTCAAGCGCGTGGCACTGCTGTCGAACGAGAGGTCGCGCTCGGTGAAATTCCAGCTCGATAAGGGCAAGGTCGAAGTAACGTCCAGCAGCCCTGAGTTCGGCGAGGCGAAGGAAACGCTGCCGGTGGATTACTCGGACACCAGCATGCAAATTTGTTTCAACGCGCAATATGTGATGGATTTCCTCGGCGCGGTCGACACCGACTTGGTGGCGCTCGAGTTGAAGGACGAAGTGAGCCAGGCGGTGATGAAGCCGGTCGGCACCCAGGGCTACGACTACACGTACGTGATCATGCCAATGAGAGTCTGACGCGATACATGACCGAATCGAATCCGAGCGCAGAGCTCGAACGGGAAACCACGGAGTCCGCCGACTACGGCGCGGACAAAATCAAAGTCCTTGAAGGCCTCGAGGCGGTACGGAAGCGTCCGGCCATGTACATTGGCTCGACCGGACCGTCCGGACTGCACCATCTCGTCTACGAGGTCGTCGATAACTCTATCGACGAGGCCCTTGCGGGCTTCTGTGATCAGGTCAACGTCACGATTCACATCGACGGCTCGATCACGGTCGTCGACAACGGGCGCGGTATTCCCACCGACCAGCACGTGAGCGGACGGTCGGCCGCGGAAGTTGTGCTGACCATGCTGCACGCCGGTGGCAAATTCGACAACGACAGCTACAAGGTATCGGGCGGTCTCCACGGCGTGGGCGTGTCGGTGGTCAACGCGCTTTCGCAGCAACTCAACCTGGAAATCTGGCGCAACAGCCAGGTCTTCAAGCAGACGTACGAGCGCGGGAAGCCGCACGGTGATCTCGAAATTACCGGAACCACGAAGAAGCGCGGCACCAAGATCACGTTCCGGCCGGATGTCGAGATTTTTGAGACGGTCGATTTCAGCTTCGATACGCTGGCCCAGCGCCTGCGCGAACTCGCGTTCTTGAACGCCGGCATTCTCATCACGCTCGACGACGAGCGGGAGACGAAGAGCCACAAGTTTCAGTACGACGGAGGCATCATCTCGTTCGTCAAGCACCTCAACAAGAACAAGGCCGCCGTCAACGAAAAGCCGATCTACATGAAGGGCGACCGCGACGGGATCGACGCCGAGATCGCGCTGCAATGGAACGACGGCTACTCGGAAGTGATCTACACATTCGCCAACAACATCAACACCCACGAGGGCGGCACGCACCTGTCGGGCTTCCGATCGGCGCTGACGCGCACGATCAATTTCTACGCAGGCAAGAACAACCTCGCGAAGGATCTGAAAGAAAGCATCAGCGGCGACGACATCCGCGAGGGGCTGACGGCTGTCATCAGCGTCAAGATTCCGCGGCCGCAGTTCGAAGGGCAGACCAAGACCAAGCTCGGCAACACCGAGGTCAAGGGCATCGTCGAAGCGGTCGTCAACGACAAGCTAGGCTCGTTCCTCGAAGAGAACCCGGCGATTGCCAAACGGATCCTCGGCAAGGCCGTTGATGCGGCCCGCGCGCGCGAGGCCGCGCGCAAGGCCCGCGACCTGGTGCGCCGCAAGGGCGCGCTCGAAGGGGGCGGCCTGCCGGGCAAGTTGGCGGACTGCCAGGAGCGCGATCCGGCGAACAGCGAGCTCTACATCGTCGAGGGGGAGTCGGCAGGCGGCTCAGCAAAGCAGGGGCGCGACCGGCGCTTCCAGGCGATTCTGCCGATCAAGGGAAAGATCCTGAACGTCGAAAAGGCCCGCTTCGACAAGATGCTCGGCAGCGACGAGATCAGAACCATGATCGCCGCGCTCGGCTGCGGCATCGGCCAGGAGGATTTCGACATCACGAAGCTGCGGTATCACCGCGTGATCATCATGACCGACGCGGATGTCGACGGATCGCACATCCGCACGCTGCTGCTCACGTTTTTTTACCGCCAGATGCCGCAGTTGATCGAAAACGGCTACGTGTATATTGCGCAGCCGCCGCTGTTCCGCGCGAAGCGCGGAAAGGGCGAGACCTACATCAAGGACGAGCGCGAGCTCGAGACGTACCTGATTCACCGCGCCGCCGAGTCGCGCACCGTGAAGCTGAGCGGGCGCGAGATTTCCGGCGCGCCGCTGGAGCAGTTGCTGCACCGGCTGATGACGTATCGCAAGTACCTGCGCCTGGTCGAGCGGCGCGGGCACGTGCGCGAAGCGATCGAGGCGCTGCTCGACGCCGACGCGCACGACAAGACGTTCTTCGACAGCCAGGCCTCGCTCGACGCGCTGGCGAAGCGCCTGACGACCCCCACCTCCGTGGTGACGGTGCAGCCTGACGAAGAGAATAAGTCGTCCAGCCTCGCCATCGAGGATCGATCGAACGGCTACCCGCGGCACACCACCATCTCGCTCGACTTCGTGACGTCTCCGGATTATCGGACGCTTCTGAACAGTTATCGCGAGATCCGCGAGATCAAGCCGCCGATGACGGTGGTCACGACGGCCGCCGCGGCCGAGCAGGAGTCGGAAGTCCCGGTCGATGGTGCGGCCGTCGAGGATGTCCGGCTGAAGCCGGACGCCACCGAAAAGGGTGAGGGCACCGAGAGGGGTGGGGGCCGCCTTAAGGCGGACCCGAACGTGACGATCACCTCCCTCGACGAACTGCTGGAATATTTCGTCAACGCCGGCAAGAAGGGCGTGGCGATCAACCGCTACAAGGGCCTCGGCGAGATGAACCCCGATCAACTGTGGGCGACGACGATGAACCCCGAAGGGCGGACGCTGCTGCAGGTGCGCGCCGAAGATCACACGGAAGCCGATCAGATGTTTACCACGCTGATGGGCGACCAGGTCGAGCCGCGCCGCAAGTTCATCGAAGACAACGCGCTTGACGTTCGCAACCTGGACATCTGACGGCGGCATGGCAGACCAAACCATAAAAATTCCCGTCAATATCGAAGACGAAATGAAGCGGTCGTACATGGATTACGCGATGAGCGTAATCATTGGACGAGCGTTGCCCGATGTCCGCGATGGATTGAAGCCGGCTCACCGCCGTGTGCTGTACGGCATGCGGCAGATGGGCCTCGCGTCGAACCGCGGCTACCGCAAGTGCGCGAAGATCGTCGGAGAGGTGATGGGGAACTATCATCCCCACGGCGACGCGTCGATCTACGACACGCTGGTGCGCTTGTCGCAGGATTTCAACATGCGGTATCCCCTGGTCGACGGCCAGGGAAATTTCGGCTCGGTCGACGGCGATCCGCCGGCGGCCATGCGGTACACCGAAGCGCGGCTGCAGGCGTTCTCGGACGATGTGATGGCGGATCTCGACAAGGAGACCGTCGACTTCGTGCCCAACTATGACGAGACGACCGAAGAGCCGACCGTCCTTCCCGCGCACATTCCGAACTTGCTCGTCAACGGCTCGACGGGGATCGCCGTCGGCATGGCGACCAACGTGCCGCCGCACAACCTGCGCGAGGTCATCGACGGCGTCATCTGGGCCATCGAGCGGGAACAGGATGCGGAATCCAAGCTCTCGAAGGAAGACAGGCTGCGAGGGCTGATGGAGCACGTGAAAGGCCCGGATTTTCCGACGGGCGGGCTCATCGTCGGACGCGCGGGGATCCACGCGGCGCATCGCACGGGACGCGGCTCCATTCTGATGCGCGCCAGGGTCGCCGTCGAGCACGCGAAGAAGGGTGACAGGCAGTCGATCATCGTCACCGAGATCCCGTACCAGGTGAACAAGGCGACCCTGATCAAGAAAATCGCCGATCTGGTGGGCGAGAAGACGATCGAAGGCATTTCCGACCTTCGTGACGAGTCCGATCGCGATGGCATGCGCGTCGTGATCGAGCTCAAGCGCGGCGAAGTGCCCGAAGTCATCCTGAACAATCTGTACAAGGAAACGCAGATGCAGGATACCTTCGGGATGAACATGGTCGCGCTGGTGGATCGCCAGC
>JANNJO010000369.1:0-12250 GCA_031395755.1 Acidobacteriota bacterium
TTGGTGTATTGCGCATCGAGCTCGCGGCACCAGAAGTAGTGCCAGCCGATGACGACCATGGCGGCGGGTATCACGTAGGACGCGTAGCCGAGCAGTTGAAACGAGAGCTCGGCGAGGAACGCCCCGACGCGGCCGGCGAAATTCACCGGCGCGGCACCCGATCCCGCGCTGAAGAACCAGACCGGGTCGGTCGGCACATAGGTCGCCAGCGAGATCAGCCAGATGAGGGCCGCGGCGAACAGCGCCACGCCGAAGAACTCGCTGACCCGGCGCGAGAGGGTCGATCCTGCCACGCTAGACCTCCATGATGATCGGGACGATGAGCGGCCGCCGCCCCGAGCGTTTGCGGAAGAAGCGCCGGAGCTCGACGCGGATTTTTTCCTTAATGAGTCCCTGGTCGGTCCGTTCTTCAACGCTGGCTCCCTGAATGACGGCGCCGACGAGCCGCGCGCTTTCGCGCAGCATCTCGGCGCTCGCGGCGTCCTGCGCGAGCCCGCGGCTCACGACGTCGGGATCGCCTTCGATCTCGCCGGTCTGCTTGTTGATGGCGACCACCGGCACCAGCAGGCCATCCTCCGAGAGGTGGCGCCGATCGCGCAGCACCTCATCCACGACTTCGCCGGAGCCGGAGGCGTCGATCAGCACCCGGCCTGCGGGTGCCTTTCCCGCCACGGCTGCGCCGTTCTCGTCGAAGCGCAGCACGTCGCCGTTCTCGATCAGCATCACCTTCACCGGCGGCTCGACCCCGGCGGTCACCCGCTCTGCGATGCGGGCGTGCTGCGACAGTTGTCGATACTCGCCGTGAATCGGGATGAAGAAGCGCGGCCGCACGAGCGTGAGCATCAGCTTCAGCTCTTCGGCGCTGCCATGCCCCGAGACATGCACGTGCTTGATCCCTTCGTAAATGACGTCGGCGCCCCGGCGCGCAAGGTGGTTCATCACCTGGCCGATCGACTTCTCGTTGCCCGGAATCGCACGCGCCGAAAAGACGACCGTGTCCTCGGGCCCGACTTTGACGTGCCGGTGATCGTTGATGGCGATGCGCGACAAGGCGGCGAAAGGCTCCCCCTGCGATCCGGTCGCGAGGCACAGGACCTCGGCTGGCGGGAGCGATTCCACTTCGGTGTCGCGGATGACGCGGCCCGCCCGTAACTTGAGGTAGCCGAGACGCTGCGCCGCCTCAGAGGTCTGCAGCATGCCGCGCCCGACGAAGGCAACCTTGCGGCCGAACTGGTCGGCCAGGTCGACGAGAATCTGCATGCGGTAGACGCTCGACGCAAACGCCGTGACCACCAGCTTTCCGGTCGCCGTCGTGAAAATTTCCTCGAACGCATCCTTCACTTCGAGCTCCGACCCCGTGAATCCCTTGCGGTCGATGTTCGTGCTGTCGGCAAACAGCGCGAGCACCCCGGCGCCACCGAGCTCCGCGAACCGGTGCACGTCGAAGTGCTGGCCGTCGATCGGCGTTTGGTCGATTTTGAAATCGCCCGTGTGCACGATGGTGCCGGCCGGCGTGTGAATCGCCACTGCCACGCAGTCGGGCATGCTGTGGGTGACGCGGAGAAACTCCACTTCGCAGTCGCCGACGCGGACGCGCTGCCGCGGCTGGACCGCGATCAGGCGATCGCCTGGATCGATCCCGTGCTCTTCGAGCTTTGGCCGCAGAAGCGCGAGCGTCAGCGGGGTGGCGTAGATCGGCCCATCGATGAGCGGCCAGAAATACGGGACGCCGCCAATGTGATCCTCGTGGCCGTGCGTCAGCACCAATGCGGCCGGACGCGGCTGGCACTGCTCGAGATACGTCAGGTCCGGAATCAGCAGGTCGACGCCGGGCAGCTCGGGTCCGGCAAACATCACGCCCGCATCAATCACGATCGTGGTCTGATCCGTCGACACGGCCATCGAGTTCATGCCGAATTCGCCGAGCCCGCCGAGCGGGACCACTTGCAACGATGGATTCATAGACTCCTGGTTCAGTCCGGAGACACGTGCTGCGACAACGCGCCCTGGCGGGCGTGCTGTTTTGGGTCCGGATTACCGTGATGCGCCGTTAGACGCGACCACGCGACCAGGCCGCTGGGTGCTGCCTGAAGGAGAGGCCAGAAGAATAGCACAGCTCATCGTTTGGCCGTAGCGAAAACGTCGGCAAGTCTTGCAATTTCAACGATCTCCAGCGTCTCAGGCCTGCGTCTCGGATCGATGCCGGCGGCGCCGAGAGCCTCGGAAGCGACGACGCCCGTCTCGGCGCCAAAGGGGGCGAGCGCATTGGACAAGGACTTTCGCCGTTGGGTGAACATGCTGCGGACCATCCGCTCGAAGACGTGCTCGTCGGCGACCGAGAAGATCGGTGGTCGAAAGGCGAGTCGAATCACGGCCGATCGCACCGCCGGAGGCGGGCGAAAGGCCCCTGGCGGAAGCGCCAGCAGCCGGGTCGCGTCCGCGCGCCACTGGACGAGCACGCTCAGCACGCCGTACTCGGCGGTACCGGGCCTGGCAATGATGCGATCCGCCACCTCCCGCTGGAGCATGAGCGTGGCGTCCGTCAGCGGCCGGTGTCGCTGCAACTCGAGGAGCCGGAAGAGAATTGGCGAGGAGACGTTATAGGGAAGATTTCCCGCGACGCGAATCGGAGTGGACGAGTCGATCGCCGACAGGATAGCTGAAAGAGAGGCGTCGAGGACGTCTCCGGCAACCACCGACGCGTTCGCGGGCAGCCTCGGCGAGAGGTTGGCGACGAGGTCGCGGTCGATCTCGACCGCGACCAGCCGGGAGACCTTAGGCGCCAGCCTCAGCGTCAGGACTCCCGGCCCCGGACCGATTTCCAGAAACACGTCTTCGCGGCGCGGCGCGATAGCCGCCACGAGCTTGTCAGCCCAGACGGGCTCCAGAAAATGCTGGCCGAAGCGCTTGCGTGTGCGCATGTAGGTGGTGTCCGCTCTAGCCGGACTTGCGCCGGGATTTCCCCGGTGGCCGCAAGGCTTTAGCCTTGCGCACCACCTTTCGATAGTAGTCGCATTCGTCGCGCACCAGGCAGACCTCGCACAGCGGCTGTGGCTTGCAAATGCGACGGCCGTGAAGAATCAGCGTGTCCGACAGCTTGACCCAATCGGCCGGCGGCAGCACCTTCCCCAGTTGAGACTCGACCTCAACGGGATCGTCGGACCTGGCGATTCCGATACGATTCGCGACGCGCAGGACGTGACGATCGACAGGCAGCCCTGGAACCCCGAGCGCGTGTCCGAGCACGACGTTGGCGGTCTTTCGGCCGACACCCGGAAGCTCGACGAGTTCGGCGATCGTCTTCGGCACCTCGCCGTCGTGGTCCTGAACGAGCGCACGAGCCATGCCCATGAGCGACTTCGCCTTCGAGCGAAAAAAACCCGTCGCGTGGATTTGCGGCTCCAGCTCTTCGGCCGTCGCGCTCGCGAGCGCCGCCGCGTCGGGATATCGCTTGAAGAGGGCCGGCGTGACGCGATTGACGCCCGCGTCCGTGGACTGCGCGGACAGGATCGTGGCGACCAGCAGCTGATAGGGGGTGTTGTAGTCCAACTCGGTGTCGGCGCCGGGGTGCTGGCGCTCAAGCGTGCGCAGAACCGCTCGGGTCTTAGTGGACCGGTCCACGATCCGGATTCCCGGCCGATTCCGTGTAGATGCGCAGCTGTTCCTGTAGAGCGGCGATGAGATTGGGCACGACCTGCACCGACAGCACGACCCGGGCCTTCACGGGTGCGCGGACGACATGCTCGGCTTCGGCCGCGCGGATGTCATGCTCCGACAACGGCGCCATTTCGCAGAACGTCAGCGTGAAGTCGAACGGTGTGTGATTGACGGCGCAGAAATTGGCGTAGGTGCGCGGCGCCGCTGTTCCTTCGTCGGGAACAATCGTGAAGTTAATCTGCTTCGATTCGCTCATCTCAGTATTTTCGCATGACCCCGACGACGACGCCCTGGACTTGAAGCTGTTCGGGGTCGATGAAGAGGGGCTGCATCGCAGGGTTGGCCGGTTGAAGCCGGATGCGGCCGTTCTCGCGGTAGAGCTTCTTCAGCGTCACGTCGGACCCGCCCAGGAGCGCCACGACGGTTTCGCCGTTCTGGGCCGTTTTCCGATCTTCCACGATGACGAAGTCGCCGTCGCGGATCTGCTCGTCGATCATCGAATTCCCGCGCACGCGCAGGACGTAGGTGTCGCGCCGGCCCACGAGATCTTCGGGCACCGCAATCGTCTCCGACGAGGCGACGGCTTCGATGGGGACGCCTGCGGCGACGTAGCCGAGCAGCGGCAGTTCGACCGAACGGCCGGCCGTGGTTGTGGGAATCATCTCGACCGAGCGGCTGCGATTCCAGGCCCGCTTGATGAAGCCCTTTTCCTGAAGGTTGGTGAGATGCTTGTGAACGGTGGCCAGCGACGAGAGGCCGAACCGCCGTCCGATCTCCTCGAGGCTCGGGGCATATCCATGTTGCTGAATGAAATCCTGCAGGTAATCCAGAATTTCGCGCTGGCGTTTTGTTAGCGGGAGCACGGCATGTCCCTCCTGATGCCGCTAACTATACGCAAAAGAAAGGCGAAGGTCAACTTGGAGGGACTTCGGCGGGCCGTTCAATAACCAATTGAGGCCTGCTACACTGGATCCAGCGCCCCATTCAGGAAGTTTGAAAAAGCATGAAACGCATAGTCCTTTCCACCGCCCTTGTCGCCACGCTCGTCTGCGGTGTATTTGCCGCGGACCCCGTTTCGCGCCGCGAGGCGGCACGCCTGCAAGCCAAGATCGAGCGGATTACGCAAAACAACGCGACCCGCGGCAAGGTGGCGGCCCGCACCCCGATCACGGAAACCGAGGTGAATTCGTACTTGCGCTATGAGCTGGGCGATCGCATCCCGGCCGGCGTCGCGGATCCCTGGGTGTCGCTTCTCGATAACGGACGTCTATCCGGAAAAGCGACGGTCGATCTCGCTCGTGTCGGCCAGAGCCGCAAGTCTGGCGGTATGCTCGACCCGTTCAGCTATCTGACGGGCGCGCTGCCGGTCACGGTAAACGGTGTTCTGCGGACGCAGGGCGGCACAGGCACGTTCGCGCTCGAATCCGCCTCGATTTCGGGCATTCCGGTCCCAGCCTGGATGCTGCAGGAGATCGTCAGCCACTACTCGAAGTCCGAGTCGGCGCCGCAAGGCGTCTCGATTGAGAAGCCGTTCGTGCTGCCCTCGGGCATTCGCGAAATCCAGCTGGCCCGGGGTCAAGCGATTGTTGTTCAATGAGAGGTTCTAGGTTCTAAGTTCTGGGTTCTCGGTTCTGTAGAACGGAGAACGCAGAACCCAGAACCTAGAACCAACCGTGCCTGACTACCTCCAAACCCCCCTTCAGTTCCTGAAAGGCGTTGGGCCCAAGCGGGCGGCCGATCTTCAGCGCGTAGGCCTGTCGACCGTTGAAGACCTTCTCTACAGATTTCCCCTTCGCTACGAAGATCGCGGAAATCTCCAGCCCATCGCGTCGCTCCAGCCGGGGCAGCACGTGGCGATAGCCGGCCGGATTCAGAGCAGCCGCCTTCGCGCGACCCGGCGTCCCGGATTCACGATCTTCGAGGCGCTGGTCGGCGATGCCACGGGGTCGGTCGTGGCCGTGTGGATGAACCAGTCATTCCTGCAGGACATCCTCCGCCGCGACGTCCGTGTCGTGCTGTTTGGGGCGGTCGAAGCACGCCCTGGCCTGCAGTTGATGAACCCGGACTATGAAGTCATCGACGCCGGTGATGTCGCCCTCGACGATCCCGAAGGGGCGCCGACCGTTCATACCGGCCGCATCGTTCCCGTGTACGAGAAAGCGGGAACGATGACGCCGAAGATGCAGCGACGCCTCGTGCACGATGTGCTGTCGCGGATGCCGGCCGATCTCCCCGATCCGTTTCCAGAAGACGTGCGGCAACGTCTCGATCTGCCTGACCGGCGGACGGCGCTGATGGAGACGCATTTTCCGCCGCTGGAGACGCCTGCCGATCAACTCAACGAGTTTCGAACGCCCGCCCAGGTCCGCCTCATCTTCGAGGAGTTCTTCCTATTTCAACTTGGGCTGACGCTGCGCAAGCGCGCAGCGGTCCGCGAATCGAAGCCCAGGGTCATCCAGGTCGACGATCGCATCCGGGAATCGGCGCGCGCCATCCTTCCATTCCGCCTGACGGATGGACAGAGACACTCGCTGAAGGAGATTGTCGAAGACATGCAGCGCCCGACGCCCATGAACCGGCTGCTGCAGGGCGATGTCGGCGCCGGCAAAACGATCGTTGCGCTGCTGGCGGCGCTCGTCGCCATGGAGAACGGACTGCAGGTGGCGTTCATGGCGCCGACCGAAATTCTTGCGGAGCAGCACTTCCTCAGTCTCCGGAAGCTGCTGGAGAAATCGCGGTTCCACGTCGAACTGATAACCGGCGCGACGACCGGCCTCCGGCGCCGCGATCTGCTGGCGCGCCTCGCCGCGGGTGACATCCACCTGATCGTGGGCACCCATGCACTGGTCCAGGGTACGGTGCATTTTCGATCGCTGGGGCTGGCTATCATCGACGAGCAGCACCGGTTCGGCGTGGTGCAGCGCGCAACGCTGCGAGGAAAGGGCCTGATGCCGGACGTGCTGGTCATGACGGCGACGCCCATTCCGCGCACCCTCGCGCTGACCGTCTACGGCGATCTCGAATCGTCGGTGATCCGCGACATGCCGCCGGGCAGGCGCGCGATTCTCACGATGGTCAAGCCCGAATCACGCCGTGAGGACATCTACGAGCTGGTGCGTACCCAGATCGAGGAGGGGCGGCAGGCCTACGTCGTCTATCCACTGATAGAGGAGTCGGAAAAGGTCGACTTGCGCGCCGCAACCGAAATGGCCGACCACCTCGCACAGGAAATCTTCCCAGCCTATCGCGTCGCGCTCCTGCACGGACGCCTGAAGCAGGACGCCAAGGATCGCGTCATGCGTGCGTTTGCCTCCGGCGAGATCCACGTGTTGGTGTCGACGACGGTGATCGAAGTAGGTATCGACGTGCCGAACGCCACGGTGATGGTGATCGAGCATGCCGAGCGGTTCGGGTTGTCTCAGCTACACCAGCTGCGGGGCCGGGTCGGGCGCGGCAGCCATCAGTCGCGTTGCATCTTCTTGTACCAATATCCGATCTCGAAGCAGGGGAAGGAGCGGCTGAAGGCGCTCGCGGACACGACAGACGGATTCGAAATTGCCGAGCGCGACTTGCAACTCCGCGGCCCCGGCGACTTCTTCGGCACACGCCAGTCCGGGCTGCCCACGCTGCGAACGGGCGACCTGCTGCGCGATCACGCGCTGATGGAACGAGCGCGCGACGAAGCGACACGCGTGGTGGAGGGCAACACGCTGACGGCGCTGAAGGTCGAACAGTTGAAGGCCGCGTGGCCGACGCGATTTGGGCTGATGGACATTGGGTAAGAATTTTGAACAAGATATGCGGATCATAGCGGGTGACCTGAAAGGTCGACGGCTGCACGCCCCTACCTGGGACGGGCTGCGTCCGACGTCCGACAAGCTGCGCGAGACACTGTTCAATGTCGTCGCACAGCGGGTGCCGGGTGCGCGGGTGCTCGATCTGTACGCGGGCACGGGCGCCATCGGCATCGAGGCGCTCAGCCGCGGCGCCGCGCACGTGACGTTCGTCGAGCATGATCCGCGCGCGTTGACGCTCATCGAACAGAACCTGCGTCACTGCGGCGTAGCGGACCGCTATGCTATTATCCGGCTTCGCCTCCACGGGGAGACGCCGCCATCGCTGCCGGCCGGATCGTTCGATCTGGTTGTGCTGGATCCGCCATACGACGAACCCGATCTGACGGCCTCGATTGCCGCCGCCGAGCCTCTGATTGCGGCTGACGGATTGCTCGTGCTGGAGCACGCGCGCCGGAAGCCGGTGCCGGAACAGGTCGGGCGGCTGGGCAGAACACGCGATCTGGTTTCGGGAGACAGCGCGTTGGCCTTTTACGCGCGCGATATCGGGGGGCAGGGGCCCCCGGATCAAAGATGAAACTTGCCGTCTATCCTGGCTCGTTCGATCCGTTGACCAACGGCCACGTCGATATCATCGAACGGGGCACCCACCTGTTCGACACGATCATCGTGGCAATCCTGGTCAACGAGGAGAAAGCGCCCCTGTTCAGCATGCAGGAGCGCGTCGAGATCGTGCGCGAGGTCTTTAAGGGACGGCCCAACGTCGAGGTCGATACCTTCGATGGGCTGCTGGTGGACTACGTGGCGAAACGGAACGCCGATGTCATCGTGCGCGGCTTGCGCGCGCTCTCCGATTTCGAGAGCGAGTTTCAGATGGCGTTGATGAACCGGCGCCTCGGCCCGCACATCGAAACCGTGTTCATGATGCCGGCCGAGCAGTACACCTACATCAGCTCGCGCCTGATCAAGGAAGTCTTCTCGCTGGGCGGGCAGGTGCGCGGGCTCGTGCCGGAAATCGTCGAATCGCGCTTACGGGACAAGCAAAGGGGAAAAGTGCATGTTAGCTGAGCGGATGAAGAAGGTGTCGACCTCGCCGACGATGAAGGTGGCGGGGGAGGCGGCGAAGCTGAAGCGGCAGGGTGTCGACGTGGTCGATTTCGGCGCGGGCGAGCCCGATTTTCCGACCCCCCAGCCGGCGAAAGACGCGGCCAAGCTCGCCATCGATCAGAATTTCACGAAATACACGCCGCCGGCCGGCACCGCGGATCTGAAGCAGGCGATCTGCGCGCGGTACAAGGCCGATTACGGCGTCAGCTTCTCCGAAGCCGAGACCATCGTCACCGCGGGCGGGAAGCAGGCGCTGTACAACATCGCGATGGTGCTGTTCAATCCGGGCGATGAGGTCATCACGCACGCGCCGTACTGGCCGACGATCCCCGAGCAGATCAAGCTGGCGGACGCCACACCGGTGATCGTGCACACCAGGCCGGAAGACGCCTTCGCCATTCACCCCGAGGCGATTATCGCGGCGATTACGCCTCGCACGAAGGCGATCATCATCAACTCGCCGGCGAACCCGACCGGCGCGGTGATTTCCGAAGCAAACATGGCGGCGATCGCCGATGTTGCCGCGGAGCGCGGCATCTGGGTCATCGTCGACCTGTGCTACGAGAAGCTGATTTACGACGACGTGCCGCACAACCTGGTGAAGGTGCTGGCGGACCGCCACCGGGAACGGACGCTGCTCGCCGGCTCGGCCTCGAAGGCGTACTCGATGACCGGCTGGCGCTGCGGGTGGATTCTCGGTCCCAAGGAAGTCGTCTCGGCGGCCGATACCCTGCAGGGACACACGACGTCGAACGTTGCGTCGATTTCGCAGAAGGCCGCGCTGCAGGCGCTGACCGGTTCGCAGGAGCCGGTCACCCTGATGCTGAACGAGTACAGGGCTCGCCGTGACCAGCTGATGGAGTGGTTCTCCGAGGATTCGCGGTTTGAGTGCGCGAAGCCGGCAGGGGCGTTTTACCTGTTCCCACGAGTCACGAGGGTGCTCGACGCGACCGGTATCAGGAACACCGCCGATTTCTCGCAGATGCTGCTCGATGAGGCGCGTGTCGCGCTCACTGCCGGCGAAGGCTTCGATGCGCCCGGCTTTCTGCGCATCTCGTATGCCACCTCGCTCGATCGTTTGCGTGAGGGTACGGCGCGCATTCTCGAGTTCGTCAAAAAACACGAGCGGCAGGGCGCGGCCGCGCGCTAGCGTGGGCACGCTTCCCTCCGGGTTCTCCTCACGGGTCGCCGACATCGTCGGCGGCCCGTTCGTCCTTCAGGACGCGGCGTCGCTGGACACCTACGGCGCCGACGCGCTCAAGCAGAGCCGCCCTCCCGACATCGTGGTGCTTCCCGGCTCGACGCAGGAAGTGGCGGCTGTCGCCAGGCTCTGCAATGACGAGCGGGTACCGCTTGTGGTGCGCGGCGGTGGTACGGGCTATACAGGCGGCTCGGTACCAGTGCGTGGCGGCCTGGTCATGTCGCTCGAGCGCATGAATCGCATTCTCGAGATCGATCGGCTCAATCTCCTGGCATGCGTTCAGCCCAACGTCGTGACCGGCGATCTGCAGGATGCGGTCGAGCGGGCGGGGTTGTTTTATCCGCCCGACCCAGCGAGCCTCTGACAGTCGGCGATCGGCGGCAACGTGGCGGAGTGCGCGGGTGGGCCTCGCGCCTTCAAGTACGGCACGACGAAACGCTATGTGCTGGCGCTCGAAGCCGTACTACCGACAGGCGAGATCATCCACACCGGATCGAAGGCGGTGAAGAACGTCGTCGGCTACGATCTGACGCAGTTGCTCGTGGGATCGGAAGGCACGCTGGCCATCATCACGGAGGTCACCCTCCGTCTCATTCCGAAGCCGCCGGCGCGCGCCACGTTGCTTGCCGAGTTCACCGGTATCTCGGACGCCGTGAATGCGGTGACGAAGCTCATCGAGCGGAGTGTCGTGCCGTCCGCCGTAGAGATCGTGGATGCTGATTCCCTGAAGGCCCTGGCGGATCATGCCGGGCGGCCAATGGCGTCTCCTAGGGCTGGAGCCGTTTTGATCGTAGAAGTCGACGGGTCGACGGAAGCGGTGGGCCCTGAATTGACCCTGGCTGAGGATGCCTGCCGTGCCGCCGGCGCCTTCTCGAGTCGGCGCGCCGCGTCGGAGGCCGATCGCGAGGACATCTGGCATCTGCGGCGGGAGCTGTCGGCGGCGCTGAAAAAGATTTCGACGGTCAAGCTCAATAATGACGTCGTCGTGCCGCGGGGCCGTGTGCCGGAGCTCTTCGCGCTCGTCCAGCAGATCCAGAAGGCGTGCCGGCTGCCGATCGCATCGTTCGGCCACGCCGGCGACGGGAACATTCACGTGAACATCATGGTGCCGCCGGGTGATGCCGACGCCATGACCCGCGCGCGCGCCGCCGAGCGAACGCTGTTCGAAGGCGTGGTCGCGCTCGAAGGCTCGATTAGCGGCGAGCACGGCATCGGGTTCACAAAAGCGCGATATCTGGGTCTGGAATTATCGCCGGACGAAATCGCCCTGATGAAGCGGGTCAAAGCGGCTTTTGATCCGTCCGGCATCCTCAATCCTGGTAAGATCTTTCCTGATGGGTAAGGTCGTCGCGGTGATCGGCGCTTCCTCCGACCCCCGGAAGTTCGGCAACCGGGCGGTGCGGGCGTTTCGGCGTCAGGGCTATACGGTGATTCCCATCAACCCGAACGAACCGCTGGTCGAGGGGCTGAAAACGTACGCGTCGGTCCTCGACGTGCCCGAGGCCATCGACATGGCGACCTTTTATATTCCCCCGGACATTGGCGAGAAGGTGATGCCGGAAGTGGCCAGGAAGCAGATCCCGGAAGTCTGGCTGAACCCGGGGTCGGAAAGCGCCGAGCTCATCCGGCTCGCCAGGTCCTTGAGGGTCGAGCCCATCGTCGCCTGCAGCATTCTCGGGATTGGCGAAAACCCCTACGCGTAACTTGACACCATGCGTGGCGAGTCCTATACTCCAAGGCGGTATTAGTTCCTGTCTGAATGGGACGCGGGCTTTTTCTCCCGGACCCGCGGTGTTAATAGCACGGATTTCCCCGCAATTTGATCACACGTTCAACTTCGTTCCGGTACGGTAACGCCCACGCTTCTCTGTAGGCGTGCGCAAACACCCCCAAACAACAGCCAGCACGAGTCTATGCCCACAAATCAGAAGCGCCCCAATTCGGCGCCGCGCGGTTCCTCCAGTGAACTAACGGCGACCCCAGAACAACCCACAGGCACGACCGAAGCGCCTGCCGCTCCTGTTGCGCCGGCTCCGGCAGCGGTTCCCGAACCTGGAGCAGCGGCGACCCCGCCGCCTGCGGCGGCACCTGCTGGCGATGCTCAGCAACCGCAGCAGCAGCGGCCCCAGCAGCAGGGGCAGCCGCGGCGCGGCGAAGGGCTCAACATCGGCGAGCTGAAGGACATGAGCATCCAGAAGCTCACGCAGATCGCCAAAGAGCTCAACGTCGCCGGGGCGACGGGGATGCGCAAGCAGGAGCTGATTTTTCAGATTTTGAAGGCGCAGACGGAGCAGAGCGGCTTCATTTTCTCCGAGGGTGTCCTCGAGGTGCTGCCGGACGGGTTCGGATTTCTGCGGGCTCCCGATTACAACTATCTGCCAGGTCCAGACGACATCTACGTCTCGCCCTCGCAGATTAGAAAGTTTGATCTCCAGACCGGCGACACCGTGTCGGGACAGATTCGGCCGCCGAAGGAAGGCGAGCGTTACTT
>JANNJO010000380.1:0-8441 GCA_031395755.1 Acidobacteriota bacterium
ACAACATCGTGAACCAGCGCGTCGCCACGGGCGTCCTCGAAAAAGCGGGGCACATCGTGACAGTGGCCGCGAACGGCCGCATCGCGCTCGAGAAATTCGATGCGGAGACCTTCGACCTCGTGCTCATGGACATGCAGATGCCCGTGATGGGCGGCGCTGAAGCCATCGCGGCCATCCGGAGCCGCGATGCGGGCGCTGGATCCCGCATCCCCATCATCTCGTTGACCGCTCACGCCCTCAAAGGCGATCGCGAGCGGTGTCTCGAAACCGGCGCTGACGGGTACGTCTCGAAACCGATCGCACCCGCCGCTTTATTTGGAGAGATTGACATGGTTCTCGCCAGTGGATCGACCCCCACTTCCATCGCCGCTGCGACCAGCGGCCCCCGAACGCTGCCGATCACCGACGCCCTGCTCGCGCGCGTGGGCGGCAGTCACGAGGTGCTGCAGGAAATCATCGGCCTGTTTCTCGAAGACTCGCCGAAGCTGCTCGACGCCATCCGCGTGGCGCTGCAGAGCGGGGACGCTCAGGCTGTGTATCGCGGCGCCCATGCGCTGAAAGGCTCGGTCGGCAATTTCGATGCGCATGCCGCCGTCGAGCTCGCGCAGCGGCTCGAGGCCCGCGCCCGCGAGGGTGACATGGCCGCCGCGACGGCGGTCTTCGCGCTGCTGAAGGTCGAGATGCAGGTGGTGCTCGATTCGCTCGCAGGCGCGGGGGAAGCCCTCCAATGCGCGTCCTGATCGCCGAAGACGATCGCACCACCGCCCGATCGCTGACCGCGCTGACCACCTCGTGGGGCTACGACGCCATCGTGGCCTGCGACGGGGAATCGGCGCTGCAGCTGATCGACGAACAGCCGGCACCCCAGATCGTTCTGCTCGCCTGGATGCTTCCCGGCATGGAAGGGCCTGAAGTTTGCCGCAGAATCCGCTCGCTCAATCGGAGCACGCCGAGCTACGTCATTCTCCTGACGTCCAAGAGCGCACGCGCCGACGTCGTGGAGGGGCTCAATGCCGGCGCCGACGAGTACCTGGTCAAGCCGTTCAACGTCGAGGAGCTTCGGGCGCGCCTGAACGCCGGCGCACGCATCCTGGAGCTGCAGGAACGCCTCGCCGTTCAGGTCAGAGAGCTGGAATCCGCCCTGGCGAACATCCGCAAGCTCACGGGCCTGCTGCCGATTTGCGCGTACTGCAAAGCGATCCGCGACGACTCCAACTACTGGCACAGGGTCGAAGAGTATGTGAGCGAAAACAGCGACGTGACCTTCAGCCACGGCATCTGCCCGAATTGCCTCCCGAAAGTCCTGGACGAACTGGGCAGCCCGCCGGAAGGCGGCCTGAGATGACGTCGTTGCTCATCGTCGATGGCGAGCCCGGCGCCCGCGCGACCATCATCGGATGGCTGCGCTCCCGTGCGTTCACGGTCGCGGAGGCGGGCACCGCCGGCGAAGCGCTGGATCAGATGGCGGAGAACCCGCCGGCGATCGCCCTGTGCGACGTCAGCCTGCCCGATCGAAACGGCTTATGGCTCGCCGGGCAGATGCGCCGGCAGTTCCCGTACACGGCGCTCGTCATCACGACCGAATTCGGCCCCACTGCGCTGCCGTCGAATCTCGAAGCCGACGCCATTGGCTATCTGTCAAAGCCGTTCACCCAGCAGCAGCTGCTCCGCACGCTCGAGTGGGCCATTGGGTGGCGGCAGGAACAGAAAGAGCACGCCCTAACCGGAGGGTGACGGCTCGGGGTCCGGAACGCCGGCGCGGATGCCGTAGGCGTCGAGCCTCCGGTACAGACTCCGTCGATCGAGCCCAAGCATGCGCGCGGCCTTCGCTTTGTTCCCGCCGGCACGCGCCAGCACATCGAGAATATGATCGCGCTCCACCGTTGAGAGGGAATCTCCGGCGGGTAGCCCGCTCTCCGTCTGCTGCGCGCGGACGGCGGCCGCGGGCCGCAGCGGCGCAGCGCCCTGCGACAGGCTGCTCGTGAACTCGCGCTCGCTGATGAACTCGCTGTCGGCGAGAATGCAGGCCCGCTCGACGACATTGCGAAGCTCTCGCACGTTCCCGTTCCATGTGCCCGAGACCAGAATGCGCTCGGCCGAGGGCGTCAGCCCGACGATCTTCTTGTTGAAGCGGGTGGCGGAGTCGCGCACGAACGCGGCCGTGAGGTACGGGATGTCCTCGCGCCGCTCGCGGAGCGACGGCACGCGAAGCTCCACCACGTTCAGGCGGTAGAACAGATCGCTGCGAAACTGCCCGGCCTCCGATTCCGCGCGCAGGTCGCGGTTTGTGGCCGCCACGACATGCACGTCGACCTTGGTCGGGGTGACGGCTCCGACGCGCTGGACCTCGCCGGTTTCGAGGACGCGCAGGAGCTTGGCCTGCATCACCTGCGGCAGCTCGCCGATCTCGTCAAGAAACAGCGTGCCGCCGTTGGCGACCTCGAACAGCCCCGGCTTGTTGTCGGTCGCGCCCGTGAACGCGCCCCGCATGTGGCCGAACAGCTCGCTCTCGAAGAGCGTTTCGACCACGGCCGAACAGTTGATGGCGACGAACCTTTTGCTGCTCCTGGGCCCGAATCGATGCAGCGCGCGGGCGACCAGCTCCTTCCCGCTGCCGGTCTCGCCCGTCACGAGGACCGTGCGAACGTGCGGCGCCAGCCGCCGGATGAGCCCGAAGAGCTCCTGCATCACCGGGCCGCGGCCGACCATGCCGCAGAACTCCGCGTTCTTCGCCACTTCCTGCTCGGCCTGCAGCAACCTCCCCCGGCGCGCCGCTTCGTCGCGCACCACCGTAAGCAGGTGCTTGAGGCGCGCAAAATCAAGGGGCTTGGTGAGGTAATCGATGGCGCCCAGCTTGACCGCCTCCACAGCGCTGTCGATCGTGGCATCGCCGCTCATGAGAATCACCTGACAATCGGGATCCGCTTCTCGGATCGCGCGCAACACTTCGATGCCCCCGACATCGGGGAGGCGCAAATCGACCGCCGCGACATCGGCATGATGGTGCGTGAGCTGCCCGAGCGCCTCTGTGCCGCTCCCACAGGCCACGACCTTGAATCCCTGCTCTTCGGCGAACCTCGCGATCACCTCGAGCACGGCTTCTTCGTCGTCCACGATGAGGATGGTCGGGAGCGGCGTCTCACGTGTCATGGGTGTGTTGCGCGGGCGTCGAGCAGTTCGCGCACCTTCGTCGACAGCCCCGTCGCGGTAAACGGCTTCTGAAGAAAGGCGGATCCCGCCTGGAGGACGCCGCGCGTGACCATCGCTTCGCCAGTGTAGCCCGACACGTAGAGGACCTGCATCTGCGGCCTGAGGGGCGCGAGATACTCGAAAAGTTCGGGGCCGCTCTGGCCCGGCATCACGACGTCGGTGACCAGCAGATCGATCGGCGCGTCCTCGGACACCGCCAGTCGAATCGCCTGATCGGCATCCGCTGCCTCGATCACCCGGTACCCCTGGCGCTCGAGCAGCGCGCGGCTGAGAAGCCGCACGGCTTCCTCGTCCTCGACCAGGAGAATGGTTTCCGTCCCTGACAACGACCCGTGGACGGGCGGAGCACCTGCGTCGGGAGCCACCGCCTCATCCGTACGCGGCAGATAGACTTTGAACGTCGCGCCTTGCCCCGGCTCGGAGTAGACCCAAATCGAACCGCCGCTCTGTTTGACGATGCCGTACACCGTCGCAAGACCGAGCCCCGTCCCTTTTCCCTGCGACTTTGTCGTGAAGAACGGCTCGAAGATGCGCTTCTTCACCGCCGGATCCATGCCGCCGCCCGTGTCGCTGACGATCAGCACCACGAAGCGGGTCGAGTCGGTCTCGTTGGCAAACCCGTGACGCCTGAAAAATTGATCGTCAACCTCGACGTTCATCGTCTGCAGTATGAGGGATCCGCCCGACGGCATGGCGTCGCGCGCGTTGATGGCCAGATTCAACACCACCTGCTCGATCTGGCCCGGGTCCGCCTTGGTGCGCCCCAGCGCGGGATCGAGCTCTAGGGTGACCCTGATATTCGCCGCGATCAGACGGCGCAGCAACGTGGCCGCGTCGGTCACGAGCGCGTTGAGATCGACCACGGCCGGCTGGAGAATCTGGCGGCGGCTGAACGCCAGCAGCTGACCCGTGAGCAGCGTCGCGCGGATCGCCGCCTTGCGGATCTGCTCGAGATCCTTGCGTTGTCGCTCCCGGTCCTGCAGGACGGGCGCGAGGAGCTCCGTGTAACCCAGAATGGCCGTGAGAAGGTTGTTGAAGTCGTGGGCGATGCCGCCCGCGAGCTGGCCGATGGCATCCATCTTTTGCGCCTGCAGAAGCTTGGTCTCCAGCTCGCGCCGCTCGGTGACATCCATGCCGATGCCCACGCCGGCGATGACATTGCCTTCGTCGTCGCGGGAAAAGCGCCCGTTGCCCACGATCAGGTGAACGCTGCCGTCTGGCCACACCGTTCGATATCTCAGCACCGCATCTCTGCGCTCGGCCAGGGCGCGCTCGATTTCCGCCCGTACGGCGTGGCGATCCTCGGGGTGGACATACCCGATGAAAGCCTCCATGGTGCCGCCGAACGTGAGGGGGGGGACACCGTGAATCTCCTCGAGGGTCTCGGACCAGTGAGCGTTGCCGGTTTTCGTGTCCCAGTCCCAGATGCCGATGCCCCCCGCTTTGAGCGCAAACTGCGCTCGCTGCTGGTGCGTCAGCAGCGCCTCTTCGGCGCGCTTTCGTTCGGTGACGTCGTGGGCGACGACGACCTTCGCGGGACGATCCTCGAAGGTGAGGTCCCGGGAACTGGTTTCGACCTCGATCGGCGACCCGTCCTTCTTCTGGTGCCTGCAGTGATCGCGCGCCGCATCGGCGCCGTCCCGCTCCTGCGGCCGGCAAATCCCGGCGATCGTCATCCCGAGGAATTCCTCGCGGGCGTATCCGTAGTGCTGAAGGGCCGAGTCGTTGACCGCAAGGAACCGCTCGGTCTCGATGTCATAGACCCACATCGGCTGGGGGGCGTGCTCGAACATCAGCCGGTAGCGGTGCTCTGAATCGAGCAGCGACCGCTGCGTCTGCCGATGCTCCCGCTGGAGGGCGCGCGTCTCCATCGCCCTCGCCACGGCTCCGCCGAGGCGCTCGAGCCGACCCTTGAGCAGGTAATCGGCGGCGCCCTGCTTGAGGACGGCGACGGCGCGTTCTTCGCCGATGGTGCCCGAGATCACGATGAAGGGCACGTCGGGATGCCTTTCGCGCAGAAGCCGGAGCGCGGTCACGACGTCAAATTTGTGGAGGGTGTAGTCGGAAAGGATGACGTCGAGATCGTCGTTGAGGCAGGTGAGATAGTCGGCTTCGCAATCCACGCGATGCCAGTCGGGCTCGAAGCCGTCGCGTCGCAGCTGCGCAACGATCAGCTCCGCATCGTGTTCGTTGTCCTCGACGAGAAGAGCGCGCAGAGGCCGTTGCACAGTAGTGTAGGTTCGACCCTACATCATTCCCCGAGAAATCGGCCGACGGGCTTGAGCTCCTCGACGTGATCGCAGATCACTTTCATCGACATCATCATGGGCACGGCGAGCAGCATGCCCCACACGCCCCAGGCCCAGCTCCAGAACAACAGGCCGACGAACACCGCGACGCGGTTCATCGAGGCAACCCTGCCCATGAGCATCGGGGTGAGCAGCCATCCTTCGAGCGAGGTGATCGCCAGCGAGACGCCTGCCACCCCGAGCGCCATCTGGACCGTGCCGAACTGCAGGAACGCCACCATCGACAGCCCGCTGCTGACAATCAGCGGGCCGTAGTACGGAATGGAATTGAAGACCCCGGCAAGCAGCCCCCAAATCGGGGCCTGCTGAAGTCCCATGTAGCTCAGCGCCCCCCAGGTGACGAGGCCGACGACCACGCTCGTAAACACCTGGACCATCAGAAAGCGGCCGATCTGCGAGGCGATGCTGTCGATGATCTCGACGGTCAGCTTTTTCTTCGACAGCGTCGGCCCCGCCAGCTCGACGAACTTCCGCCTGAGCATCTTGTCGGAAATCAGGATGAAGTAGGTGAGGAACAGGATCATGATCAGCTGGTTGAACGCGGAGACCGCGCCGATCGATCCCGACCACATCAGGCTTGTCGCCGTCACGCGCGGCTCTTCGACCTGTACCCGCACGACGCCGGGCTCTGGTTTCGAGGTATCGGATTTCTCCAGCTCTGCCGCAGCCTGCTCCACTTTCTCCAGCGGCCCGGGGGGGGCCCTGCGGTCGCGGGCGAGGAGCGCGGTCACCCGGCGGGCGCCGGTCGGCAATTGGTTGATCGCCGTCATCGCATGGTCCTGCAGCATGTACGCGCCCGCGCCGATCGTCCCGAAGGTGAGCCCGAGCGCGACCGCGGCGCCAATCCAGCGCGGGACGCGGAACCGCTCCATCGCATCGACCGCCGGATCGAGCGCGTAAAACAGCAGCAGGCCGAACGCCATCGGCGCGAAGAACGTCTGCATCTGCTGCAGCAGAAACACCGTGACGCCGAGCGCGATGACGACCAGAGCGACCGTGGCGACTTTCAGCCCAGCGAACAGGGTTTCGGGCTGTTCGGGCGGCTCCTCGGCGCGAGCGTTCGGCAGTTTATGCAGCGAAGTCATACAGATCTGGGATCCAAGGCTACCCAGACAGCAATAGACGTACCTTGGAACCTCGTTTGCACGCGCGCTGGCTCGAATGGCAACTGAGCCTATTGCCCACGTCCTTCCCCGCAGCCGCCCGTACCGATTTGGCAGGCGCCGCCGCCGCGTGCCCCGGCGCTGGCGAGCGGGTCTGCACCAGCACCCCAAGGTCCGTCGCCAGGTCGGCGTACGGACGGTGTGGGCCAAAGTCCGCCAGATCATCTTCTGGTGGTGGATCTGGGGCAGCGCCGCGATTATCGCGTTGATCTACGACAAATGGGGCTGGGCGATCGGCACGGGCTTGACGGCGATGTTCACGTACCTGGCGTGGCCGAGCGAAGTGCCGCCGCGGATCGGGCTCGACCACGAATTCAGCGTGGACGACGATGAGTTTTTGACGACGATGGCCGGCGCGACGGGCGTGCCGTTCTTCGAGGGCAACGCGATCGAGATTCTCAACAACGGCGACAGCTTCTATCCGGCCATGCTGAAGGCCATCGCACAAGCCGAATACTCGATAACGGTCGAGGCCTACATTTACTGGGACGGAGAGATCGGGCGCGAGTTCGCCAAGGCGCTCGCCGCGAAAGCGGGATCGGGCGTGAGCGTGAAGATTCTGCTCGACGCGATCGGCTCGTCCACGATCGGCGATGAGATTCTCGAGATTCTGGAAAAGGGTAAATGCCAGCTGGGATGGTACAACCCGGTACGGCTGTACAACCTCGGCCGCTTCAACCATCGCACGCACCGGAAATCGCTGATCATCGATGGCCGCATCGCGTTCACGGGCGGCGCGGGCATCGCCGATCACTGGCTGGGAAACGCCCAGGACAACCATCACTGGCGCGACACTCAGATCCGCATGGAAGGTCCGGCGGTGGCGCCATTGCAAACAGGTTTCGCGCAGAACTGGATGGAGACGACCTGCGAGCTGGTGACCGGGATGGAGTTCTACCCCGTCATTGAAAAGCCGGCCGGAACAGTGGCGGTGCAGACGATCCTGAGCTCGCCGGAGACCGGCGCCTCGACCGCGCGGACGTTCTATTACCTGTCGATCGCCTCGGCTCGCCGCACGATCGACATCGCCAACCCGTATTTCATTCCCGATCAGGGGGCAATCGATCTGCTCGTGGCGGCCAAACGTCGCGGAGTCGAGATACGCATCATGGTGGCGGGCATCCACAACGATAACTGGATGGCGCGCCAGAACAGCGTGCGCCTCTACGGCCCCATGCTCAAGGCGGGGATCCAGCTCCTCGAATACAACCACACGATGCTCCATCAGAAGACGATGGTGGTGGACGGGGTGTGGTCCACGGTGGGCACGACGAACTTCGACAGCCGCTCGTTCGCCCACAACGAAGAGAACAACGTGTGCTTCTGCGATCGCGAGCTCGCGCGTCAACTCGAAGAGGTGTTCGCGGCCGATGTGAAGGGATGCGAGGTGATCACGCTGGAGGGCTGGCGGAAGCGGCCGTGGCTTGCGAAGGCCACCGAGGCGGTGGTGTCGCTCCTGCAGGAGCAGGTGTGACGTGGCTCCTGGCGCCTGGCTCCGGGCTTCTGGCCTGGAGCCCGAAGCCTTGAGCCTGAATCCTTCCAGCGTCAGTTCTCGTACCGGTGATAGTGATACCCGTCGCGCATGTAGCCCGTGTCTTTCACGTCGATGTCGAGACCGCTCTGCAGACGGTAGGTGAGCACGGATTCCGCAGGGACGTTGACGCGGCGTCCCTTCGTCAGTATCTGCGCGCCCGCGCCAACCGCCGCGCCTGCGGCCGCGCCGGCCGCCGCCCCGTCCCCGCCCCCGATGTCCGCGCCG
>JANNJO010000462.1:0-1927 GCA_031395755.1 Acidobacteriota bacterium
TACCTGCGCGACGAACGACCCGCAGAACTGTCGACCGATCGCGCGTTCGTCGTGTTGAAAGGCCCTCGCCGCGGGCAACCGTTATCGGCCGAAGGTGTCGACGAGATCATGTCGGGCGCCCGCAAACGCGCGGGGCTGACCCACGGGACGTGTCATCAGTTGCGTCACACGTGTTTGACGCGGCTGCGCGAAGCGGGGATGGCGCTCGAGGCGGTCCAAGCCCAAGCCGGGCACCGGTCGATCGAATCGACCCGCGTCTACCTACATCTCACGAACGATTGGCTGGCGCGGGAGTATCGACGGGCAGCGGATCTGATCGAGGCCGGCCACGCAGCCGAGCTCATCGCGATGCAGGAACTCGCCCGATGAGCGCCATCGAACCCACCACCGAGCTTTCGGGCAACGCGTCGGATCGGGAATGGTCGACGCTGTTGGCGCGGGCACCGCAGCTAACGGCGACGATGCGCCGCTACCTGACTCAATGCGCCACGTTCCTGGCGCCGCGCAGCATCGACGCGGCCGAGAACACGTTGCGTCAGTTCACCCGTTGGGTCGTCGACAACACCGATGTTGCCGTCGTCGGCGAGATCACCCGCACGAACATCGAGGACTACAAGGTGTGGCTCGCCGACCAGCCCGGCACCAACGGCTCGATGGCGAAGAACACCCAACGGCAACGGCTGCGGATGATCCGTATCTTCTTCGAGCGGCTCATCGAATGGGACTGGCCCGACGCCCCCACCCGGAATCCGATCTTCCACGGAGACATCCCACCGCGCACCGATCCGCTCCCGAAGTTCCTCAACGACCGCGACGCCGCCAAACTCATCGCTGCCGCCCGCGCGCATCGGATCCCGCGCTATCGGCTCGTCATCGAGATGCTCGCCCGCACCGGACTGCGCGCAACTGAACTGTGCGAACTCGCCGCCGACGCAGTCACGTTGATCGGCAACGAGTACTGGTTGCGGGTCCCGGTCGGCAAGCTCCGCAACGACCGCCTCATCCCACTCCACCCCGACCTCGTCAAGTTGCTGGCGGACTGGACCGCCACGAACGTCGAGCACATCCGAGCGCAGAAACGACTGCTCGCCGATGAACACAAGCCGATCGATCGGCGCACCGTGCATCGCATCGTCGCGACAACCGCGAAACGAGCCGGGCTCGGTCCCGTGCATCCCCACCAGCTCCGACACACGCTCGCGACCCAAGCCATCAATCGTGGGATGCGCCTCGAAGCGATCGCTGCGCTCCTCGGACACCGGTCCATGGAAATGACCCTCACCTACGCGCGGATCGCGGACCGGGTCGTCGCCGACGAATACGAAGCCGTCACCAAACAGATCGACCTGCTCTACAACACCGCCGGCACCCAGAGCGCGCTCCCAGCCGAGATCGAGACCGCCGCGATGACGCGCCTGCGGCGCGAAGCCCACGCCCGCATGCTCGGCAACGGACTGTGCACACGACCCGTCGAGCTCGAATGCCGCATGGAATCCGCGTGCGAGACCTGCGCGTACTTCCAGACCGGACCCCAGTTCGTGCCCGTCATCCTCCGACAACGCGACCACGCCCGCGACCACAACCAACCCGACCGCGAAGCCCTCTTCGACGGCCTCCTCGAACGAATATCCGGAAACAGTGCCAACATCACCCGTATAACGCCGGGTCGGTGAGACGTTGTTATGTGTGCGCACATGTAAGCCGCACCGGCACCGGAGATCCACTTCGGGTTCGGGGTCCTGGGGTTGCATTGTCTTCCCGGCTGGTTCGGGTGGTGGCGTTGAGAACCGCACTGAGGGAGTCGCTGTTTGGCTGGCCTCGTCAATCTGATCGTCCCACCTGGTCTGGCCACGGATGCCCCGCATGAGGGAAGTGGGTCAACTCGTTGAGGTTGGGCCCGGTTGCAGCACATGAGTGGGAGCCGCGG
>JANNJO010000027.1:0-6283 GCA_031395755.1 Acidobacteriota bacterium
GGCTTGTACTGGCACTTCGTCGACCTGGTGTGGATTTTCCTCTTCCCGGTTCTATATCTTTTGTAGGTCCGCCTGAAGGCGGACACTACGGGAGGGTTCGATGGACGCGCACGCTGCTGACGATATCCGGAGCCACGTCAAGACCTATTTCATGATCTTCGGCGCCCTGATGGTGCTGACAATGGTGACGGTTGGGGTGTCGTATCTCCATCTGCCTGTCGCGATGGCCATTACCGTTGCGCTGGTCGTGGCGACGATCAAGGGATCGCTGGTCGCGCTGTACTTCATGCACCTGAGTCACGAGCGCAAGCTTATTTATTACGTGCTCACGCTGACGGCCATCTTTTTCATTTTCATGATGTTCGTTCCGCTGTTGACGAACCTGGACAAGATTACGCAGCGCTATTAGGCAGGCAAGACGCATGTCCCTGAAGTGGTTTCACATCGTGTTCATATCGCTGTCCATGCTGGTGTCGCTCGCATTCGGCGTGTGGGGGCTGTTCAATCAGCAGATCGCGCTGGGCGTCGTGTCGCTTGCCGGTTCGGCGGGCTTGTGCGTCTACGGCAACTACTTTCTCGGGAAAGTGCGGCACTTCAACTAGGGATTAGGGATTAGGGATTGGGGATTGGGGATTAGCAAAAGCGTTCGCATCGTGATGGCGACGGTCGCGCTTCTGGTCGTGCCGCACCTTGCGCTGGCATGCCCCGTGTGCTTCGGGAATCCCAATTCGCCGCAGACAAAAGGGGCGCAGGCCGGCATCCTTGCCCTGCTGCTCGTCACGGTGATGATGCTGACGGCGTTCGGAGGGTTTTTTTTCGTGTATCTGCGGCGGCGTATCAGGGTGTTCGAAGAGTCGAACGGAGGGAGTTACTAGATGTACGAATTTCTGAAGATCCCAGTGGCCGCCTCGGCGCACGCCGCTGAAATCGACCGGATGACCGTTCTGACGCACTGGTTGATGGCGATCCTGTTCGTCGGCTGGGGCGCCTTCTTCATCTATACGCTCATCCGCTTCCGTGCGGGAGCTAATCCGAAGGCGAGCTATTCAGGCGTGAAGAGCCACATGGCCAGTTACATCGAGTGGGCGGTCGCGGCCGTCGAGCTCGTGCTGATTGTCGCCTTCGCCATCCCTGCGTGGGCCGCGCGCGTCGATGCGTTTCCCAGGGAGAATGAAGCGACCGTCGTCCGCGTTGTTGCCGAGCAGTTCGCGTGGAACGCGCACTATCCGGGAGCGGACGGCCAGTTCGGCCGGACCGATATCAAGCTCGTGGGGGCAGACAACCCGCTCGGCATCGATCGCTCCGATCCCGCGGCCAAGGACGATTTCAACTCGGTCAACCAGCTTGCGCTTCCGGTGAACAAGCCGGCGATCATTCATTTGTCGAGCAAGGACGTTATCCACAGCTTCAGCCTGATCCAGATGCGGGTGAAGCAGGACACGATCCCCGGCGAGAGCATCCCCGTGTGGTTCACGCCGACGATGACCGGAGATTGGGAGGTCAATTGCTCGCAGTTGTGCGGACTTGGCCACTACCGCATGCGCGGGTTCTACTCGATCAAGACGCAGGACGCCTACGACGCGTGGCTCAAGGAGACCGCGGCTTCGGAGCTCACCGTACAATAAGAGCCAACTGGGGATTAGGCATTGGGGATTGGATAGGCGCGGCTTCGGCCGCGCCTTTTTTTATTGATGAAACGGATCAACACCGTCGAATCATCCATCAATGTGGTCCATCGATGCAGGGCAGAGTGTTGAGCCGGCAGCCGGAGGGGGAGGTGCCGACGGTCGTCCCCGTCATCGAGGGCTCCGCCTCGATTACCGGCTTTCACGAATTTGTCGCTTAGTACTTAGTTGGTTTCGGCGCTTGCAAGGTAGCTGCGGCGCGCGCGAACGGTCGTGCCGGGGCGCTTGGTGCGCACGCTCAGCCGATGGACTTTGCCGTCCAGCGCGCTCGGCGTGAACCCGAGCACGTACTGGCTGTGCAGTTCCTGGGCGACACGCGTGAAGGTCGGAGCCAGGTCGCTGGATGCCTCGAGCTCGAAGTAGCCGCCGCCGGTCTCTTCCGCGAGGCGGCGCAGTCCCCCGTCAGGCTTGCTCCGTACCTGACGCGAGCCGTTGAAATAGTCGCTCCGCAGGCCGATCGCGTAAATCATCACTTCGTTCGTGCGCGTGCTCTCGAGCACGCTGCCGACGCTTTCGCGGCTGCCCGTGTCGTCGCCGTCGGTGAAGACGAGCACGACGCGGCGCCCGTCGATTTTGTGGAGGCGATCCATGCTGGCTGCCACCGCGTCGTAGAGACGCGTCGGGTTGCCGAAGTCGAGCTCCTTCAGCGAGGCGATGAGACGATCGCGATCATTGGTGAAGGTCGCCGGAAAGAATTCAATCTTGTCGTTGAAGGCCCCGACCATGCCTTTGTCCTTGGGCAGCAGACGGATCAGGAACTGTTCGGCCGCCTGCCCGAGGAGCTTGAGATTTCCCGTCATGCTCGCGCTGGTATCGAGCATGACCACTACGGTGATGGGCTGAACCTCGTTGACGAAGAGGTCGACGGCCTGCGGCCTGTCGTTGTCGAGGATCTCGAAGTCCTGCTGCGTCAGATCCGGAATCAATCGTTTCTTGTCATCCGTCACGGTCGCATACAGTGCGACCGTCCGGGTGTCGGAACGAAATGTCGGCTGCTGCGCGAGCCCGGTAACGCCTCCGGCAAGCAGCAAAGCAGCGGCTGCAGCGCGACTTCTTAACTTCATGGGATATCAATAGTTTAAGCGACCGCCAGATGAGGTGCAAAGGAAATCCGACTTGACTGGTCGGACATTACTTACTAAACTTCTTGAAAACGAGATCGAGTCTCACTTCTCCAGAAACCTTATGCTGCAAGCGTTTGTCATCACTCTTCGCGAAGGGCTCGAGGCCTTCCTGATCATCGCCATCAGCCTTGCGTACCTGCGCAAGAGCCATCGCTCAGAGCTGATTCCCGCGGTCCATTGGGGCATCGGGACCTCCGTCCTTCTGAGCGTGGCGGCGGCCTGGCTCTTTTATCAGGCCAGAAACCAGGCCCTGTGGGAAGGCCTCCTCGCGCTGGCTGCGGCGGTGTCGGTGGCATCGCTCACGGTGCACATGTGGCGCACAGCCAAGCGCATCAAGAAAGACATCGAAGGGCGCCTGCATACATCGACGATGAAGAGCGGCCGCGCGGCGTTCGCGGGGGTCTTCCTGTTCACGCTCTTGATGATCACGCGCGAAGGCATGGAAACGGCGCTCCTGATGGGCACGCTGCTGTTCCAGATCAAAGCGATGGATATGATCCTGGGCGCGGTGGGAGGCATGGCGCTCGCCGCCTTCGTCGCCTCGCTATGGTCGCGATACGGCCACCGCGTGAACCTCGCGCTGTTCTTCCAGGTGACCGCGGTCTTTCTGATGATCTTTGTCGTCCAGCTTCTCATCTATGGCTTCCACGAGCTCACCGAGGCCAATATCTTCCCGTACAGCGAGCCGCTCCACATCGCCACCGAGCCGTACGGCCCGGACGGTCTTTACGGCAAGTACCTGACGTACTTGCTCGTGCTGCTGCCGATGGGATGGCTGGCATTCGCGTCGATATTCGGCACTCGAAAGGGAATACCCCCATCGCAGTCTCCCGCGACCCAGTCGTAAAGTAAAATCGGCGCATGCGGATTCTTGCGCTTCTCCTTCTGGCTGCTGCGCAGTCGTCTCCGCTTCCGTCGGGCGCCCTCACCCTCGTCAACGAAGATCGTTACGGGTCGATGATCGCGCTGTGCGCGGACACCGGCGAGCCTGTGGTCCAACAGGGCCCGAAAAAAATTCGCGCGACCGCCGTGTGGGCGGGCGAGCGGTCGAGCCTCCGCCGGGTACGGGCGGGTCTGGGTGCGTGCGATCCCGCCTGGTCCCCTGATGGGCGTCGCCTCGCGGTGACGTCATCAGAAGGGCTGTGGGTGTTTCCGGCCAGGTCCTCCGAGGGCTCCCTTCGCGTCGAGTCCCGGGTGCCGTTCGGCGGCTCGATCGATTCCTACTACCGCGCGTTCTCGCAGCCACGCTGGTCGGCTGATGGCCTGCTCGTGGGCCTGCTTGTCGCCAACGGCGCGACGTCGTGGGTCGAAGTGTTCGAGGCCGCGACCGGAAGGCTGTTCTACACGTCGCCTCCCGAGAATTATTCGTTCAGCTGGGGCGGCAACGGCCGCGAGCTGAGGATGGGCGCCACGGAAATCCACCTTCCAACAAGCCGATGAAGGACGGCGCAGTTCGCCACGCGTACCTCGATCGGGTGCGCGGGCTTGCTGTGCTCGTCATGATCGAGGCCCACGTGCTCGACTCGTGGACGCGCGTCGCCGATCGGACCCATCCGGGCTTCGGCTACGCGATGATGCTGGGGGGGTTAGGCGCGCCGCTCTTCCTGTTCCTCGCGGGCGTTGCGGTCGTGTTGTCGGCGGAATCGAAATTTCAAAAGACCGGCGATTTGGGCGCGGCCTGGAACGCCGTGCAGAAACGCGGCTGGCAGGTGTTCGGCCTCGCATTTCTGTTTCGCCTTCAGGCCTACATTCTGAGCGGCGGTTTCAGCGCCGTCAGCCTGCTCAAGGTCGACATCCTGAACATCATGGGACCCGCCATCGCCGTGGCGGCCATCGCCGGCCGGACGGTGAACAGCCCAAAAATGAGGGCGGTCGTGTTTGCAGCCTGCGCGGCCGGAATCGCGATGCTGACGCCCATCGTGCGCATCACGACGCTGCTCGACTGGCTGCCGAATCCTGTCGAGTGGTACTTCCGTCCTTTCCCCGGGCGGACCAATTTCACGCTTTTTCCCTGGGCGGGCTTCGTCTTTGCCGGGGCCGTGGTCGGGGTCGTTCTCAGTGGTGTCAGAACCGCCGAAAGGGCCTTCCGCGTTCAGCTGGGGCTGGCAGCGACAGCCGTCCTCCTCGGGTTCCTGGCCTACCAGGCGTCATTTCTGCCATCCATCTACGCCCGGTCGGAGTTCTGGACGAGCTCGCCGACCTTCTTCTTCCTCCGTGTCGGCCTCCTCACCCTGGTGCTTCCGCTGACGTTTCTGTGGGACCGGGGGCCGTGGCGCGGGAGAATCAGCAACTGGAGCCCCCTGGAGACGCTCGGACGGTCATCCCTGTTCGTGTATTGGGTCCACGTCGAGATGGTTTACGGGTTCCTCAGCCGGCCCCTGCGGCGGACCCTCGGCTTTGGCGACGTTCTGGTGGCTTACGCCCTGTTCACGACGTTTCTCCTGGCCCTGGTTGTGCTCAAAGCCCGCCTGACCGAGGGCGGGCGGCGTCCGCCGCATCCCACGATGGCCGTGCCCCGGCCTCTATCTAACTGACAGTAAATCTGTGATATAGATCGCCCCTGACTCAATAAAATTCGCGTTCCTTTTAACTCGGCTCTCGGCCCGGCAGTGTCCCTATGATCAACGTCGCCGCCATCCGGATGCAGCAGTTCGGAGTCCAGTTCTACCAGGCCTCCCTCACCGCCAGCGATATCGACAAGCTCGTGCGCTTCGAAGTCCTGAGCTACGGCCAGCAGGCCGAGACGGCGGTCCGGGGCGGCAAGCGGCGGGGCACGCCCTCCAAGGTCAACTGGGACCTGCTGGAGCGGCGCATCGCCTCGAGCGAGAAAGCCTACCAGCGCCAGATCATCAGGCGGAAGATCGACGAGCTCGTGCAGTACTACGAGCAGTGCCGTCAGGCGCGCGACCTGCCCTCGATCCCTGGTGCGGTGATCATCTCGTGCGACGAGAAGCTGTCGTTCCAGCCGGTGGAGGAGGGCTCCCGCTTGGGCACGCTGAAGGTGCCGGAGCGCGAAGGCATTCTGCGCGCCATCGACGGCCAGCATCGGCTGCTCGCGCTGCACGCAGACATCGACCGGTTCGGTGAGGAAGATTTCTCGGTGCCGGCGATCATCTTCGACCGGCTCCCGGAAGATCACGTCGTGCAGATGTTCGTCACGATCAACGCGAAGCACACGCGCCTGAACGCCTCGCATCTCGTCAGCCTCTCGGGCCGGCAGCTGTATCGCGACGACAGCCTGGCGATCGCGCCCGATATCGTGCGCGCGCAGAACGATCCCGACGACACGCCCCGCCCCCGCGAGATCAAGCAGCTCGGCGTCGGCGGCGGGCCCGTCGCGCAGGCGCCGCTTGCGCAAGAGCTGAAAAAGCTGTTCGCGGCCGACGCATTCGGGTCGAAGAACAAGGCGGATTTCTACGAGGACATGAAGAAGTTCTTCGTGAACTACTTCAAGCAGATCGCGGTGGTGTTCGG
>JANNJO010000051.1:0-15393 GCA_031395755.1 Acidobacteriota bacterium
TCTCGGCCGCGTCGTTCCAGGAAACGACGCGCGTGCTCACCGAAGCGTCGATCTCGGGCCGCATCGACTACCTGCGCGGCCTGAAGGAAAACGTGACGATGGGCCGCCTGATTCCGGCGGGGACCGGCTTCGAGTTTTACCGCGGCGTCAAGATTCCCGCGGACGAACCGCCGCCGCCGCCGGCTGTGCCGCAGCCCAGCGAGGACGACCTCGAGCTGGATCGGGAGATGGAGTATCTGATCGAGCCTGAAGAAGCGCTGGGCGGGGGCGGGACGATTGAGTAAGTAAGAAGTGAAAAGTAGGAAGTGAAAAGTAGGAAGTAAGAAGTAGGGCGGGTCTTGCACTTGGGACCCGCCCTTTTTTGTGCCTCGCTGTGTCTCAACGCCGAGGCGCCGAGACGCCGCGCTAATTTTCCTCAAACACGAAGCGCTCTTTCGGCTTCAAATCCCGGACCGCTACAAACCCCAGGCGATGCCGTTTGGCATCGGTCCTGTCAGGTTGCACTTCTCGCAGACCCGAACGTCGGAGACGATACAGAAATTGCACGATTTCAGCCTGGCTGGGTCTTCTTGCTGGGAACGCGGACGGCACACCGTTCGCACTGGCACGGCGTCACGTGGAATCACACTCAGCCAACCCGCCGAAGCTGCTCGACCGAGTTCGTCAGGCGATACGAGTCCGTCACTACAGCCGACGGACGGCAGACGTGTACGTGACGTGGATCCGCCGCTTTATCGTGTTTAACGGGAAGCGGCATCCCTCGAGGCATTGCCGGATTGTGCGAACTATCTGCCGATATGTAAGTCCAGAGAGATCACGGTGATCCTACGATTCGGCTACGGTCCGGTCCATGCGATACCTGCCTGCTTTTTGCAGCCAACGAAGTCTTCGCAGCCACCGCAGGAGATTGGGGAGAGAGCGGTCCATGTTAGCCTGTGCTGATTCCTTGGTTAACGGCCGAACGCTCTCGAAGCTAGGCCATTGGATGCCTGCGAGCAATTTCAGGCCGTCTACTCCAAGAGTAGTTGGGCGGACTGAAAGCAACGGATCAATGACTAGGGTTACCACGATCACAATTTCCGTCTTGCTTGTCGCAGTTGGGACCATGGGAACACAACGACTGGCCGGAGAGCCCGATTCGTTAGAGTTCTCGTGTGGCATCTTCAGGCAAAATGTGGCCGAGGTGGATCTGATCAGTAGGTTCGGCCGTGCAAATGTCTCTCAAGGACCAGTGTTTGGGTTCGATGACGGTCCACAGGACGGAACCATTCTTTTTGCTGAGCAGCCCGATGCAAGAGTCGAAATCATCTGGCACGATCCGTGGGCGCGGCGGGAACCTGCAATGATCACAGTGCGTGAGCATGCAAGGAGATGGCGGACTCGGACCGGCATTACCGTAGGCACCGATCTGCGATCACTCGAACGCACAAATGGCCTTCCCTTCCGTTTGGCGGGACTCAGGATTGAAGGCGGCGGCGGTGGCGCCGTCATATCGTGGGCTGGGGGACGGCTGGAGCCATCTCAGTCGAACGCGTGCAGACTTGGTGTGTATCTCCAACCAGCGGATGACGGAACAGCATCGCCAGATCTCATGCGGCAAGTGGTCTCGGGCAGAGAATATTCATCGGGACACCCTGCGTTCCAGGCACTGAACCCTCGAGTGGTTGCGCTGGTCATAGTATTTCCGCGTGCAAACCGGGCCGGCTAACACCGCGACTGGAGCCGGCGGGCAGTAATCGCGTGATCCATCTGGGCGGTCGCCCGCGGCTGAAACGCAGGCGTTGGGCCGACGAGATTGAGGACCGGGACAATCGGGGGCGGAAAGCGTACTGCGGTGTCGGTCGGGGAGAGCACAGATGGCGCTCGGCAAGTGTCCGGATTGTGGAGGTGCCGTGTCGCTGACGGCGGGCTCGTGCCCGCACCGTGGTTGCGCCTCATTTTCTCAGGCGACGGGTAAGACGCTGGAAGTCGCGTGCCCCATCTGTAGTGGCATCGGTCATTGCACTGCACAGCCCAGCGTTGGCGATATGGTCCAGGGATTTGATCAACCGTGGTCTTACCCTTGCCCTCATGCAACGGGAATGGACGATTCGCATCCCCCGAACACAGAGACCTTCGCAACGGATGAAGCGCCACTGGCGAGTTACTGACCGAGCTTCAGGTCGAGAATCTCGCGACGCCCGCAGTTGAAGGGCACGTCGGTGGGGCGACCAGAACGAAGGCTCTCAGACCCCGACTGGACAAACGGAGCTAGAATTTCATCATGCCTGCACCAACGACGCGTGACCAGATTCGGGAAGCCATCGAAACACTGCCGCCGGATGCAACGTTCGACGATGCCATTGAGCGTCTGATTTTCCTCGCAAAGATTGAAGCGGGGCTTGCCGAGCTCGACGCGGGCAAGGGCATTCCCCACGACGAGGTCAAGCGGCGTCTCGGCCTGTGAATCTACTGACGTGGTCGCCTGAGGCGCAGCGGGACATCGAGGGCATTCGGGCATACATCGCTGAGGACTCGGCGCGCTATGCGGACTGGGTCGTGCGACGTATCATGGCGACGGCCGAGCGACTCGCGGCGTTTCCGGAATCGGGCCGCGTCGTTCCTGAGCGAAACGATCCGATGATCCGGGAAGTGATCGTCGATCCGTACCGCGTCGTTTACCGGTTCCGTGGCGAAGCGGTGGAGATCATCACAGTGTTTCGCGGCTCCCGATCATTTCCGACCGACCTCCAATAGGGCGGCCCAACACCGAATGGAGCCGACGCGCCAATCGTCCTGTGCCATGATGTCGCCACCGCCCGCGGCTCATTCGTAACGTTGATATGGCTGCCTACGGTACGTCACCTTGCAGGGTCGTCTTCTCGTGTCAGCGTAGCGATTTATGACCTTGTGCCTCTCTGGTTGTTTTAGGTGAAACTTCTATCGGTCATGAACTACGGTGGTGGATTGAGCAGAAGATCGTCTGCCAACCCGAGGTCGACGATCGGGAGCATGATGGGCTCGCCTCGCACTACCTGCGAATGCCGGAACACCCCGCTCCACGCATTCCTCGCAATGATGAAGTCCATCAACGAAGCGGTCGCGGCGTTCAACAGCGAGCCCCGCAGGAGCCGCTTGAGTGAGTTGTACGCCAGGGTTGCCGATTCTTCGGACGCCGGTGCTTGGAGTCAGGCGCGTAGCGCCGCTATTTGGTTCGGCTGCAAACAGGCTCAACCATGAATGGATCATCCGAAAGACTTCCCACACCGTTTGACGACGGCGAGGTCTACGACCTCATCCTCAAAGACATTCCGTACGGGTTCGACTTTTACACCCGCCTGGCAAAGGAAGCCAAGGGACCGGTGCTGGATGTCTGTTGCGGTACGGGCCGGATCCTGTTGCCTTGCCTGCAAGCGGGTGTCGACATCGAGGGATTGGACCTATTTGCGCCGATGCTGGACACGCTGCGGCAAAAGGCCGAGGAGTTGGGGCTTTCGCCGCGCCTGCACCAGGCCGACATGAGCGACTTCGACCTGCCGTGTCGCTACGCGCTCGTCATGATTCCCTTCAACGCCGTCGGCCACAACATGACGCAAGAGGCACAAATCCGCTGCCTGTCGCTCTGCCGGCAGCATTTGTTGCCCGGCGGTCTGCTGGCCTTTGACACGTTCTTCCCATCGCTGGCGATCATCGGCACGCCGCAGCACACGCGCGTGCTGGAAGGCGAAATGCCGCATCCGGCGACCGGCCTGCCGATGCGGATGTACGATACGCGCAGTTTCGACCGCGTCGCCCAAGTGCAGCATTCCATCAACGAGCTGGAATTGCTGGGCGCCGATGGCAGCGTGCAGCAGGTCCATCGTTCCGAGATGAGCCTGCGCTACATCTACAAACACGAAATGGCGCTGCTATTGCGGGCCGCCGGATTTGCCCGTTTTGAGATCTACGGCGATTTCGACCGTCGCCCGCTGACCCGCGAAGACGACCCGATGATTGTCGAGGCGTGGAAGGAGTGAGACGGCTGTAAGACGTTCTCGTGGCGTCATTGTCTTACCTGCGGCCCCGGCAGGTGAGCTTGGTCGTTGGACGGATGCCGACTATGCGCATGAGCGTTCGACCGGTACTGTTTGGTTCAAGAGGAGTATGTAAGAGTCCGATCGGGGACTGACCTTCATACGCATGAATAGGTACGTATGGCGCCCATGACGAGAATCCTCCTTTTCGTAGTCGGCCTCACGGCTCTGGCCGGAACGCCGGCTCCGCTGCATACCGCCCTGGCGCAAGCACCGGAAAGAATCGCAGAGAAGACGGCAGCGCCAATGCCCGATCCGAAGTCGATCAGCGTCCCGGCGATCGACGCCGAAGTGAAGATCGACGGCGTGCTCGATGAACAGCCGTGGCAGGAGGCCGCGCGCCTGACGCCCTTCGTCCGGCACGACACGATGGAGACGGCCCGCGTCCGAACGGAGGTGCGCGTCTGGTATGACCAGGCGGCGTTATATCTGGGATGGATTTGCGAGGATGGCGACATCCAGGCGACGTTGACACGACGAGACAGCAGGTTCTGGGAGGAGGAGGTCGTCGAGTTCTTTGTCACACCCACAACGCTCGACCGCTACTTCGAGCTGCAATGGAATCCACTGGGAGGCACCTTCGACGCGATCATCAGGAACGAGCTCGCCCCGGACGGCCGGTCGCAGCGGTTTGAAGGGGATTGGTCCTACACCGCCGCCAACATGACCTTCGCGGTGCAGGTGGACGGTTCCGTTCAAAACTCGAGCGATGAGGATCGGCGCTGGACGGTCGAGGCACGCATCCCCTTCGGCGATCTCAACGTCCGCACGCCGGTGCGCGGAGAAGTGTGGCGGGGGAATTTCTATCGGTTCAACCGCGACCGCGACCGTGAGCCGGAACTGCTCAGCTGGTCGCCAACGATCTGGCCGGGGTTTCATCAGCCCACGCGGTTTGGCTATCTGCGGTTCTCCGGCCGCTGACCGTGAGCCCAAGCATTGCATACGCACTTGGCGCGCTCCTGCTGTATGGCCTCGCCGACTTCGTCTACAAGCGCGGCGCCGCGGCCGGCGCGCTGCCGCACCGGTTCCTCATGGTCCAGACCTGGTTCTTCAGCCCGCTCGCGCTGCTCTACGGAATTCTCTCGGGCTCTCTTCGGTTCAACGCCGGGGCGCTGTGGGGCCTCGCCGCTGGCGTGCTCGTCGTGATCGGTTACTACAATTTCGCCTGGAGCCTGCGCCATGGCGCGGTCAGCACGAACGCGACGATCTTTCGGCTGAGTTTCGTCGTGACGACGACGCTCGCCGTGGTTGTGCTGGGCGAGGCGCTGACCGCACCGAAACTCGCAGGCATGGCGCTGGCGTTTCTTGCAGTATGGCTCCTGCTCGCCGTGCCAGGTGCGGGGAGCGCCGACGAGAATCTGGAGCGCAACGCGTCGCTTGCGCGCGTGCTCGTCGCGACTGTCGCAGTGGGGTTCGCGAGCTTCACCTACAAGCTCGGGCTGCGCCAGGGCGCGGTGCCGATCGCGCTGGTTCTGGCGCAGGGCGCCGTCGCGATGACGCTTGCCACGGCGTTCGCGGCTTATGTCGACCGCAACATACATCCATCGCGCGCGGCGCTGACGCACGCGCCTATCAGTGCGATCCTGCTCGTCGGCGCGTTCACCCTGCTTGCGAAAGGGCTGGAACACGGGGAGGCGAGCGTGGTGGTGCCGATCGCGCAGATGGGATTCGTCGTCACGGCCCTTCTCGGGTTCATTGTCCTGCGCGAGCCGTTAGTCCCGCGAAAAGTTGCCGGACTAGTTGTGGCGCTGCTGGCACTGACGAGCCTTGCCTGGAGCTGAAGCAAGCAGCTTCCGCGGGATCACGGACCTGATGCTGCGCATCAGCATGCTCGCCCGGCGCAGGTGGATCGTCCTCAGGGCCGGGTGGTCCAGCTCACCGCCAACTCATCTGGTGACGGAGGCGTGATGCGCGCGGCCTACCAGAGCACGGAGTAGACATGCGAGCGATGATCGGAGCTTTCGTTGCGGCATTTCAGGTCCTCGGGGGCGCAGCACACGCGCAGTCGTGGCAGCCGCCCCCCGACCTTCAGCGGTGTCCGTCGAAGTGGGGGCCGGGCGACGAGCGGGGCTCGGCCAATCACATGAAGGCGGCGACGGTGCTGCGCGCCGCCCGGCTGATTCGCTCGGGCGAGGTGATCGAGCTCGCGCACGTGCTGTCGGGTACGATGCCGTTCTTCGGGGCGCGCCGCTTCGATGTCCATCTGAAGCGCACGGTCATGAACCCGCAGGCAAACCGTCGGGGCAGTAATGAGGAATTCGTGACCGGGGAGATTGGCCAGGTGGGCACCCAGCTGGACGGTTTCAGCCATCAGACGATTGGCAGCAGCCTCTACAACTGTTTCCAGAACGACGAGATCGCGATCCGCAGCGGCTTCACGAAGCTTGGCATCGAGAAGGTCGGGATGCTCATGACGCGCGGCGTGCTCATCGACGTGGCGGCGCACAAAGGGGTTGAGATGCTGCCCGACACGTACGAGATCACCGTCGCGGATCTGCAGGGTGCCCTCGCGAGTCAGAACCAGACGCTGCAGCCCGGCGACGCGGTTGTGGTTCACACCGGGTGGAGTCGGCTCTGGGGCAAAGACAACGCGCGCTACGTCACGACGAACCCGGGTATCGGCGTGGCGGCTGCCGAGTGGCTCGTGCGGCAGGACCCGATGCTGGTCGGGTCCGACAATTGGTCGGTCGAAGTCGTCCCGGGCCCCGACTCCCAGTCCAACCAACCCGTGCACCAGATCATGGTAGTCGTGCATGGCGTTCATCTGCTCGAGAACATGAAGCTCGAGGAGCTGGTTGCTAAGCGTGTCCACGAGTTCGCGTTCGTGGTGCAGCCCCTGAAAATCCAGGGAGGTACCGGTTCGACCGTTTCACCAGTGGCCATTCGCTGATGGGGACGCGCTATCATTCGAGATGGATTTTCAAGGAGGACGACAGATGAAGCGCTACCTGTCTATTTCGCTGCTCGCACTGGTCACCGCAGTACCGCTGGTCGCACAGGCCCCGAAGGGCTGGATGGTGCGCGCCGATCGCAGCACAAATGCGTCAGACCCTGACGCTGCGGGAGCTGTCAAGTTCGTCACGATGGGCTCGGGTTTCCATGCGACCAATCCTCAAGCGGCCGTTTTCTGGAACCCAGGCCCTCAGCAGAGCTACCTCTACTTCGTCGTGGCGCAGGATGGGACCTGGCTCATCAAACGCCGAGACGGCGATGCCTCGACGCAGAATGTGGCGGCGAAGTCGCCCAGCGACGCCGTGAAGAAGCCCGACGCCAGCGGGCAGTCCATCAACGCGCTCGAAGTGCGAGTGAGCGCCGACAAGATCGATTACCTCGTCAATGGGACGGTCGTGCACTCGACCCCGAAAACAGGTTTGACAGCGAAGACCGACGGAATCTATGGTATCCGGGTCAATCACCAGCTCGAGGTTCACGTCGAAGGGTTGGCCGCCACGAAGCAATAACCACACAGAACAGGAGTGTATATGACGACATCAATGAGATCGCTGGCGTGCGCGTCGCTCGTCGTTGTCCTGGCCGTCGCCGTGATGAGTCCCGGCGGGTCCGCCCAGGCCGCGGATCCGTTCATGGGGACATGGAGGCTCAATGTTGCGAAGTCGACGTTCTCTCCCGGGCCAGCGCCAAAGAGCGGGAGCGTCACCTTCACGGCTGCCGGAGCCGGTTTCACGGCCGCCATTGGCGGCGTGGGTATGAAGGACGAAAAGACCCAGTGGGGGTACACCGGCAACTACGATGGCAAGGACTATCCGTTAAAAGGAAATCCGGATGGCGACATGATCTCCGTCAGGCGGATAAATGCGAACACCGTCGAGACCACCGTCAAACGAGCCGGCAAGCCCACCGTCATCAACACTCGCACGGTGTCTGCGGATGGAAAGACGATGACGGTGACGACCAAAGGGACCAACGCGCAAGGCCAGACCGTTCATAATGTCCAGCTGTTCGAGAAGGGTTAGACCGGGTACGTGGGCGGTCTATTGATCGGATCACACGTGGGTAACGGGTCACGGAGCAGATGGAGAGCGTCAGTGCTGGTGTTGCTCACTCTGCTTCTCCCGGGTTCATTGAGTGCCCAGGGAAGAAGCCATGGCTTCGTTTCTCTCGGTGCAGGTGCGACCAATCTTAGCGGCGGCCTGGACTGGATCATCGCGGATGGCCCGATCGGCATTGGGGGCGAAGTGGGCGCAGGGTGGGTGTTCCAGGCGGCGGTGACTGGATCGTACCATTTCATGGCCGGCCGACCGAGCAAGCATGATGTGTTCGCAACGGTCGGCTACGCGGGACTTGGAAGCAGCGAGTTCTCTTCGCAGGGCGTCACGATCGGTGGCGGCGGGGCGTACTGGCCCATAACGCTGGTCGGTCTCCGGTTCGATGCCTTCAGGTTCTTGCCTGTTGCTACGGACACGAGGAGCGAACGTGACATCTCAGTCGTCTTCGAAAAATATCGGTAAGCAAGCCGGGTTGCAGGTGCGAACCTACCTCGCGTCGTTGCCGCCCGATGCGCGAAGAGAGCTCAGGAAGCTTCGGGCGGCCATTCGCGCCGCGGCTCCCGGCGCCGTCGAGGGTTTCAGCTACGGCATTCCCGGGTTCAAACTCGATGGACGACCGCTCGTCTGGTACGCGGCCTGGAAACAGCACGTCAGCCTCTACCCGATGGGCGACGGGGTCAAACGCGCCCACGCGGCCGCCCTCCAGGGATACGAGACCTCGAAGGGGACGATTCGATTTCCACTGGACAAGCCGCCAACATCGGCCCTTGTGAGGCGACTCGTCAAGGCGCGTATCGCTGAGTTGCGGGCGAAGGGCAAAGCGAAGTAGAGGTGTCGAAGGTACGTCTCAAGATCTCGATGTCACTCGATAGCTTCGTGGCCGGCCCCAGGTCGATGCTCCGTCTTCTGCGACGTGTTCGTCATGGACATCATCATCAAGGAGGTCGATCCTCAAGGAGTGCACGCACTGGCGTTGCTGCGCGAGGCTGCGATTGAAGCGCGCGATCTCTATCCGGAGTTGCAGCTCCTAGAGTCTCCGTGGCCAGCCAACCCTGCCACAGGTCACGCGCAACATATCTGATCGCCTACGTAGGCGGAGAGCCTCTTGCCTGCGGAGCGTTACGCCCGTTGGAAGATGCGGTCGTCGATCGCTTCGGCTACAGAATCATGCGGCTCGAAACCGGCCACCGTCAGGTGCCGGCCATGGCGCTCTACGCTTCGTATGGGTTCTCGCGAATCGAACCTTTCGGGGAGCACGTTGGCGACCCCACGAGCGTTTGCTACGAGAAAACTGTTTGCTCCGGCGAGTATAAGATCCTCCTGTGATGAAACTGTTGACCCTGGCGCTGATGTTTCTTCCGACGATTGCCCTGGCTCAGGTGAACCCTGCGGCGCAGGCGGCACGAACGTGGCGCGGGCAGCACGAACGGCTCATTGTCGACGAGTTCGTCGAGTTGCTGCGCGTCCCCAACGTGACGGCCGACCGCCCGAACGTCAGGCGTAACGCCGACCTCATCGTCACGATGATGCAGCGCCGCGGGATCGCGGCCAGGCTCGTGACCGCCGAAGGCGCCAATCCAGTCGTGTTCGGCGAGATAGCGACGCCTGGCGCGACGCGCACGATCGGATTCTACGCGCACTACGACGGCTCCGCTCTCGATCCCACGGAATGGACGACACCGCCGTTCACGCCGACGCTGCGCACTCAGACCATCGAGAGTGGCGGAAGCGTCATTCCGCTCCCGCAGGCCGGCATACCCTTCGATCCGGAATGGCGCTTATACGCACGTTCCGCCGGCGACGATAAGGCGCCGATTGTTGCGATTCTTTCGGCGCTCGACGCCCTGCGGGCACATGGACTCGCGTTGAAGTCGAACGTCAGGTTTTTGTTCGATGGCGAGGAAGAGGCCGGCTCGGCGAACCTCGAGAAGATGATCGCCGCCAACAAGGCGCTGTTCGCCGCCGACGTCTGGCTGATGTGTGACGGCCCGGTCCACCAGACGCGCAGACCGCTGATCTATTTCGGGGCTCGCGACGGGGTTCGGCTCGATCTCACGGTATATGGGCCACGAGTCGAGCTGCATAGCGGCCACTACGGAAACTGGGCGCCGAATCCGGCGCTGCACCTCTCGCGCCTGCTCGCGTCGATGAAAGACGAGCGCGACCGGGTGCTGATCGATGGTTTCTACGACGGCATCGAGCCGCTGAGCGAGGCCGAAAGGCGCGCCATCGACGAAGCTCCCGACGTCGATAAGGCGCTGATGTCGGATTTCTGGCTCGGCGCCACCGACGGGATGCCGATGAGGCTCGCGGAGCTCGTGACGCAGCCGTCGCTGAATATTCGAGGTCTGGCGAGCTCGCGAACCGGGCCGCAGGCGTCGAATGTCATTCCCGTTTCGGCAACCGCCTCCATTGAGATTCGTCTGGTGAAGGGCATGGATCCGCTTCGAACCCAGGAGCGGGTGATCGACCATGTTCGTAAGCAGGGTTTCTTCGTTGTCGATCGTCCGCCCACTGCCGAAATCCGGCGGGCGCATTCGAAAGTGGTCTGGGTCGAGAGAGGGCGGGTGGGAGTCGGCGCTGTCCGGACGCCGATGGATCTGCCGATTTCTCAGGAAGTGATTCGGGTCGTCGAAAGCGTGCGAGGTGCGGCGGTGAAGCTGCCGAATATGGGCGGCAACCTGCCGACGGGAAACATCGAGCGTCCGCTTGGAACCCGGACGATCATCATTCCGATCGCCAATCACGACAACAATCAGCACAGTTTCGACGAAAATCTGCGCATTCAGAATCTGTGGGACGCCATCGAGCTGATGGCGGCGTTGCTGACGATGTAGAGCGGCGATGCATGCCGAGTGAACCAAGGCGCTGCGCGTGGGCTCGGACGCCGCTGTCAATCGCGTATCACGACGCCGAGTGGGGCTCGCCCGTGCACGACGATCGCACGCTGTTCGAGTTCCTGATTCTCGAAGGGGCGCAGGCGGGTCTGAGTTGGGAGACTATCCTCAAAAAGCGCGAGACGTATCGAGCGGCGTTTGCCGGATTCGATCCGGCGAAGGTTGCGCGGTTCAAGCGCGACCGCGTCGCCCGTCTGCTAGTGAATCCTGGTGTGGTGCGTAACCGCCTCAAAGTGAACAGCGCGGTCACCAACGCGAAGCTGTTTCTCAGCGTCCAGCGCGAATGTGGCACCTTCGACAAATACGTCTGGTCGTTCGTCGGCGGCGAGCCTCGCGTCAACGAGCGACGCTCGCTCCGCGACGTTCCCGCGCGCACGGTGGAGTCAGACGCGCTCAGCCGCGACCTGGCGACGCGCGGCTTCAAGTTCGTCGGCTCCACGATCTGCTACGCGTTCATGCAGGCCGTGGGCATGGTCGACGACCACACGGTCGACTGTTTTCGGCGTCATGTCATTCACACACGGCCGAAAGGACGTCTCCAATCCGCTGCTGAATGACCACGTCGGCAACAGCGTCGAAACGTGTGGGCTCGGCGTTCACGATCACGAGGCGAGCGCCGGCGGCCTTCGCATGAGGAACGACACCCGCCACTGGATAGACTTGCAGCGTGCTGCCGATCGCGAGAAACACGTCAGCTTCAGCGGCAGCCTGCATTGCGCGCTCGATGACCTCCGGATCGAGTTGCTGGCCGAACGAGATCGTCGCACTCTTGAGAATCCCACCGCAGTCCAGGCACGGCGGATCTTCTTCCCCGCCGCGCACGCGCTCCAGCACGACCTTCATCGGTCCGCGATTGCCGCAGCTCATACACACGTAATCGTGAACCGTGCCGTGCACTTCGATCACTTTGTCTGACGAGTTTCCTGCGCGCTGGTGGAGGCCGTCGATGTTTTGCGTGATCAGCGTGTGCAGCCTTCCGGCGCGTTCGAGCGCCGCAAGCGCGTGGTGGCCGGCGTTCGGTGTGGCGTGCCAGGCGGGGTGGACGAGGCGCTGCTGCCAGGCGAGTCTGCGGACCTCGGGATCCGACATGTAGTAGTGGATGTGCGAAAGCTTTTCAGCCTTCGGGTTTGTCGTCCACACGCCTTGGGGCCCGCGAAAATCAGGAATGCCGGATTCGGTGGAGATACCGGCGCCCGTCAGCGCGACGATGCGCGTCGACGCAGACACCCAGCGCCGCACGCGATCGATATCCTCCGTCACCTGGTCAGTCTATACTCGCTGACGTAACCGAGAAGGACGCGAAGATGCAGAGTAACGTCAGACGGCGGGGGTTCCTGGCTGTGGTCGCGGCCGCGGTGTGTGCTGTTTCCTCGGTGATCGGGCAGGACGTCCCGCGGACGTATCCAGGCGCCAGAACCGGCGGGAATTACATGCACAATTACTATTTCCCCCCGGCGCCGAGTGCCACGCCCTGGGCACCGTCCTGGTCCCCCGATGGCAAATGGATCGCCGTGGCGATGAGCGGCTCCATCTGGAAAGTCGATCACTCCAGCGGTGTCGCCCACGAGCTGACGTACAACCAGAAATATCACTCGATGCCCGATTGGTCTTCGGATGGCAAGTGGATCATCTACACAGCTGACGATGGCGGCAGGACGATTCAGCTTGAAATTCTCAACGTCGAGACCGGTGAGACGAGAGCGCTTACCCACGACAGCTTCACCTACATGGATCCGGTGTTTTCACCCGACGGCAGCCGGGTCGCCTATGTATCAACCAGACCGAACGGCTTCTTCAACGTCTATATCCGTTCAATCAAGAACGGTGTCTGGTCGAATGAGGAGATCGCCGTTTCAAAGGACGGCAAGTACAGGAGCACACGCCTGTACTTCGGCGTCGAGGACCTCCACATTACTCCGGCCTGGACCCCGGACGGGAAAGAGCTGCTGCTGGTCTCCAACCGCGGTGTCCCACTGGGATCAGGCAGCCTCTGGCGCCTTCCAGCGGTGGCCGGCGGAATGGACGAATCGGAGACGGTTCTTGCTGAACAGACGCTGTTCCGCGCCCGGCCCGATGTTTCGGTCGACGGAAAGCGGTTTGTCTACTCGTCAACGCGGGGAGCGGCGGACCAGTTCTCCAACTTGTATGTGCAGCCGCTCGCGGGCGGTGAGCCGTACAAGCTGACCTTCTTTCAGCACGATGCCTTCGATCCGCGCTGGTCATCCGACGGCGAGTGGATCGCCTACATCGATAACCGCGAAGGCCTGCCGCAGCTCGCCTTGCTCGAAACCTACGGCGGTGGAAACCGGATTATCCACATCACCGATCGCCGCTGGAAGCGGCCGATGGGTGTCCTCTCCCTCCGGACGCTCGATGACCGCGGTCACATGACGGGAGCACGGATCCATCTGACGGCCGCCGATGGCAAGTTCTACGCTCCATCGGACGCCTACGCTCGCGTCAGCTCGTCGGGTGACCACATCTTTCATACGGCCGGCGAGTTCCGCGTCGAGCTACCCGTTGGAAAGACGAAACTGACCGTCGTTCAGGGCTTTGAGGTATGGCCCGAAACGACCGAGCTCGAGATTTCGCCGAACGACGTCACAGCCGCGTCGGTCAGCCTGAGACGCATGACCGACATGTCGGCGAAAGGATGGTCCAACGGGTCCACGCACGTGCACATGAACTATGCGGGGAACCTCCACAACTCGCTCGAGAACCTGATGATGATGTCCGCCGCAGAAGGTCAGAACATGGTGCTCGATCTGGTGGCCAACAAGGACAACCGGATCCTCGATCATCAGTTTTTCGTACCGGGAGGGGGACCACATCCCCGGTCGCGGAAGGACATGGTTCTGGTCGTCGGAGAGGAGTACCGGCCCCCATTCTGGGGTCACGTGTTCATGTTCGGAATGAGAGACCATTTGATTTCGCCGTTCACCACCGGGTATGAGGGCACCGCCATCGAAAGTCTGTATCCGAGCAATACCGACATGCTTCGCAAGGCCACGGCACAGGGCGCCTATGTTGGCTACGTCCACGCATATGGCGGCGAGCGCGACCCGCTCGATGGCGATCTCGGTGGTGCCAAGGGTGCCATCGTCGATGCCGCGCTGGGGACGACGGACGCGGTCGAGTGGTCCGCTGCGAGCCGATCAGGCTTCTTCCCGATGTATGCGCTCTGGAACAATGGTCTCAAGGTCACGGCCGTGGGCGGTGAGGATTCGATCAGCAATCTTCACATGAGCAAGCTCGTGGGGTCGCATCGCACATACGTCTTCACCGGTGCACGGGGTTTGGACATGCACGCATGGCACGACGGCCTCCGTGCGGGACGCGCGTTTGTCACAAACGGTCCACTGGTCGAGCTTTCCGTCGGCGGCATGCTGCCTGGAGAGACCGTCCACGTGCCGGCAGGCGGCGGACTTGTCCAGGTGCAGGTCCGAGTACGCTCGATCGTTCCGCTTCAGAAGGTGACGCTCTACTTCAATGGCCAACTCTTCGAGGACATCCCGCTGGGTGACGACCGTAAAACAGTGGACATGCGGAAGATGGTCCAGGTTGCCCGGAGCGGCTGGTATCACCTTCGGGCGGAAGGTGCGCCTGAGAATCGCTTTCCGCTGGATACGAGCTATCCCCAAGGATTCACCAACCCGGTCTGGGTTAACGTCGGTGGGCAGCCGGTCCGTGACCGGGCGTCGGCGGAGTACTCGCTGAGATGGATCGACAAGCTTCAGAAACTCGCCGAAGCGTGGCCGGGGTGGCGTTCGCAGAAGGAGAAAGATCACGTCTACGCGCAATTTGAAGACGCTCGGAACGTGTACCGCAGATTGCTGAGCGAAGCCGGAGGGGGTCGGCCCGGTAAGTAGGTCTGCACGAGACCCCGCTGCGAAGTCAGTCGTCCTCATGGAGGTGTCGATGGTGCCGGTCACATCCCATATGGTGCTGGGCTACCACAAGACGGACCTGCGCAAGCTGCCCGACCAGCAGGAAGACGAGGTTCTCGCCAGGATGAAAACAGGCCCGCTGGTGATGATGACCGTCGCGCCGGGCGCGCCGCCGGCAATGGGTACCAGCCTGACGTTGTGGTTCGTCTACGTCCTCATCGTCTCCGTGTTCTCGGCCTACATCGCGAGCCGTGCGGTCCAGTCCGGCGCTGATTACCTGACGGTGTTTCGATTTGTCGGCACGCCGGCGTTCATGGGCTACTCGCTCGCGCTGCTCCACGAGTCGATTTGGTACAAACGCAGCTGGATCCGGACCTTCAAATCGATGTTCGACGGCCTGGTCTACGCGCTGCTGACGGCGGGCGTCTTCGGCTGGCTGTGGGCTGGGCGCTGAGCAGATGGACCACGCGTTTCGAATCGCGCTGATTATCGGCGCGCTCTTCGTGCTGCCGGTAGCGGCCTATTTCCGGATACGGTCGCAGATGACCGG
>JANNJO010000052.1:0-12884 GCA_031395755.1 Acidobacteriota bacterium
CGCGGATCAGCACGATCCGTCGCCGCTCCACCGGGACATTCTTCAGGACGCCGAGGAACAGCAGGATGTTCCCGAGCGGATCCATGATGAGGAAGAGCGTCACGACCGCGGCGAATATGTCCATGCCCTGTATGTGCCGTCAGGACGGCTGGCGCTTCGACTCCGCGGTGGTCTTGAGGTTGGCGAGACCGGCCTCGAAATCCGTGCCGATCATGTCGTCCATGTCGATGAAGATGCTCATCAGTTTGGCGACGTAGTTGCTGGGCCCGTCCATCACCCACGTCACGCTCGTCGAGCCGTCTTTCGGCGCGAAGGTGAATTCGGTGACGTTGTGGCCTTCGAACGGCCTGATGAAATCCAGCTTGATGGCGATTCTCGACGGAGCGCTGTCGGTAATTTCCATGCGGCCCGAGCCGACGTCGTTATTGCCGCTCCATTCATACACGGCGCCCTTGCCGGACGCCGCGCCGCTGAACGTCCTCTCCAGCGCGGGATCGCGGTTCTCCCACGGCGACCACGAACGCCATGCGTGGAAGTCGTTGACGAGGGGGTGGATGGCTCCGGGCGGAGCCTGAACACTCGTCGAGCGCTCGACGTGAAGCGAATCAGGCTTGGTGGTGGCGTACAGGAGAACACCGGCAACGAACGCGACAACGGCGAGCGCGATTTTCCTAATCATTCGGTTCTCCTTGACGGTCATTTCTTCCGCAGGGCGTCCACGCTCCACGGGCCGGCGCCCGCGGCTGAGAAGTACAGGAAGATGAAGCAGTACAGCACCGCGGGAACCCCGTTGTTCACGATGGGCCAGAAGCTCTGCGGGAAGTGAAACTGGAAGTAGGCCACCGCCATCTCGCCTGACAGGATGAACGCCACGGGCCGCGTGAACAGCCCGATCAGAAGCAGGCCGCCGCCGAAGACCTCGAGGATGCCGCCGATCCCCGTCTGCGACATCAGCGGCGCCGTGCTGCCATCCGGCGGCATACCGATCGGAAACGCAAACAGCTTCATCGTTCCCGTCAGGATGAAGGTGAACGCCGATACGATGCGGAGCACGCTCAGAAGCTGGGGTGTCATTCGACGTATAGGTAGAGGGCACGTTCATACCACGTATATACAAAAAAGGAGACACAAAGATGAGACTCATGGTGTGGCGATCGCTTGTGTGCTCCACGCGCCGCGTTCGTGAGCGGGATGGCACCCAGGCCGATGAGCGTGACCGCAAGGCCCGCGCCGAAAAACGGCAATCCGAACACGCTCAGGCAGCCCCCGCCGTCGCGCACCTGAATGCGCCCGGGCGCCACCTGCCGGACTGAACCAGACATCTCCTAAGTATCGGAGTTTTCCCCTCTGCGCATTGCCCTCTCGGCTCGCTTATAATCGCGCCATGAAACTCAGGTGCTGGCTGGTGCTCGCCGGCGTGTTGCTGGTGACACCCACCCATGCGCAGGGGCCGGCGAATGCCGGCGATGCCGCACTGCACGCGCTGTTCGACCGCGAGTGGGAGTGGGAGCTGACGCAGGATCCGTTGTGGGCGTCCTATCTCGGGGATCGGCGCTGGAACGATCAGTGGCCGGATATCGGCGCCAACACGCTCGCCGCACGGCATGCGCATCGGCAGGCGGTGCTGAAGGATCTGGCCGCGATACCACGCGACCGGCTCTCCCCCGCCGACCGTCTCAATTACGACCTGTTCAGGCATCAGTATCAGATGACCGTCGAGGGCTTTCAGCATCGGCAGCACCTGATTCGAACCTCGACGCTCGACGGCATTCAGGGCACCGAATTCATCGTCGATTCGCTTCGTTTCCAGACCGTCAAGGACTTCGACGACTGGCTGGCGCGGCTCGAGGCGTTCCCTGCGTACATGGACCAGAACATCGCACTGATGCGCGAGGGCATGAAGAGCAACGTCCTGTTGCCGAAGATCATTGCCGAGCGCGTGCGGCCGCAGATCGCGCAGCTCGCCACGCAGACGCCGGAGCAGAGCGGCTACTACCGTCCGTTCCGCAGCATTCCGGGCTCGTTGCCCGCCGCCGATCGCGAACGCCTGGCGACCTCGGGCCTCGACCGCGTCCGCACCCGCGTGCAGCCCGCGTTTGCGAAACTGCTCGAGTTCATCGATCGCGAGTACCTGCGCGCCTCGTACGACGGCGTGGGGTGGTGGCGGACGAGCAGCGGACTTGCGGGTTATCGGTACTTCGCGCGGTACCACACGACGACCGACCTCGCTCCTCAGGACATTCACGCGCTCGGGCTCAAGGAAGTCGCGCGCATACGCACCGAGATGGAAGCGATCAAGACGCAGGTCGGCTTCGCGGGAACGCTCGACGAGTTCTTCACGCACATGAGGACGGACCCGAAATTTTTTTATAAGACCGGCGACGAGCTGCTCGACGGCTATCGCGCCCTCGCCAAGCGAATCGACCCTGAGCTGATCAAAGTCAGCCGGAAGCTGCCTCGCACGCCCTACGGCGTCATCCCGATCCCCGAGGCGATCGCGCCGATGTCGCCGACGGCGTTCGCCAACGGCGGGGCTCCAGACGGCTCGAGGCCGGCGTATTTCTTTGCGAACCTCCACAAGCCCGAAACCCGCCCGAAATGGGAAATGATGGCGCTGACGCTCCACGAGGCGATGCCGGGGCACTGCATGCAGATCTCAACGGCTCAGGAGCTGGGCGAACTGCCGCGCTTCCGCCGCCACGCGTTCTTTACGGCCTACGTCGAAGGATGGGGGCTCTACGCCGAATCCCTTGGCGAGGACATGGGTCTCTACAAAGACGACCCGTACTCGAAATTCGGCCAGCTCACCTACGAGATGTGGCGCGCCGTGAGGCTCGTTGTGGACACGGGCATTCACGCCATGGAATGGGAGCGCGGGCGCGCCATCAAATATTTCATGGACAACGCCGCGAAGACCGAGAACGACGTCACGACCGAGGTCGACCGCTACATCTCCGTGCCCGGTCAGGCGCTCGCATATAAGATTGGCGAGCTGAAGATCAAGGAGCTGCGGCGCAGGTCGGAACAGGCGCTTGGCGCGAAGTTCGATCTCCGCGACTTCAACGACGTCGTGCTGCAGACCGGCGCCGTGCCGCTGAATATTCTCGAGCAGCGCGTGGACGAATGGATTAAGGCTGGCCGACGCTGACACTCAACTTCCTCTCGTATGAGGGTCGGACCAGATACCCTGCCCCGACCCTCTTTTTTGCGGTATTCATCGCCCTGCAACTGGCGGCGCTCTTTGCGTTCGTGCGGTACTTCTTCAGATCGACCTGGGACCAGCACCTGTCATCGGGCATCTGGGCCATCATCCTCGTGTGCCTCGTTTGCAATCTGGTTCTCTGCTTTGGAGAATATTTCTTCCACCGATATCTGCTCCATATCGAGACGGTCAGATTCCTCCGCTTCCTCTGCTCGAGCCACCTCGCGCACCACAAGCTGACGTCGATCAACTTTGATGAGGCGGGGCAGAAAGTCCGCAGCGCGTACCCGATCAGCGATGTGGAGCACGACGACCAGGCCACGTTTCCTCCATGGGCGCTGATCCCGTTTTTTGCCTCCTTTACGCCGTTCTTTGCGCCGATGGCATTCTCATTCCCGAAACTGCCGATTCTCATCGGCGGGTACGCCGCAATCGCCATCGCACATTTTCTCTACGAAGCGATCCACGTCGTGCATCACCAGCCCTACGACGCCTGGTGGAAGCCTAAAGTGAGCTGTCCGATATTCGGCGGAGTGTGGCGCAAGATGTACGGATTCCACCAGGCGCATCACGCGAACCACAAATGCAACCTGAACGTGGCCGGATTTTTCGGCATCCCGCTCGCGGATCTGGTGTTCGGCACCTACAAACAGCCGGACCAGCTCCTCCTTGATGGCGCGCCAGCGACGAAGGAATCAGCCCGCAGACTCACCCCTCAACCCCGCTGGCCGATCACCTGGCTCGACAGAGTGGTGTTCAAGAGACGGCGATGGATGTCAAAAAGAAACTGAGATCACGCTCTTGATGACGGCGGGGTCCGCTGCGATCTCGGGGAAGCGTTGCGGGGTATCGGCCAGATCGAAGCGGTGGGTGATCCACGGCGCGGTGTCGATGCGGCCGGCCTCGATGAGCGCGATGATGTCGCGGAAATTACCCGGCAGGGCGTTGCGGCTGGCGAGCAGCGTCAGCTCCCGGCGGTGGAAATTTGGATCGTTGAAGGTGACCTCACCCTGGAACAGGCCTACGAATACGATGCGGCCGCCCTGCGCGGGCAGATTGAAGGTGCCGGTCATGGATGCTGGGTTGCCGGTGGCATCGATCACCACCGTGGGCATCTCGCCGCCCCCGATGCCGCGAAGCTGATCCGAGACGTCCGGACCGCCCACCAGCGTGTGAGCGACCCCGAGCTGCCGCCGGCAGAAGTCCAGGCGCGATTCCCTCACGTCCATGACGGCGAGCATGGGTCCATGGACCTGCACAAACTGGATGACACTCAGGCCGATGGGACCTGCGCCGATGACGAGCACGACATCATCTCGCTTGATATCCGCGCGCTCGACGGCATGGGCACCGATAGCGAGCGTCTCGACCAGCGCGAGCTGGTCGTACGCGAGCGTGCTGGAGCGGTGGAGCTTCCGCGCGGGCACCGCGAGCACCGGGCGCATGCCGCCGTCAATGTGCACGCCGAGCACCTTGAGGTCGGCGCAGCAATTGAATCTGCCGCAGCGGCAGGCGATGCACCGCCCGCAGTTGATGTAGGGCTCGACCGAGCAGCGGTCGCCCGGTTCGAGCCCGTGCGGCTCGCTGCCGGGATCGATGATCTCGACGCCGAGCTCGTGACCGAGGATGCGCGGGTAGTTGAAGAAGGGCTGCCTCCCGGCAAAGGCGTGGAGGTCGGTCCCGCAGACGCCGATGCGATGCACGCGCACCAGCGCCTCGCCCGGCGCCGGGCTGGGCGCGGTGCCGTCGGTGGCGATGAAGTGACCAGGTCTTTCGAGAGCGATCTGCATCAACGTGGGCGCGCCTTACCTCTGCAGGTCGCGATCCATCGCTGCACCGTCGAATGGGATGACGATGATCTTGCTGCCGTGCGTGTCGTTTCCCTGCTCCTGCTTCTTTTCCACATCGAGGACCGCCAGCGTCAGGGCCGTCACATGTCCATTTTCCATCAGCACGCCTGGACGTTCCAGCTTGTCCCAGTGGTTCACCGTGCCGTTCGTATAGCGCACGAAGTCCGTACGCGGATCGTACGCCAATCCCCTTAACGTCCAGTTCGTGATGCCGTCCTTCGACGTGATGTGATACGCCTTCCGATCACTCCAGCCGTTGACCACGATGTGATACAGACCGCCGCTGTGCCAGACCACCGGATCTTCCAGGTTGCGGAGCGGCAGGCCCGCCACTTGCGGATACACGGGAGGTCCCTGGATCTTGTACGGCCCGAGGATGCCATCCTTGCTGATCCAGATGGCTCCGGACCTGGGCACGATCATGTAGTCGCCGTCCGGGCGAACCATGATGCTGAGGTTTGACATCCGGGCCGGGCCAAATCCGTTGGGGTCAACCGTGATCGAACCGAGATGTTCCCATGGGCCGTCGAGCGACCTTGACACAAATACCTCGCCCGGCCGGGTCTCGCTGATCACGACGGCGTAGCGGCCGTCGGGCATGACCAGCGCCGTCACGTTGTGGCCCTTGCCGCCCTGGTTGTCCGGCCACAGCACCCCCTTGTCGACGTACGGGCCGATGACATTGTCCGCGACCGCATGTACGGCCAGCGATCCAAACCATCCGTTGTGCCCACGCGCCTGATCCCAGCGGCTGGCGAACATGTGGAACTTGCCGTCCGGTCCCTTGATGATCTGCCCGTCCCAATAGCACCACTGCTTCATGGTCGCGTCTTCAAGACCATTCTTCGGATCGCGCGGGAATACGCCGGGCGCGCCCCAGATATCCGAGGTGAGCGACCCCACGATCGGCATCGGCAGGAAATAGTCGATGAACGTCTTGGCGGGCGCTGTCGGCGCCTGACCGGCGCCGACGGACCCGAAGGCGAGGCTGGCCAGCCCAACCAACGCCATTCTCGAAAATTTGATGTGAGCCATACGGCAGCTCGTTTCAGAGGCTGGCCCGATGCTCCACCCGCCCGCGGATCGCGACAACCGTTCGAGGCGCCGATCGGCGTCGCCGAAGCGGTCGAGCTTCACACCCATGCGGTCCATGATCGACAGGTACATGTCGTGCTTTCTGCCGATCCACGGGTTGGAAAAAAACATGAGGCACGTGGATGGATGAGCATAACGCCGAGGGCCCTCTTCATGGAAGACCTGGTTCGACCCAGTTCAGCGTGCGCTCCACGGCCTTCTGCCAACCGCGATACGCTTCTTCGCGCCGGTCCGTGCTCCATGCCGGCTCCCACTGCCGCTCCGCGCGCCAGTTTTTCCGCAGCGTCTCGAGATCCTTCCAAAACCCGACCGCCAGGCCTGCCGCATACGCCGCTCCGAGCGCGGTCGTTTCCGCAACGACCGGGCGGACGACCGGCACGCCCAGCACGTCGGCCTGCAGCTGCATTAGCGTGTCGTTCACTGTTGCGCCGCCGTCCACTTTCAGGACGGCGAGCGTCACACCCGAGTCGATGGTCATTGCGTCGAGCACCGCACGCGTCTGGAAGCAGATAGCTTCGAGTGTGGCCCGCGCTAAATGCCCTTTCGTGTTGAACCGCGACAAGCCCACGATCGCGCCGCGGGCGTCGGAGCGCCAGTACGGCGCGAACAGGCCGGAGAACGCCGGAACGAAGTAGGCGCCGCCGTTATCCGGCACGGTGTTCGCCAATGTCTCCACTTCGGCTGCCGTCCCGATTATCCCGAGTTGGTCGCGCAGCCACTGCACCGCTGAACCTGTGACGGCAACCGATCCTTCAAGCGCATACACCGGCGCCGCATCGCCAAGCTTGTAGCAGACCGTCGTGAGGAGACCTGCCTTGGAAGGCGTCGGCGTCTCGCCTGTGTTGAGAAGCATGAAATTACCAGTTCCGTAGGTGTTCTTGGCCTCGCCAACGGAAAAACAGACCTGGCCCACCATCGCGGCCTGCTGATCTCCCAGATCGCCGCATACCGGCACCTCGGCGCCCACAGGACCGTTTCGACGCGTCACACCGTAACCCTGCCGTTCCGACGACGATCTGATCGCCGGCAGCATCCGGCGCGGAATTCCGAACAGCGCCAGCAGTTCCTCATCCCAGTCGAGCGTGCGGAGATCCATGAGGAGCGTGCGACTCGCGTTGGTGACGTCGGTGACATGGACACCGCCGTCGGCCGCGCCCGTCAGATTCCAGATCACCCAGGTGTCGACATTGCCGAATACGGCCTCGCCTCTTTCGGCCGCTGCCCTGACGCCGTCCATGTTCTCGAGAATCCACTGCAGCTTTGTGCCGGAGAAGTAGGTGGCGGGCGGCAGCCCCGTGCGTTCGTACAGCAGCTGCCGTTTCGGTTCGAGGGCACTCACGATTCGATCCGTCCGCGTGTCCTGCCACACGATGGCGTTGTACCAGGGGCGGCCGGTCTTCGGATTCCACACGATGGTGGTCTCGCGCTGGTTGGTCACGCCGATAGCGGCGAGGTCTTTCCCCGAGAGATCTGCCGCCCGCAACGCGCCGGTAATGACCTCGTTCATGCGCGCCGCGATTTCCACCGGATCGTGTTCCACCCATCCTGGTTTCGGCATGATCTGCGCGTGTTCGATCTGGCGCCGCGCCACTTCTGCGCCCGCGGCATCGAACACCATGAATCGTGTACTTGTCGTGCCCTGGTCCAATGCTCCGACGTAGCGTGTCATGTGTCTTCCTAGAATCCAACGAAGGTATAGAGCGCGGCGCCGGCGATGCCGCCGACCAGCGGCCCGACGACAGGGATCCAGCCATATGACCAGTCTGACGGCCCCTTGCCGGAAATGGGAAGGATGGCGTGCGCGATGCGGGGCCCGAGATCGCGCGCGGGGTTTATCGCGTAGCCGGTAGGGCCGCCGAGCGACAGACCAATCCCCAGCACCAGAATGCCGACGAGCAGCGGTTGCAGCGCCCGGCTGAACACCTGCGACAGGTCCACCTCCCCGGCCTGCGCCCAACCCTCGGCATTGGCACCGATGGCAAGGACACCGAACAGCAGCATGGCGGTGCCGATCACTTCTGTCACGAAGTTCGCACTGGTATGGCGAATCGCCGGACCGGTGGAAAACACGGCCAGCTTCGCGGCCGGGTCTTCCGTCAGGCGCCAGTGCGGCAGGTAGGCCAGCCACACCAGCACGGCGCCAAGGAACGCCCCAACCATCTGCGCCGCCACGTAGCCGGGCACGTCCTTCCACGGGAAGCCGCCGATGGTGGCGAGCCCTATCGTGACCGCCGGGTTGAGGTGCGCGCCGCTGATGCGGCCGACGGCGTACACCGCGATGGCGACCGCCACGCCCCATCCGACCGCAACCACGATCCACCCGGAGTTTTGCCCCTTCGACCGCGCCAGGAGGACGTTCGCGACGACGCCGTCTCCCAGCAGGATCAGAATCATGGTTCCCACGCCTTCGGCGATGTATGGATTCATGGCGCGACAGCCTATCACTTCGACATGAAACGGCTCTTCGCGCCCGAGCGGCGTGCTGGAAAAGGGACACCCGCGCTCGCGCGCGGGTGTCCCGTGATCTTGTTCGAGTCTAGATCCAGCCTCGATGGGTGCTATTCGTCATCGTTGTCGTCGTCATCATCATCGTCGCCGTGATCGTCCCCGATTGTGATTTCGATGGTTCGGTCGTTCCCGCTGGAAGGATGCTGGATGTTGACCCAGGCCCGGCGCTTGTTGCGCGGGTCGAAGTACAGCCCGGTGAATTCCGATCCCAACGTTCCGTTGGACGCCCAGCGCGCAAGACCTTCTCCCGCATCGTTCAGATCGCCGTCCTTGTTCCGATCCCTGGCGAACCAGATGTCGTCATCGACGCCGCCGCTCCGGTCCTCGATGATGTAGATATTCCCATCGTGGTCGATCGCGAGATTGTCTGGACTCGCCAACGCCAGGCCCACCGGCAAGCCCGTCGCCAGGTCCACCGTGTTTCGGTTGGCGAAAACGGAGATTGTGCTGTTCTTCAGATCGATTCTGTAGGTCTCGTGCGTGCTGGTCGTCGTCATGTAGAGATATTCACGACCATGCGCCTTCTGGAGCTGCATGTCCTCGGGGCGCTGGTAATCCGTGCCCTTGAACGGCGCCAGGTTCGTGGTGTTGCGGGCATCGATCGAGGTGACGCCGTTCGGATCGGTAACGGTCAGAGCTCCGGGGAGGGCTGCTCCAGTCGCGTCAGTGAACGGAACCCACGTGAAGGCGCCGGTGGCGTTCGGCGTGCCGCCGTTACCGACGCGCAGAACGAAGGTCTGGCCGGCGGCGAAGTACTCGGCTCTGCCGGACATGACGCGTCTGAAGCTGGCCGCCGAGGTGAACTTGTAGACGCTGCCACCGTCCAGCTCGTCGATGAAATACATGTTGCCGGCCTTGTCGAACTGAATGCCCTCGTGAGACGTCCGCGGAATCACGTTCTGGTGCACGAAGTCCGCATTGATATTGCTCACCGGCGTCAGCGGGTTGAAGATGCCCGGCGCCTCGAGCGGATTCTTCAGCTCGAACAGGCGACCGTACCGGTTGGTGGTGCATCCCAAGGCGGCCGTGCACCAGCTTTCCTCCGCCGTAATGAATGTTCCCCAGGGCGTCCAGAAGGAGGGATCGAAAGCGACGGCGCCTGATGGGGCCAGGCTTTGCCAGATCGTGTCGGTCTGTCCTGTATGCAGGTCATGGCGCTGCACTCCCGACTGTCCGGTCTCGAAGACGGTGAACAGGTACCGGCCCTTGTGACGGCCCGTCTCATTGACGGTGTTCATGTCCCAGTTGCCGGAGTTGGGGATGTTGGCTGCCAGCTGGGCCGTGCGGCTGGCAATGGACCGCTGCTGAAATTCCGGATTGCCGAAGGTGATCGGCAGGCTTTCGTCGGCGGTTGGGCCGGCCGAGCTGGTGAGCGGTGTGAAATCTGAAAAACGGGTACCGTCCGCCACAAGGACAGTGCCCGCAATCAGCAGACCACCGACAGTGATGAGCCTCGCGCGATCAAGTGACATTTTCATAGACGACTCCATTCTGGGCCGGAGAGGTTTTGTAAGCCGGCGCAGAATTTATAGGGTCTGGGTGCGGCGCTACGAACTCGGTGGCGTGACGTTGGGGAAAACTTCACAGGCGAAGAAAAACATCTTGACCACAACGAAGAGCCTATTCATCATGTTCGCGCATCCGCAACGGCAAAGGAGACAACGTGAGTCACTATCTTAAAGACGTGAATGCCAGCGATATCGTCCTGGAGTCGTTGCCTGACGAAGTATCGGCGTCAATGGAAATTCGAGACCGGTGGATGGCCAGCCTCCGGTATGCCGAAGGTGGCCTCGAGTTTCTTGTTGCGGATCTTCAGTCGTGGACGCCAGGCCAGACAGTCCGCGTCGCGTTTCTCGGAGGCTCAGCGGATCTTCACAAGGCCGTGGAAGATGCCACGCGCGAGATCGCAGACGCCGCTAATCTGACGCTCGATTTCAAGAAGGACGGCGCGTATCGCACGTGGGCGACAGGCGACACACAATACGCTGCGGAGATCCGTGTCAGCTTCGACTCAGCAGGCTATTTCTCTCTCGTCGGGACTGACAGCGCGAATCCTAATATCGGCCTGCCGCAGCAGCCTGTCGGAGGAGGTCCTCACCAGCGGAGCCTCAACCTGGGGGGATTCCATCTCGCCCTTCCGCCCACCTGGGAGGGAACGGTGCGCCACGAGTTTCTGCATGCGCTCGCATTTCATCACGAACATCAGAACATGCGGGGGCCGTGCGAGGCGGCTTTTCGATGGGATGACGACCCTGGCTACGAGGTCACACGCGATGCACGCGGCGCCTACATACCCGATGCCGCCGATCGTCGCCCCGGAATTTATACCTATCTTTCCGGATATCCGAACGGCTGGTCCAAGGCGAAGGTCGATTTCAATCTTCGGACCATCAGTGACAGCCGTCCGCTCGTCGCTGGTCCGTTCGATCCCGCTTCAGTGATGCTGTATCGCTTCCCTTCTTCGTTTTACCGAATCCAGCCGAGCCCGTGCGCGCCGAGCGGCGACGGCCAGCGACTCTCGGACGGCGACAAGCGCGCACTGAAGCTGCTCTATCCGAAAGCCGCCGCCGCGCTCAATTCGATTGGCGAACGTCGCGAGGTCTTGCTGAAGGCGATCGAACGACCGGGAGGCGACGAAGCGGCCGCCGCACTGGAATCGGCCCGGATGCCGCTCTCTGGAATCGCGGCGCATGCGGCAGCGCGGCTGCGCGACAGCGTGAAACAGATACGCCCGTGATTCGCCGGTCACGCGACCGCGACCTTGACGTTGTGGATCGGCGGCAGCGAATCGAACAGGCAGTCCCACTGCTCACCGCCCTCCCTCCCGATCCAGAGCTGACCGGTCGTCGTTCCGAAGTAGAGCGCGGGTGCCGTGAGCCGGTCGATGTCCATCGCGTCGCGAAGGATGGTGAAGTAGCTCTGCTGCTTCGGCAGCCCGCGCGCGAGCCGGCTCCATGAGTCGCCGCCATTCTCGCTGCGCCACACCGCGGGCGCGCCGCCGGGACAGGAGCGCGTCGCCGGCTCGAGGGGCATGACGTACACCGTGTCGGCGTCGTGCGGGTGGACAACGATGGGGAATCCGAAGTCCGAAGGCAATCCTCTGGCGATCGATCGCCACGAGTGGCCGTGGTCGTCGCTGCGCAGCACGCCGATGTCCGGCCGCGGCCCCCCCGGCCCGGTCCAATCTGCCCATCCACCGTGGTTCTGCATGTAGAGCCGGCCGGGTGCGGCGTCGTGCCGCGCGATCTTGTGTACGCACTGACCGAACTCGGGATAGGGATCGGGCGCGAAGCCAGCGCCGACGCCTTGATTCGACGCCCTGAATGTTTCGCCACTGTCCTCGCTCAGATAGTGGCCGCCGGTCGAGATGCCGAGGTGCACGCGATTTCCGTCGCGAATGATCGTGTGCATGCAGAGCCCGCCGTTGCCGGGTTGCCACTTGCGCGCGTGCTCGTGGTTGTTGATGCCGGGCACCATCTCCCACGAATCGCCGCCGTCCTCGCTTCTGAACAAGGACGCCGGCTCCACGCCGCACCACAGTGCCTTCTTGCCGCCACCGGCCTCGAGGGACCAGATGTTGGCGACCGCGCGACCATCGTCCTTGGGGAATGCCGGCCCCGACTTTGTCTCCTTGAAGGTCTTCCCCATGTCGGTCGAACGCAACACCTTCATGCCGAAGAACGGATTGCAGCTCGAGGCGTACAGGCGCGGCGTGCCGCGCGTGTCGATCAGCGTCGAGTACACGGGAACGCCGGAACCGAAGGGCCCGCGCAGCGCAAAGCTGCGCCTCGGCTTCGCGGCCTCGGCGACGAACACGCCTTTCTTGGTACCGATGGTGAGAATCACTCGATCGGCCATTTTCAACCTCCTGAGACCGCCGGCAGGAACGTGACCACGTCCCCGGGAGTCAGCGTCGTGTCGTCCCCGTCGAGGTCGCGCACATTGTCAGAGTTCACGAACACGTTCAGGTGCCGGCGCAGCGTACCCGTTTCATCACAGAGATTGCGATACAAAGCGGACTGGCTCCGCTCGAGGTCCTCGAGTGCGGCGCGCACGGTGCGCGCCGAGATCGAGAGCTGCGATGCGCCCGCACAGTACGTGCGCAGCGGGCCCGCGACGTGGATCGTGATGGCCGGCGTTGAGCCCATGGTGCGAGACGAAGATTATCGCCGGCGGTTGGGATGATGCAACCCCGATGTCGACGATCTCCTCAAGAGGCGCGCGCGCCG
>JANNJO010000106.1:0-16208 GCA_031395755.1 Acidobacteriota bacterium
TCGGTCAGTACCTGCGCAGTCCTGAGCACGTGCGAGTGGGTCGTCGCCTCCTGGCGGATCTTCCAGTAGGCCTCATGGTCGACGCGCTCCTGCGCGACGACCGTGACGATCGCGCCGGCCAGCAGAGCGGCAACCAGAACACGTGTGCGCATACGCTATGGACTAGTCTCCCGCCCAATCATCTTCATCGCAAGCGCCATCATCGCGCCGACGTCCGCGACGTTCGCCGGCAGGACGATGGTGTTGCCCTTCTTGGCCAGCTCGCCGAACTGCCCGATGTACTGCTCGGCGACCCGCAGCTGGACGGCTTCGTAACCGCCCGGCACTTTGATCGCTTCAGCGACGCTGCGGATGCCCGCCGCTGTGGCAGTCGCGACCGACATGATGGCGGCGGCTTCGCCTTCCGCCTCGTTGATCTGTTGAAGCTTGCGCGCCTCCGACTGCTTGATCACTTCCTGCTTCATGCCTTCCGCGGTATTGATCGCCGCGTCGCGCGTGCCTTCCGAGGTAAGGATCACGGCGCGCTTCTCGCGCTCGGCCCGCATCTGCTTCTCCATCGCGGCGAGAATGTCGGAGGGCGGCGTGATGTTCTTGATTTCGTAGCGCAGCACCTTCACGCCCCACGACTCGGACGCCTTGTCGAGCTCGCTGACGACGGCGGTGTTGATGTTCGTGCGCTCTTCAAAGGTCCTGTCGAGATCGATCTTGCCGACCTCGCTGCGCAGCGTCGTCTGTGCCAGCTGGGTGATGGCGAACAGATAGTCCGTGATGCCGTAGGACGCCCGCTCCGGATTCAGCACCCTGAGGTAGAGCACACCGTCAACACCCACCTGCACGTTGTCGCGCGTGATGCAGACCTGCGCTGCGATATCGAGTGCGATCTCCTTCAGAGAATGACGGTAGCGGATCACATCGACGAACGGCAGCAGGACGTGGAAGCCCGCGCTGATAACCCCGTGGAATCGGCCGAGGCGCTCGACCACGAATGCGCTCTGCTGCGGGACGACAATCGCGGTCTTCGCAATGATGACGAGCACGAGGAAGGCAAGCACGAGCAACGCGAGCAGGCCACCGGTCATGTGCGCTCTCTTTCTGCTTTGAGGAGAATCATCAGCCGATCGACCTCGACCACCGTGCAGCGCTGGCCGCGGGCGAGGGTGGCGGAATCCTTGTTGCGCGCCGACCACACGGCCCCGCGCATCTCCGCGCGGCCAACCGAGCCGGCGGGAATGTCATCGAGCGGAATGGCCGAGTCGCCCACCATGGAATCCACGTCCCGGCCCGGCCCGTCGATCTGCATCCATTTGAGGAGACGACTGCGAAAAAACAGCAGCGAGCCGACCGAGATGAGGGAGAACAGCCCCAGCTGCACCCACACCGGCCCGGCCATGTCCAGCACGTGCAGGCCGGCGATCGCGAGCGCGGCGATGCCGAAGAAGATGACGTAGAAGCCCCCCGACGCCGCCATCTCGAGGGCCACGAGGATCAGACCGATGACGAGCCAGTGCCACCAGAGCATCGCGGCTAATTGTATGACGGGTTGAGCCGGTCGATGGTCAATAGGCGATGGTCAGGAAATGAATCGCTCGATGAAGATTTCGTCAATATAGCGGCCGTCGATGCGTGCATGACGCTCCGCGGTGCCCACGACGCGGAACCCCTGCCGCAGGTACGTCTTGAGACCAGCCTCGTTGTCGGCGCGCACGTAGCTGAACAGCTTCTCGTAGCCTTTTCGGCGCGCCGCCTCGAATGTCCTGGCGAACAGCGTTCCTGCAATGCCTGTCCGGTGATGCGCCAGATCGACGTAGGTGCCAATGACGCCGACGTGATCGAAGGCGTGGGTAAAGGTGGCGAACGGCTCGACATCCTGGAAGCCGACCACGCGACTGGATGCGCTGTGGACGGCAACATGAAAGATGCCGCGCGCCGGATAACCGCCGATAAAACGGCGCTCCTCCTCGACCGTCACCGGCGTGTCGAACGCGGTGTAAATCCGCGCCGCGATGATCGAATTCAAGATGCCCGCGAGCGCTTCGGCATCATTAACACTCGCATCCCGAATCTCGATCACGAAAACACTCCGCAGATCAAGAGATTAGGAGGTCCTTACAGCACCGATTCGGAAGGGTTCGGAGATCAGGATCCAAGAAACTGCTCCTGATCTCCTGACCTCCCGTTAGAAACTATTTCGGCAGCGGAATCCGGACGAAGCACGTCTACTGCACCCTCACCGTGATGCTCCCCGTGTTGGACGTGAGGATGCCGTCCGTCGCGTCGTAGCTGAACGTCTCGGTGCCGATGAACCCCGCATTCGGAGTGTACGAGATTACTCCCGACGACGGATTCAGAGTGGCGACGCCGTTCACCGGCGTCGTGACCAGTCTGTAGGTCAGCGGATCCCCATCGACGTCCGTCCCTGGAAGCGGGCCGCTGATCGCGACTCCCGGTCGCGTGGTGACTGACACGTTCGAGACCCTCGGCCGATCGTTCACAGGAGTGATCGTCACCGTGATAGTCGCGGGCGCGGACGACAACGAGGCGTCGGAGGCCCTGAACCTAAAGCTGTCCGTGCCGTTGAAGTTCGCCGACGACGTGTAGGTGTACCTGCCCGTTGACGCGTTCGTGATGACCACCGTTCCGCGAGTCGGACCTGTGACAATCGCGTACGTGACCGGCTCCTGGTCTACGTCCGTCGACGTGAGGTTTGCCTGAAACGCCCGGTCTTCGGTGCCCGTCACCGCGCCGGCGAGCGCCGTCGGCGCGTCGTTCACGGGAGTAATCGTCACGGTCAGCGAGCCGGGCGCCGACTGCTCCGTCCCGTCACTGATGCGGAACATGACGGTGTCGGTGCCGTTGGCATTCGGATTCGGGGTGTAGACGAACGCGCCGGTCGCCTGGTCGGTGATCGTCGCCGTGCCCTTCGTGCCGTTCGAGACGATGGAGAACGTCAGCGGATCGTTATCCAAGTCGCTGCCCGTCAGAGTGCCTGTGCCGCTCTCGTCCTCGAGGACCGTGAGCGAAGATGGCGAAGCGACCGGACCCGTGTTGGGGTCGCAGACGTTCCCGATGCCGTCGAAATCCATGTCGGCCTGATCTGGATTGGCAATCTCAGGGCAGTTGTCCCCCGGATCCGCCACACCGTCGCCGTCGGTATCCGAGCTATACGCGAAAGCCGCCCGCCCGATTGAGCCGCTGCCGTCCGGATTGCGCACGAGAATGTCCACGCTGCTGAGAACAGTCGCCGCCGGTGAGGTCGCCCGCACGGTACCGTCATCCTGAACGGTGACGGTCGTGGCCGCGGTCTCGCCGAAAAGAACGCTGGCCCCGGGCTCGAACCCGCTGCCGGAGATCGTCACCGCCGCTCCGCCATCGATCAACCCGAAGGCCGGCGTGACCGAGGACACCGACACCGGATCGAGACGCGCAACGAACACATCCCAGCTGGGCTTGTCGCCATGGAGCGCATTCACCATCGGGAAATTCGTCGACAGGGTCTCGCCGCTGATGTAAATGCCCCCGAGGGGACTCAAGGCCGCGCGCCGGCCGTAATCCAGACCCAAGCCACCCAAATGGGTCGAGAATACGAGCTGCGTCGCTGTGGCGTCGAACTTCGTGACGAACGCGTCGTCGGCACCTGCGTAGCCTTGAACGGGCCGCCGGACAGGGAAGTTCGCTGACGTGGTATGACCGATGACATGAGGCTGGTTGGCGCTGTCTATCAACACCCCCCACCCACGATCGGCGCCGCTGCCGCCCAGGTAGGTCGAGTAAATGACGGCGCCGATGTCATCGAGCTTCGTGAGGAACGCGTCAGCGCCGCCCCGATGGCCTGAATAGGCCGCAACCACCGGAAAATCCGCAGAAGACGTCTCGCCCGTCAGGTAGACCGCACCGGCGGGATCGAGAGCGATATCGCGGCCTTCCTCCAAGCCGATGCCGCCGAGATACGTGGCGTAAACGGCAAAGGACCCGGTGGGCGCCAGCTTCAGCGCAAACGCATCCTTCCCACCCGCGTGCGACTGGTTCGCGCTGACGAGGGGCAGGTCGGTCGACTCGCTCGATCCGACGACGTGAGCGTAGCCGGCGGCATCCACCTTGATACCGAAAGGAAAGTCGTAGGCGGTGCCTCCGAAGCACGTCGCGTACGTGAAGGTGGTTGCCCCGGGCGTAAACTTGACAATGTAGGCATCCGCGCTGCCGCCATCGACGGTCTTGGTTCGAAACGCATTTACCGACGGGAAATTCAAGGAGTGCGTGTAGCCGGTGAGGTAGATGTCGCCGGCGGCGTTGATCGCGAGGGCGATGCCTTCCTCCGCCGCCGATCCGCCCACGTACGTTGAGTACTCCAGCACGGAGCCGTCAACGCTCAGTCTGCTGACGAAGGCGTCAATGCCACCGCGGTACGACTGGATCCGGTTTGACGTGGTCGGGTAGTTGCTCGACGCCGTGCCTCCAGCCATGTACAAGCGCCCCGCCGCGTCCACCGTCATCCCGAGCACTCCGTCCGAGCCGGTGCCGCCGATATAGGTCGAGTAGACGATCTGTCCCGTCTCGGGATTCAGCTTCGTCACGAACGAATCGTCTACTCCGCGAAACGACGCCTGGTAAGGTGTCCCTGGCACCGGGAAATCCGTGGACCGCGTCCATCCGCCAACAAATACCCCGCCATCGGGTCCTACCGCCACGCTGTAGCTGTACTCACCCTGATTGCCGCCGAGATAGGTGGAGAACGCGATGACAGGATCGATGATGAGCGTCCGCATGCGGTCGTAGTCGTCGACCTCGATGCCGAAGGTCTTGCTGCCCCGTTGCACATAGCGGCCCGTGACCGGAAGCCTGCGCCCGTCTCGCTCCTGATACAGCGTTGGGTGCCGCTGGCGCAAGGGGCCCGCGGGCGTCTCCAGGACGAGGTCGCCGTTCGCATCGATGCGCATAGCCGAGGCGCCGCTGAACTGCAGGCGGATGTCTCGAGGGTCGGCGTCGGGCGAGAGCACGAAGTCGTACTCAATCTCTCCTTCGCTGCCATAGAAGACGACATCGATGCCCGGGTACACGGCAGTGTAGCGGGCGGAGCCGAACAGCGGAACATTGGTGCGCCACTTCGAGTGATCGTCGCCAAGGAAGTAGTTTGCCTTTCCAGGCAGCGCCAGTTCGCCCGCAGCGGCCGCGTCGCGCCGCCCCCCCGCGAACTGCATCCGAACGACCGCAGGCTGCGCCGCCGCCGCGTCGACCAGGCGATCGGCAGGCTTGCCGTTGATGCTTCCCGCCCGACCGGACACCATGGCGATCACGGCTTCGCCCTTGCCAAGGCGCAAAGTGTATCGGGACGTACGCGCCACGTACGACACATCGCCGTCAAACTGGCCGACGTTCCGTTCGAAGCTCACCGGCACGCGGATGTCCCGCGGCGCGGCCGCGGCGCCACTTCGGCGAACTGCAACGCTCGAGTCCGCGCTCAGGTTTCCAGAGTGACTCGGCGCCACGAACAGCCCGAGCAGAACAACCACCGCGAGGCGGAGCAGGGCCGGAATCAACGCAGTGCGAGGCGCGCAGGTGGACATTCTTGATCTCCCGATTCGGGGCAAACGACCTCGGCGGCAGCCCCAGGCTGCCGGCGGGCCGAATCGCCTTTTAAGAGTCAGCAAAACGATAGGTCCAGACGTGCAATTGCGATTCAGCTCACAATCGCTGTGCCACGAAAACTCCTTTAATTCGTGGCGGTCTTGTCAGGATGTCGCCGCCGGAGGAGCCTTTTGGAGACTAAAAGGCTGACTGGGGGTACAGGATCGATTCGGTTACGAGGGGCGACGACCCGACGGTAGCAGGACCGTCGGGCGCCACCCCGAAGAAGACGTATCGACCACAACTTAGCGAATTTCTACTTCGCCAGCGGATCCGGCCTCAGCTGAAACTGCATCACCTTGCTCGGCGTCCCTTTCCCGGTTTCCATGTGGAACGGCGCGCGCGTGCTGATGGTCGCCCACAGCCCCTTGCCCTTCCATCCCTTCGCCGGATCGTCGATGCGGCCATCCATCCACTTCGTGTAGAAGCCCAGCGGGTAGGGGACGCGCATCACGACCCAGTTGCCGTCCTTCAGCGCCAGGAGCGCCTCCGACGCGTTGCCGGTGTTGATCGGCACGTTCGCGCCGAGCCCGAACGTGTCGAATTGATCCACCCACGTGTAGTAGCTGCCCTCGACGCTTCCCACGTCCGTCACGCCTTTGAACTGCGGAAGCGGCTCCGGGTAGAACGTCCATCCTTCGCGGCAGTGCTGCCCGGTCGCGTTCGCGCCGTTGAGCGGCGCTTTGCACTTGCGGCGATCGAAGCTCGCGAGATGACCGCTCGACAGCGCCGACCACATCACCCCGTTGCGATCGACGTCGGCGCCGCGCGGCGAAAACCCGAGCACGTCCGCTTTCGGATCGGTGATGGACGGAAGCTCGTAGATTTCCGTGAGCGCCGTCTCGGACGGATTCGGTCCGGGGATCACGCGCATGATGGCGCCCGGAAAACCGAGACTCGATCCCCATATCGACCCGTCCGGCGCCGGTGAGACCGCATAGAACGGCACGCTCACGCGCCGATCCTTGGTCGGATCGAGCGGCTGATCCGGCTCCGTCCACGCGTCGCGCCTGCCATTGCCATTGGTATCGACGACGAGCGGTGTCCAGCCCTGCGATGCCACCTCGTCGCCCGTCTCGTCGAACATCTTCGTATTGAGCCAGCCCAGCACCTGGCCGCCGCCGCTGGTCCACAACGTGCGGTTGGCGTCTTCACCAAACATCAGATGATGGGTCGCGTAGCAGGTCCTGATGTGCGTCAACTTTTTGGTCTGCGGGTCGTACATCTGCAGGTGCCGGCTCGCATTATTCACAGGGAACGCCTTCGCGGACGGGTGTGTCGATCCGGCCTTGCAGTAGTCCGGATTGTCGAACGGCGCGACGGCCGATGTGAGCCAGAGCCTGTTCTTCTCGTCGAGCATCGGGTTGTGGACGTTGTTCTTGCTCGTCCAAATCACCTCGTGTCCCCAGTACGGCGACGGCTGCGGCATCTTCGGATTCGTCGGCGGCGTGTTCGGATCGCGCACAGACAACGGAATTCGGCTGACGGTATGTTTCACGGGATCGAGCACCGGTACGTAGTCCGAGCTCAGCTCGAGCGCACCATAAATCGGACCGTAAGGATTCAGTCGTGGATTGCGCCGATCGGTTGAAACCGAATCGTGCAGATACGACTTCGGATCCGCCCAGTCCCACTGCGTGATGACAATGTTTCGCTCGACACCGCGCGGACGCGGCGGCGCGGCGGGCACCTCACCAGCGGCGATGCGATCGGTCCAGTCGGCGAACATTTCGAGCGCGCGGCGGCGGCCAAAAGCGTTGAGTCCATTGCTCATCCCGAGACCGGCCTGGCCCGATTGCACGCGGCGGTCCCATGCGGCGACAGACGAGGCAAAGGTGCCAAGCTCCTTCGGGATCTCGCGCATCGCCTTGTTGCCGATCTGATGGCACGCCGTGCAGCCGCCGGATTTCAGACTGCGCAGCCATTGCGCCTGGTTCCGCATGCCCGTCGCGATACCGTTTCCTGTATCACCGGTGCCCGGGAACTCGCTCTTGTCCGGGACCTTCATCAACGAGAGCCAGTAGCCCGCCGGGTAGTACTGGGCGGCCGCGTGAGGATTCGGCGCGGCCACCGCCGTCAGATTCATGATCTTGCCGGGCACCGCCTGCGTTTTCTGGGAATCAATCAGCCCGTAGCCCCGGACCCACACGCTGTAGCTTGCCTTGGGCAGGTCGGGGATGAGATACCGCCCGCGATCGTCGGTCACGACGATCTTCACGAACTTTGTCGGCAGGTCCGTCGTCTCGGCGATGACCCACACGCCCGCCTCCGGCCCCTTCGGACCAGTCACCACGCCGCCGAGATCATCGTTGTCGATCGGTATCGCGCCCCCCGCCTGACGCGCGCTCATCGGGTTCCACGCGGCGAGGAAAAGAGCGACTCCAACGCATGCGACGGAGACATACAACAGGCGCGCAATTCTCATATGTTCCTCCTGACCATCGACCATTGACTATTGCCGGCTGCGCAGCAGCCCCGCCTTCGCGCACTCTTCCGCCATCGTGAGAAATCGCGTCACGCTGGCGTTGCCTACGACGTACGGATGCGGCTCGCCCGGCTTTCGCGCGCGCATGGCCGGCAGCCGCGTCTTCGAGCCGTCAAACTGCGTATGGTTCGACAGCAGAATGTCCGCTCCCGACTTCGCGGCGACCTCCCGGAACTTCCTGGCGGAGGCGATGTAGTTTTCAAACCAGTAGGAGCTGGGCGTGGCGGGCGTAATGTAGGCAGCGCCGCCCCGCAGCCAGTTGAACAGCGTGCCGCCCCACACGGCCGCGACGTGCGGCTTGCCGTTGTCGCGCACAGGAATGACCGTCGACACCGTGCCCTGCGTATGCCCCGGCGTGAGGTACATCGTCAGCGTGGTGTCTCCAAGCGTCAGCTTCATCCCGTCGGTAATGACCATGTCACGCTTCGGCCTGGGCTCCGCGCTCCGCTCGAGCAGATCCCAGTCTGCCGCCGACACGAGAATTCGGGTGCCGAAGCGTTCCTGCAGGTACCACGCACCGCCCGAATGATCGGCGTGCCCGTGGCTCACGATGGCGTACTTAATCTGCGCGGGATCCAGGCCGAGCTTCTTCAGCCCTTCGACAACCTCGGCTTCAACCGAGTAACCGAAGATGGTGTCCACGAGGATGATTCCCTGCGACGTCGTAACGGCCCACACCGAATACTCCGACTGGCCGAGGAAATACAGGTTGTCGAAGACCTTGACCGGCTCGGCGTACCACGTCGAGCGATCCGGCGGTCCCTGCTGACCTCGGGCGCCGCCGCCCCGCGTTGGTGTCCGGCTTAAGCCGGACGCCACCGGTGAGGCCGGAGGCGCCGGCGCCGCACACAGCTGCGTGAAGAGCGGGCGATATTCCTGCCCCGCCGCGGCTTCGGCGGCGTTCACGTGCTCCTCCACGGTCTTGAGATCCGCTTGAGCGTGCACAGCCGCCGCGACACCGATCGCGACCAGGCAGACCGACAGAGCGAGAAATCGCAGATTCATCGCGAACCTCCATAGAGAACTTTGCCCGGCCGCGCGGCCGTCATCGCCTTCCCGTCGAACACGAGCTGGCCGTTGACGATCACGGACGAGAACCCTTCGGCGTACTGATGCGGCTTCTCGAACGTCGCCATATCGCGCACACGCGCCGGATCGAAGATCGCGAGGTCGGCCTTCATCCCCGGCCGCAGCACTCCGCGATCGTTGATGCGTAAACGCTGTGCCGGAAAGGAGGTCATCTTCCGGATGGCGTCTTCGAGCGTAATTGTGTTCCGCTCGCGCACGTACACCCCAAGAACGCGTGGGAACGTGCCGTAGCTTCTGGGATGCGGCACGCCTTGCCCGAATATCTGCACCCAGCCGTCGGACGCGATCATCGTAGCCGGATGACGCATCACCCGCTCGAGATCCTGTTCGCTCATGGCGTGATAGACGCCCTGGCAGCTTCCCTGCTCGACGATCCACATGGCGGCCTCGGCGCCGTTCTCGACGGTCGGCTCCATGCCGCGCAGGCGCGCGACGTCGGCGAGATTCTTCCCGGCCATCGACGCGTCAAAGTCGCAGTGCGCCAGAAACACGTTCTTCGGATCACCCCCGCCGCGCTCTTCCCGGATGATGCGAACCGTTTCGCCCGCAATTTCCTTACGCGTGGCCGGATTCTTCAGACGGCCGAGCAGCTGCTGACGTCCGCCCTCCTGCGCCCACGCGGGCATCATCGATGCGACGAAGGCATTGCTCGACGCCGTATAAGGATACTGATCGCTCGTCGCGTCCACTCCCCTCACACGGGCCGCCTCGATCAGCTTCAATGTCTCGACGCTCTTGCCGTAGTTCCTCGGCCCGACGATTTTATGATGCGTCACCTGCGTCGGCAGTCCGCCTTCTTCGCCGATGCGAATGGTTTCGCGCACGCTGTCGAGCACACCAAACGCCTCATCGCGCATGTGGGAGATGTGGATGCCGCCGTGTCGTCCGGCGACCCGGGCGAGCTCGATCACTTCCTCGATGGGCGTGAACGCTCCCGGCACGTAGAACAGGCCGGTGCTGAGGCCGAAGGCCCCGGCCTTCATGCCGGCTTCGACGATGCCGCGCATCCTGTCGAGCTCGGCCGGGGTCGGGCGCCTGTTGACCGTGCCGAGCACCGCCTCGCGCACAGACCCTTGTCCGATGAAGCTTCCGACGTTGATCGATTTCTGCAGGGCGTCGAGCTTCGCGAGAAACGGCGCGAGGGGCACCGGCGACCCGCCATCGGGTCCTTCGATCAGCGTCGTCACACCCTGTCGAATGTAGTTGTCGGCTGAGGGAAGCGCGAAGATGTTCTCGCGCGCGTGGTTGTGGATGTCGATGAAGCCGGGCGCGACGATCTGGCCGCCGGCGTCAATGACGCGCGCCGCAGGCTCTCCGATTGCCGGCGCAATGCGGACGATAACGTCGCCGCGAATGGCCACGTCCGCGCGATACCAGGGGCTGCCGGTTCCGTCCACGATGCGGCCGTTGCGAACGACGAGATCGTAGGGCGGCGGCGCCTGCGCGTACGTAGTGTCCGGCTTCAGCCGGACGGTGACGCTCGCGACGAACAAACCCGCGATCATCAATCCGGATACCGCAGTGATCCTGACCTTCATCGTCGGGGTGCCCTGCAGGCGAAACTCGCAGCCTCGTCGGTGCTGCCGGAGCCCTTGTACACAGCAACCTGCGGGTACGGGCACAGAGGGCGGGTCCGATCGACCTTGCCGGCGGTTGCGTGTGACGCCACGATCTGAGCCGGCGCCCTGCCCCGCGCCATCCAGTCCTCCATGGCCGCCACCTTGTCGAACGTGTCGGTGCCCACGCCGCCCTGACAATGGTTCATACCCGGAACCATGTAGAGCTGAATGGATTTGCCCACGGCGCTTTTTCCGACGATGTCCACGACACGCTTGAAGTAGTTGACGCTGGTTGATGCCGGATTCTGCTGGTCGCTCCACCCGTGATACAGCAGAAGCTTGCCGCCGCGCGCGAAGAACGGTTTCAGGTTGGGGTTCGCCGTATTCAGAACCGCCGCAGCGGCGTCCATTTTCTCCACGTCGGTAGCCGGGTTGAACCGGGCCGGATCCCATGATGCGTCCTTGGCGACGAGATACTTGTATGTCTCCGTCGCATTCGAAAACGGCTGCGGGCCGGCCAGCGCTCCCCAGAGAAGCTCCGACCCGGGCTGCAGCAACGGGGAGTAGAGAACCCGCCCCGATTGCGGATGCTTGATGTCCGCATAGAGCGCGCGTGCCGTGTCGACTTGCTCGGCGGTCAGACACGACGGACCGTCGGCGTCCTTGCACTGGAGAACTTTCGGATCGAAGCGGCAACCCTCAGGGTTCTCGATGACGCCGTCTTTCACACCGTCCGCTGCGTCACAGGCCTGCATTACAGCTTCGTGTATGGCTGGATACTTCGAGGGCGGTATGTAACTTCCCGCCGTGCGGTGGACGATGCGATGCAACACCAGGCGTACGGCGTGGACCCGCGCGCGATCGTCTGGTGGCGCCCCCGCGACGATCGCATCGAAGTCCGCCGGGTACATGGCCGCGAGCGTCAGGCCCTGATTGCCTCCCGTCGAGCAGCCATTCCAGAGCGACGCCGTCGGATTGCTGCCGTAATACGCGCTGATGATCGCTTTGGCATGCACCGCCGTCTCGTGCAGCGATCGATGGGCGTAGTCGACGAGCTTCTCGGGATGATCGACCGCGAACGATGCCCCGGGTGTCGTGTGGCCGCTGTCGGTGCTTGCCGTCGCATAGCCGCGCGCCAGCGCCGCAGCCATCGCCGCATACGAAATGGTGCCCGCCCATCCGCCATTGCCTACAGCCTGAAATTTTCCGTTCCAGCCCGAGGTCGGCAGCCACACTTCGATCTTGATGTCTGAATCTGCCGTGGGCTTCGACGTCACCGCCACGCGACAGAACGCGGGCAGCGCAGCCAGGGCTCGAACAGCGGCCGTACCGGCCGGGGGAGGGAGCGCGAATGCTCCAGACCCGACCTCACCAGCGGAGGTGACGGTGGCTGTCGGCAAACGCAACGACGCCAGGCTCTCGCACGATGCCGGAGCCGCCGTCGCGCGCTCCTGGACAGGCGTCAGCAGCGCAAAGACCATGCACACTCCGGCGACACGGACGAACTTCATAAAAGCCTCCTCAAAAGCGTTCGCGCAGTTCCAGAGCCGCTTCAATGTCCTTCTTTTCACGCCGGACAGGCAATAGTTTCTTCTGTACCATCAGCGGCAACTGATCGCCCAGATGAGGCGAGCCAGCCTGCGTCGCGTTGCCGTAACCCAGGAGGCATTGCGCCTGCTGCTGGCGGGCGAACTCCACGGCGCAGACGATCGTCTCGCCGCTGGCGGCATAGAATCTGTTCCCCTCGCGGCGGGTAAACGCGATGGTCCGGAACAGGCCCGATCCCCCCGGACCGCCATTCCCGGGCAGGTCGACGGTCCCGCTCGCGAAGCGGAACACGTCGCCCCACTTGACGTCGAGCGCACCGTACCGTTCGAGGCATTCAGCGGCAGCGGCCGACAACGCCGCCGCCGCCGAGCCCGGATCCGACAGTCCGGAGGCGGAGTCGAGCGGCCGTTCCGGGTCGTACCTGACCCGAAACTTGTCCGCCATCCCTCCGCTCGCCGCCGAGAAATACCTGTCGACGAACATCTGAAAGAGCACCGCGCCGCGGCTGTCGACGTCCGTGAGGCGATCCCAACGCGCGAGCACCCGCCCCGCCTCGGTGCCGCCGGTCACGTTCAGCAGATCGGGAAGGACCTTGTCTGCCAGCTCCATGCGCGTCGAGTGCTTCTTCGCGATCAGCTGTTCGTAGCTGATCGTGCGGTCCTCGGTAATCATCCGCAGCGAACGGAGCGTCCGCATCTGCGGCAGCGCCAGGCCCGGAGGCGCGAGATACGCCGGGTACTTCGCGCGATCGAGCTGAGGCAGCGTCATCAACCACGGCGGCTCGTTGGCATTCTGGTGCCACCCGCTCGCGGGATCGACCGATTTTGGCAGCTCGTCGAACGTCAGATAATCGGTCCACAGCGTCTCCGACGTGTCACCCGGCACGACCGTGGACCAATACTGAAAGTCGTGCGCGCGGCGCCTCGGCACGAGCCCGTCGAACACGAACATGATGTGCCCTTTGTCGTCGGCGTAGTTGACGTGCCACATCGGCACCGACATCATCCGCAAGGCGGACTGGAACTCTTCGAGCGTCCGCGCTTCGCCCATGCGAAACCATTGCTCGAGCATCTTCGGCCGATCGAGGCCGGCCACACGCATCGCGACCGTGACCCCGTTGTCGTCGAAGACCACGGGCCCGTGCACCGTGCGGCGGATCTCGAGCCGCTCCTCGCGCAGCGATCCATCGGCCTGCCGGATCTTCAGGGCGCGCGTGTCGCGCTCGAACGGGCGCAGCGCGCCGTCGAACACGTACTGCCCGTCTTTCACCGTCAGCCTGTAGAAGTCGACGGTGTCGATGGTGTTGACGGTGCGACCCCACCCCGTGTGCCGATTGAAGCCGACGACCGCAACGGGAAATCCGACCTGGGGCGCGCCGACCTGATCGTAGCCGGGCCCGACCAGATGCACCTGCATGTATCGATAGAAGGTGTTCCCCCAGGCGAGATGCGGGTTGATGATCAGCATCGCGTTCCCGCTCGCGGAACGCGCGGGCCCGATGCCCCACGTGTTCGAGCCGGCCGTGAACTCGCCCTGCTCGCTGTGCGCCGCCACCTGGTTTCTCAGCAAGGCGTTCACCTCGGTGTTCATCCGCGCCCGCGATCCCATGTAGCCGTAGTGCACGGCCCTGAGCGGATGCTGCACGACGTCGAGGCCCGATACGGGCAGTACCACGCGGTACTCCGGACTCATCGCGCCGGGATTCTTCGCGGCGAAGTCGTTGATGCCGCGCGCGAATTCGTCGAGGTGCTTCCGGAACTGCGGCTCCTGCGCGTCGTACCACCTTCGGGCGCGCTCAGGAACTCCGTTCAGCTGCACCCATCGATCGAGCTCGAGGTTCGAGTCGCCGCCCCAGTATTCCGCCGCTCTGCCGCGCGATTCGCCGTACAACCGCAGCAACAGGTTGGCGTGGTTGCGCATCTGGGCCCAGCCGTGCGCGTAGAACATCGCATCGCGATCGGCCGCGTAGATATGCGGAACCCCGTAATGATCCCAGAGAATTTCGGTGTTCTCCGCCGCGAACGGCTGCGGTGCCGAGGAGAGGGCCGCCACGAGCAGGACCGCGACGCCGGCGCCGTGCATGACACGCATCAGTGACCTCTTCGTACGTAGTGTCCGCCGTTAGGCGGACCGTTGAGCGCCAATACCTGCACCGGGATCTCCCAGAGTTGTTCCATGGTCGGGGCGACGGCCTCCAACGCGCCGGTTGTCCAGAATCGCTCGGTTCCCGGCTCCACGCCGTGGCCCAGGAGATCGAGGTTCTCGAGGCGGCGCCGCAGCTCGCGCGCGACGGCCGTCGCCGGATCGATCACGTCCACGCCTGGCCCGGCGATTTCCTGAATCAGCGGGCTCAGGAAGGGATAGTGCGTGCATCCGAGCACCAGAATGTCGGCGCCCTTGTCCGTGAGCGGGCGCACGTAGCGCTCCACCAGCACGCGCGTCTCCTCGGACGCCAGCTCCCCCTTCTCGACCTGGTCTGCCAGTCCAGGGCAGGGCTGAATCAGAAATTCAACGTCGCTGCCGTAATCCGCCAGCAGCTTGGCCATATTCGGGCTCGACAGCGTTCCCGTCGTCGCAAGCACACCGACGATGCGTGAGCGCGTCCGAGAGGCGGCCGGCTTGACGGCCGGCTCGATGGCGATGATCGGAACGGCGAACCTAGCACGGAGCGATTCGACCGCGATGGCTGTCGCGGTGTTGCAGGCGACCACGACGGCCTTCACGCCCTGCTCGATGAGAAACTGCGTCATCGCTGAGGCACGGTCCGTCACGAACGCGGCAGAACGGTCTCCGTAAGGAGCAGACCCGGAATCGGCGACGTATAAGAGGTGCTCGTGCGGGAGCTCCTGCCGGATCGCGCGCAGGACCGACAAACCGCCGACACCGGAGTCGAAGACGCCAACCGGCCGGTCTACGCTCATCTCGCCGCATCTTACTTCCTACTTCTTACTTTCTGACACCACCACGCGCCAGTTGCCCGTCGGCTCGGCTGGAATGTCGCGATGCTGCTCCACCCACTCGATGATGAGCTCGCGGATTTCCTTCGACGACCGCAGCAGCTCGGGCGCCCCGCGATACATCGTGTACCCGCCGCCGCCGTTCACCCGGTAGTTGTTCGTCGCCAGCCGAAGCTTCTGCGCGGGGCTGAGGGGCTTGCCCTGGAACCGCAGGTTCTGTATGCGCTGCCCGGCCGGCTTCGTCGTATCGAGCTCGTAGCTCACCCCCTCTGCCTGATCGTAGTTGTACAGCGGGATGCCACCATCGAAGTATCGCGCCGAATGCTCGAGCGCATCTTTCAGCTGCAGTCCGGTCACCTCGATTACCACGAGCGTGTTGTCGTAGACGTAGAGGCCCGCGATGTCGCGCACGCGAACGTCGCCCATCGGCATCCGCGCCGCGGGATTGAAATTCGCGACCATCGACACATCGGCGTGTCCCGCGTCGAGCTGGACCCGCTGCACGAGATCGAGCAACGCCGTATCGCGATCGCGTGCGTCCGCGACGGTCAGCTCGCGGGTCGATGTCCCAATGACACGATCGAGGAAGCTGCGCGTTTCGCGATCGTAGGGTTCTGCGAGCTTCACGACCTCGGGATCGGCAGGCGTCGCGTCAGTCACCGGGATCGTGCGCGCCTGTTTCGCGGCCACGCGCCAGCGGCCGTCTCCGTCTTTCTCCATGTAGACGTCGGCGCGTGCGAGGTGGCGGCCCCAGGCGCTGGCCTGGGTCAGCAGCGTCGAGTTGACCACCAGGGCAGGGACGTCGCGATGCGTATGACCCATGACAATCACGTCCACGCCGGCGACCTGCCGTGCGATGGCCAGCGCCTGGTTTTCGTGCGGGACCTGACCGATCGCAGGAATACCAGTGGAGAGGTCCTCCTCCAGTCCCATGTGCATGGCAATCAC
>JANNJO010000203.1:0-13455 GCA_031395755.1 Acidobacteriota bacterium
ACGGTCAGCAGCTGAGTGTCGCTGCCCTCCGGGAAGTTGTCGAGCCGTTCTGGATTGTGGAAGGGGAAGACGTTGGCGAACACGGCCGCGGCCGCGAAAGGCAGCGCCAGCCAGAGGCCGCGTGCAACGCCCAACCCGCGCTTCCACACGAAGTAGATGGTCAGCAGTGGAAAGACGAACAGGCTGGCGTTGCGGAAGTAGAAAGGGGGCACTTCGTCATCAGGGCTGAGCGGAAGACCGAACAGCGCCGGCAGCTTGACGGCTAACCCCGCGGCGACGGCAAGGCCCAGGACGACGAGAAACTCGGCGCGTGAGGTGTTCGCCGACTCATCAGCGTCCGGCGTCATGACCAACTGCTTCCACAGACGCTCGGAATGCGCACGTGCGAACTCGCGTGACAGCGCATCGAGGCTGCCCATGCGTTTGACCGCGACTAGGAACGCTTCATCTCCTGATAGGCCGGCCTCGGTGAGCGCCACCAACTGGTCGCGCAGATGTCCCTCGAGCTCCTCCACGTCGGGACTGTGAACCCCCTGCCGGCGGCGTAAGTACGCTCGCCACTGCGCGATTTGCTCCTCGAGCGGTTGATCGGTGAAGGTCGTCATACTGTGCATGCCTGCATCCAGATCCCCCGCAGGGTACCGTCCACGGCCTTCCATTGCTGCCGATGCGCTGCCAGCTGCGCCCGGCCTTCTCTCGTGATCCGGTAGTACTTGCGCCTGCGGCCGTTCTCGGACGCGGACCACTTCGCCGCGACATGACCTTGGCGCTCAAGCCGGTGCAGCACGGGATAGAGCATGCCGTCGGTCCACTGTAGATGCCCGCCCGACAACTCGGCCACTCGCTTGATGATGGCGTAGCCGTAACTGTCGCCTTCGGCAAGGATCGCGAGCACGAGCGGCGTGGCGGAAGCAGCAACCAGGTCCTTACTCATGTCCATACGTAGAAGTCTTATACATTGCTGTTCTATGTATGTCAACAGCCTGAGGTCAAGCGCCTCGGTTGATGAAAGCCGGTAGGAGGTCGGACAACCGCGTTGCAGCGGAAGTCGACACCGGCCAGGCTGAAGCCCGACGCTACGTCCGCGATCTCATCGCGTCGTGCGCGAGTGCGAGAAGCGCAATGCACGCCGTGTCGGTGCGCAACGTTCGTAGACCCATGCCGACGGGCTGGCGCAATTCGATCGTGTCATCGGAGACGGACTCTACCGTGCCCACTCCGCAACGTCGGAGGCGCAGGTGATATCCGCCTCTCCGGCACCCGCGCCGCCCACCTGCTGAACGTCCTGAGGGTCGCGGCCGGGCATCAGGTGCGCGTTGGTATCCTGGGTGGCCCGTCTCGACTGCACCACACTTGAGGAAGAAACCAACAGATGTGGTGAAGCGCGGGAAACGGCTCTAGTTGTTTCCGGCGATCGGATCCCACTCGGGCCAATCGTTCGCCGTCGGCACTTCACACTCGACAACCTTCACGTTCGTGGTCGACTCGGCGCCTGGATTCCCGCGGTACGCCAGTGTCACGCGATGCCGGCCCGCGCGGAGACCGTCCACGGACGCGATGAGACCAGTCGCCACTTCCTGGCCGTCAATCAGCCAGGTGAGGTCCCCCGCCTTTGGACCGCCCTCCCGCTCGGGATCGAACGCGGTGCCTTCGAGGATCACCGGCGTGCGCGCCGTGATCGGCGTACGCGCGTCTGGACGAACCACGTTCACCGACGGTCCGAGCCGAGGCACGCGAAACGGTTCCGTCGCCGCGTGCGCGGATCGAAGACCGTTGCTATACGTCACCACCAGCCGGCACTCGTCGCCGCCGGGCAGATCGCGCAAGTCGACCGCGATCTCCCGCTTCGGCCGGCCGATGTAGATCGGACGAAAACGCCGCGCCCCCCACTGATACACCACGGTTACGTGCGCGTCGCGGCCGGGCGAACTGTAGCGAAGCCCCAGCCGCACCGGGGTCGCGCGGCTGGTCCGGGTCCGTGCGAGCTTCAGGTCCAGCGTCGCCGGCCCGGGAATCGTTGAGCGCCATAGCTCGAGATCCCCGCGCATCAGCCGCACCACCGCTGCATCGTTACGCAATTCGATGTAACCGATCACGCGAAACCGCTGCGCATCCCCGGGGTCGCAGGTGGTCACCGGCTTCACCAGCGCCGGCTCGCGGTGCAGCACTTTACCCGAGCGGTCGAGCAGCTCGACGACGGTGTCCCGGTTATGGACGATTGGCCACTCGCGGACGTTCGGAGTGGAGCGGCAGCGCCGCGGCGTGAATCGACCGGCGCGATCGAGTCGCCCGTGAATGACCAGCACTTCTCGTGACGGTGCCATGGCGATCTCCTCAGCCGATCTCATTCCACAGCCGGTCCCACCGCGCGGGCATCGGCCAGGTGTTGTTCGGTGTCCCGCAGTAGGTCATCACGTCGAAGACACCGGTACCCGACAGCGTCAGCGCAGTATTTCGCGTGACGTCGAACGGCACATCCACCAGTCGTGCGTTGTTGGGCCAGGCACTGGGCGCGTCGCCACCAGTCGCCTGCTGCCCATTCGGACACATCACGCTGACGTGTGTCTGATCGAGGCAGTGCGACACTTCGTGCGCCGCGTACGGCCCGTTGCTTGGAGGCGTGAAACACACGTTGCTCGGGATGTCGAACGCCCGACCGCGGTAGAACACCCCGGGAATCAGCACCCAAATCGCACCGTCGTCGTCGGGGCAGTCCGCGCCGAGCCATTCCCACAACGCTTCCCACCAGGAGCAGTTGTGGCGATCGTCGAAGTCGTCGAGGAGGTCGTCGCGATCCGAGTCTCCCGTGCCCGACGGGCTCTGGACGCCGACTCCCGCGAGTGGAGCGATGTTCGCGGTGGGCGACGGCCACAGCGGAACGGCGGTGCGCAGTGTGTCGAAGCAGACCTGTGCGGTCGGCGTGCTGCCCCCCCAGTTCACGCGAATGTAGCGGAGTTCGAGCGTGCGCCGCACCTGGAAGGCGAACCATCCGCTGTTGAAGGTCGTGGCGTGATCGAAGCCGGAAAAGCCGGCGGTTGCCCCGTATCCGGTGACGCGGGCCTCCACCTCGTAGGTCACCGAGAACGTGCACCAGTTTGGCGGAATCAGGAAATTCAGCGTGTCGTTGGTGTTGTTCCGTTGCGGATTGGCCGTGACGGTGATCGCGGCACCAGGATTCGGCGCCATCGGCGAACTGTTGTTGGCGGCATCAATCCAACCCGATCGCGAGCCGTCACTGCGCCGAACGCGAATTCGCCCCCGCACGTTGGCCACGGCGTTGGTGCCGAATCCGAACAGGCCGTGGCGAACCGTGACGCGTACGACGGTTGGCTTTCGGTCAACCAGGCGGACGGTGTTGGTCGTCGTTTGAATGCTTTGCGTGACCTCGATGCTCGCAATCGAAAGATTCGGGCGCTTGGAGGCGAAGATCGACACGTCGCGGGTCACGCTGCCGCACGGACCGGTGGCGGTCAGTCGATACGTGCACGTGGCTGGTGCGTTGTGCAGAAACGGCGAGAGCAATGCGGTCGTGCCGATCGGATCGATCAGCGATGCGGACCCACCGAAGAGCGGTCCCGGCCCGGCAAGGCGGTCAAGACGGATGTGCTCGGCGTTTTGAGTGGACCAGGCCAGGGTCACCGCGCCTCCCGGTTCGACAATCGCCGTGGATGCGCCGGCGGCCGTGAACGCGTGAATGATCGGGCTGCCCGCGCGTAAATGATTCACGCCGATGTCGGGCGGACACTCGTGAAACCGCGGCACCCAGGGGATGTGACCGTGGTAGCACCAGATCTGTTCGATTTGGCCGGCGAGCCGATTCTGTTCCTCGACCCAGGCATCGTAGGCGGCGATATAGGCGCCATCCCCGAACCCGATCGGTCCGCTGACAACGCCTGGCGGCAATACGATCGTGATCAGTGTGTCGGTCCACATCGCGGGCGGCACAGCGACCGGCCGGCAGCCTTCGGCGAACGGCAACAAGAGGACAGCTCCCGAAACCAGGAGACCGGTGCCTCTGATGAGAATAGTGTCGCCGACGCAGGCACCGCCGGCGCTGATCGAGGTGATGCCGTTCGTCCAGGTGACGCGCGCGGGCCGGGCCGGCGGAGCGATCGCAGCGCGAGCCGACAGTTGCCGTCGAATTTCGAGCATGCACGCGATGAATCGAATTTGCGCCGGGTTGTAGTAGTTGATCGGATCGCGCCAGAAGGGGTACGGATGATCCCAGATTTCCGGGTCCCATCGCTTTCTCTTGTGCAGCCACCCGAGGATCTCGTCGAGGACATGGCCCGGAATGAAGTCATCGCCGGGAAACGGGATGTGGCCGCCGGGAAACGGGACGTCACCGCCACCCGGCTTCGGAATCGACCCGGGCATCGACGGCATATCGAATCCGGCGGGCGCGCCGCCGGATCGCATTTGCATCGGCGCCCCTGCCCAATCGAGCTGCCCCCCCGACGCGAGCTGACTGAGCTCGCCGAGCAGCGCGTCGGTTCCGCCAGAACGATGCGCGCTGACAAGACCGGCGATCGTGCAGGCGGCGGCCGCAAGACTGACCGTGGCGGCGAGCGCATCCTCGCGAACCGATGCGGGCTGGTCTGCGTGCGTTCGAGCAACCGCGAGCAGCAGCGAGGCCGCCGCCCCCTGGTCAATGACGGCCGGTTCGTGCCTCGCGTCATCACTGGCCAAGGCCACGCGATGCTCTTCGCATCCGCAGTCGCTGGCGCTCTTTCCCTGAAGTTTGGCGTCAAGGGCTCGAACACCCGGTCCTCGAGACGCGATCGCAGCCAGACAATCCATCAGCTCGCGGCTCGCGTGCGAATCGCCGGCGAGCGCACGCTCGGCCAACGCGGCGACTGTCTCGATCTGGCGAAGCGGCTCCGTGAGACCGAACACCAACCGCTCGAGCGCGGCAGCGTCGGGTCGGCGGATCGTCGCGGCGAGCGCGCGAACGACGGCAGCGATTTCCGTCCAGATCACGATCGGACCAATCGCTCTCCCGACGGATTCAGTGTGTGTTTTGACGGCTTTGGCTCCCGGGACCGTTCTGGCGGGCTGACGACGGGACGAAAGTCGTCTTGGGGATCTGGTTCGCTGTGACGCTTTCGCCATGGGGCTCCTCACGGGGATGGCAAATATCGATGTCGAGTAGATTGGAGCTCACCTTCCACTTTGGCCGTCCCGCTCGATGCGGTTATTGGCGACAGGTCGATGCGCCCGAAGGAAGGAGCGTATCTGACGCACGGCCAGGGGAATCCGATCCTTGGGCTCCTTCCACGGGAACATGCTCACCTCGGCCTTCGGCGCGAGCATCGCGGCCTCCATGGCGACGGCGTACGGATGCGGCGGGGAGTCATCCGGCAGGATCAGTACGGGTGTCTGGCAAGTGCGCACGAAATCGCGTGTCACCGTCCAGACGAAGTCGGGGTTGGTGCGGTACATGTTGGTCAGAAATGTGTCGACCATCTCCATGGTGATGTCGGGCCGGCGCTTGACCAACTCAGGACCCCAACCCTTGATGTTGTTCTCGTAGGAGAGGTTGGGCATCTCCTTTCGGAACCCACTGGGCTGCGCCAGCACGGCTGCGACAATACGATCAGGCGCCCGCTCCAGGAGGTTCCAGATGAAGGGGCCGCCAATGCAGAAGCCCATCACCATGAACTTGTCGATACCCAGGTGATCCATCAGACCGAGCTGGTCATCGGTGTATGCATCCCACGGCCTGTCGATTTCGAGCGGGCCGGAGGACTGGCCGGTATTGGCATTGCGCAGGTCCGACGAAATGCAGCGGTACTCTCCCTTGAACTCCTGGATCGGGTTAAAGGGATCGCCGCGGTTCAAGCCGGCGATCGTCGAGTTCAATCCCCCGCCGGCGATGAGCAACAACGGGAAGCCGGAACCGGCCTCCTCATAGTGGATGCGAACCGGGCCCTTTTGGTAGAAGGACATGGCCGCGCCTCCTTGCCCAATCTGCTGAGCAAACACGCGCGGCGCGGCGGCCATCGCCGTCGCCGCGGCACCCGCTGCCAGGATCTTGCGTCTAATCGGATCCATAACCGGCGTCCTCCTCGTGAGTCCTCGATGCTTCGTCATGCACGCCCGGCATGGCATTCTAACTCAACGGATCTGCATCGCCGAGCCCATTGAACCACGCGGCCACAACGGAGCGGTGCTCCTGCGATGCGTGGTCGATCGGGATGGTGTGCCGACACGCCTCGAAATCATCAAACCGCTGGACGCGGAACTCGACCGGGTTTCGCTGGAAGCCATGAAGCAATGGCGCTTCGAGCCGGGTCAGAAGGACGGAAAAGCCGTTCTGGTACAGATCGACGTCATGATGGCCTTCTCGATGAAGCAAGAGCAGAGCCTGTGGAGGCGCCGTCCTTGAGCGTTTGAGGTCCGCGAGCCAGATTTCGCCGCGCTTACGCATCGACGTCCCGCTCGACCGCCGCGAATTCCACGTTGACACGCATGCTCTCACCCCGGACCTTGCGAGAGGCGTCACGGAGGCGACGAGCCCGGGAAGCTTCAACCAAATAGCTGCCATAGATATTCTTTTAAGGGCTACGGCTTTCGGAAGAGCACCAGGAACAGCGAGGCGGGCTGGCTGTCAGGTGCCCACTCTCGGATGGTGGTAACGTGCGTGAACGCGGCGGCGCCCTCGCGCTCGACGACTTCGGGCGGCACGCCGTGCCCGCCGCGGTTGGCGGGCACGCCCGAGGGCACCTCGCTCGCCGGACGCGGCGGAAAATCGATGACCGCCAGTCGGCCGCCCGGCTTCAGGGATGTCGCGAGGCTTCGGACGATCGCCTCGGGTTGTGTGAGGTGATGGTAGGCGTCGCGGATGAGAATCGCGTCGCAGCACTGCGCGGGCAGGTTCGTCACGCCCGCCCCCCCTTCCAGCACCGTCACGTTCGTCAGTCCCTCGCGTTTCACGATCTCCTGCAGAGCGGCGAGCTGCGCCGCCCCGACATCGGTGGCATACACGCGGCCCGATGGGCCAATCCACCTCGACAGCCGCAGCGTCCAGGCTCCGAAGCCCGCGCCGACGTCGGCCACCGTCATCCCCGGCTTCAACGCCATCAGTTCAACGAGCCTCGGGACTTCGATCTCGGCGGCCTTGAGCTGCGCTTCCGTGAGCGCCGTCTGCTGGGCGCCGGCGGGGGACAGGAACAGCAGGAGTAGGCCAATGGCCACGATGTGGGCGACGGGCAGCGTCCTCCTCATTTGACCTCCGCCGACACGTCGTATGCGGCCACGGTGTTCTCGTTCATGTGCGGCACGATCAGAATGTCGCCCTGCGCGTAGAGGAATGTGTGATCGGCGAGCCCCGGCTTGAACTGCCGGACCACGTGCGTGCCGCCCGTGCTCGTCACCTGTATCGCTTTGCCCGCGACGTAGTCGGTGACGATGAAGCCGCCGCGCGCGTCCTGCTCGATCCCGTCGAGATTGCCGATCGGCTGTTTGGTGATGAGCGTTTTCCGTTTCGTCTTGTAGTCGAGCGCGTAGACACGCCCGGGCACCTTCGTGCTGAAGTCCGCTTCCGGCTTGCCCCAGGCGGCCACCACGAGCCGCTCCCCTTCCGCGAACAGACCGTTGGGGCCCTCCAGCTCGTCCCCTTCCGCAAACACCGAGGCCTTGCCGTCTTTGACGGCGTAGATGCGGCTCATCATCGTATCGGCGACGTAGATCGTGCCGTCGGCGCCAATCGCCAGATCGTTCAGAAACTTCGCGCCCTCCGGCTTGATGCGCGCGGTGATTCGGGCCGACACGATGTCGATGCCGAGGACTTCGTCGATGTCGGTCACCCATAGGGTCCCGGCGAAGCTGCGCAGGCCTTTCGGCGCGTTCAGGCCGGTCACCCAGTCGGCGGCGACCACCGATCCGTCGAGGCCGATCTTCGCGATGCGGCCGTTGCCGTCCTTTTCGCCCGGCTGCCCGGCAATCTGCGAGACGTAGAGGTAGCCCGATCCTTCATCCAGGTAGACGCTCTCGGGCGTCTGCATGCCCTGAACGGTCCAGCCGGCTTTGGCCGCCGGCGGCTGAGAGGGCACCGCGGGAGCCTTCGATGGCGGTTGTTCCGCCGGCGAGGGCTGCGCGGGCTCGGGCGATCCGCACGAAGACATCAAGAGCGCGAGGACAGGGACAAGAAACAGGCGCATGGCGATTCTCCTGATCAAACCGGGACGATTTCAAGCATATCCGACAAGCCAGCGAAATCCTCCGGATTGCGGGTGTAGAGAGGTAGACCCGCCGCCACCGCCGTCGCAGCGATGAACAAATCCACGGAGCGCCGGCCGCGTGCCTTGCGGCCTGACGCGCCGACGGCGGCGTAGACTCGTCCGTACGCACGAGCGACCGCACCATCCACCGGTAGCGGCTCGAAGGTGGCCTCCGCCCGTTGCAACCGGTCCTGTCGGCGCGCTCGTTCTACCGGATCGGCCGTCGCGTGCGGACCTGCGGCGAGCTCGGCCATGGTGACCGCAGAGACGGCGATCTCCAGGGGCAGATCGGCCGGTTCGATTAGTTCCAGGTCGATGACAACCGAGGTGTCGATGAGCCCGCGGGCATGTCGTTCCTCACGCACGGGGTGCCGGATTCTGATCGATCGGGGCGTCGACATCTTTCCGAAAGCGCCCGGGCTTGATGCGGGGGGCGCCGGCGAAGGCGGCCAGGGCATTGTCTGCCGGCACGAAGACCCGCGCTCGAATCGGGATCAGCTCGCCGACGGGCACACCATTGCGTGTGACAATGAAGGACTTCCCCCGGTCCAGGGCCCGCATGATTCGTCCGCTTTCGTTGCGGAGCTCACGCTGGGTGATACGCCGGCTCATGGGCGTCGATTGTAGCACACGCGCTACGTGAACCTCCCTGGCGTCTGCGAGCCCGAGACGACACCGGACAGGAGCAGCTCAACGAGTAATATTCGGCCCTGATGACCTGGTACGCGCTGCTTCGCGTTGCGCACAGCTACTGGCGGTGGGCGGTGCTGATCACGGCGGTCATCGTGCTGGCGCGCGCGGTCGCCGGCGCCTGCAACCAACGCGACTGGACGCGCGCCGACCAACGGGCGGCGCGCCACTTCATCACCGCCCTCGACATCCAGTTCACGATGGGCATGATTCTCTACTTCGGCTTCAGCCCCTTCTTCTCGGCCGTCTACCATTCGTTCTCGGAAACCATGACGGATCAGAATGCGCGCTTCTTCGGCATCGAGCATCAAACCGCGATGCTGATAGCGACGGCGGTCGCGCACATGGGCATGCATCGCGCCAGGGGGGCGGCCTCGGGGCCGGCCCGGCATCGCGCGATGCGGATCACGATGATCGTGTTCTTCGTGATCCTGCTGGTGGGGATTCCCTGGCCGTGGCGGCCGTACGGACGGCCGCTGTTCAGGACGTCGTGGTGAGCTCGGCCGGCATCACGCCGGCGGCCGGGAGGATGCCGTCGCGCATCTCCTCGCACTTCGGACCTGCCGGCGTGACCGTCATGCGGTAAACGAGACAATCGAACAGCAGATCCTTAGACGGCCGTCGCGCTGGAACATTTCCCGCGAACGGACTCAGTCGGTTGACGCTGTTGAAGCAATAAGGTTGATTGTGATTGCTAATCACCGCGCCGGCCGCAGCAGCGGCTCACGCTGCTCGACTGGAGTCCTGAGCTCTTCCGCGGGCGGGAAGAACATCATCAGCAGGTCGATGAAGTTCGCGTTGAAGATGCCTGAATGATCCCGGACGATGGCCGCCGGCATCTGCATGGCCCAATACGGCGTCGTGTTGAGCCGACCCGGCTTTTCGCAGACAACATACTGTCTGCCGTTCGGCAGCCCGACAGGCCCTCTGACGATGCGCCCGCATCGCGCCTGATCGTCGAGATCCACGACGAGATGGCTCTGCAGCTGCGGCATGTGAGCCGTGGTGCTCATGTAGTAGTCCCGCTGCGAGGTCACTCCCCACTGGTCCGGCGTCTTGTAGGTCCGCCAGCTACCGTTCAGCGTGTAACCCAGCGAAGAAGGTCCATGGCCAATCGGCATCGCCGAGCGCGTGGCCGCATCTCCCAACGACGATATAGAAAGAAAGAGCGGTCGAACTTCCGCACCCGGTCCATATTCTTTTCCCTGCAGCAGATCCATCATCTGCTTTCCCTCGCTCGCCGCCGCGGCGGAATTCACGAACACCATCAGATCGGCGCGGGCACCGTCTCCGCCGCGGACAACGAAGTCGGTCATACCTTGCGTGAGCGCGCGCTCCAGCATGAGGCCTCCGAAGGAATGACCCAGCATGATGATCTTCGCGTTCGGCGCGCTCTGGCGGGTCTTCACCATGATTCGCGTCAGCGCTGCCGTCATGCTCGCGCCGGGAATGCGGATGGCTGCGCGCTCGCGATTGAAGTAGCTGAACTGACGTGCGATGGGCCAGTGTCTTGAAATCACGTCGCCTCGCCACCCGATGTAAATGCCCACGATCGGCACGCCCTTGTAACGGTCGGTGGCGAGGTAATCCAGCACGCCCTCGAACCCGAGGATGTTGCCGTTCTTGGGTTCCTGGCGTGCGTTGTTTTTCCAGCCGTGCACGAACACGAACACAATGGGCGGCACAGCGTCCGCCGACGCGCGATCGATCAGACGCGTCGCTTCGTCGATTTGAGGAGGATCCCACGACTCCCCCATCTCGTCGAACTCGATGAAGGCCAGACAGGGGTGCCCCTTCGGCGCGCACCCGGGGTCCACGCGATCTATGGGAATCTGCGCAGGCGTCACCGCCACGATCGAGCCCGGTACGGGGTTGTATCCGAAGTTCCGGACGTGGCAGCCGCACGCGGCAACGGCGAGAGCGAGAACCAGTGCGGGCCTCGTCATGGCTTCCGCGGTCTGCGTTTGACAAGCGTGGCGAGCATCCGGCCGACTTCAGGACTGAACTCGTTGTAGAAGCTTCCAAGAAGCGCGGTCTGAAGAGGGCCCGTCGAACGGCGCAGCGATTTGGCCACGGTCGCTTCCCGTTTTGGCTGCCACAGGTTCCCGGCAAACCCGTTGGCGAGGGCAGCTGCGAATAGCGGAAGGTTCGGCCGGCGCTTTCCTTTCGCATCGGCCGCGGATTTGCGCACCGTTACCCAGTCCATCAGGGCGTGGCTGATCCGCGGGCCCGCGCCGCCCCGTCGCCGAGTGATGAGCGGATCGGCGGCATACGTCACGTGCCGCGGGTCGGTCCCCATGAGCGCACCCACCGCGTACTGCGCTGCGCCACCGAGTACTTTGCGTTCGTATCTGATGCCGACGCGACGGCTGTACCCGCCCCAGTCCTTACGCCACTCCTGTGGATCCTTCCGCAGGTGAGCAAAGGCTCCGGCAAAGGCAGCGCCGAGAATTGCTTGGTCTGTGATGGAGCTCGCGACGTAGTGATCGAGCCGCTGCATTTTTGTGAAGCTGCAATCGAAGGCAGCCAGATTGTTCGGCGGGTCGCCGGGGCAGGTATGACGGTATTCCTCAACCGGCTGATCCATTGTCGTTGTCTGCGAAAACACAGGTTGGCCAGCCACCAGAAGCCCGGTGATCGCTAGAATGGATCGCTGTAGGACGTACTCCGACATATTCTGAAGCCTGAGAAGTTGGATACTGCGCGGATGCACATTACAACATTTGCAGCGCTTGCCATCCTTCTTCTCATCGCCCCCGGCTATCACGCGGTCGCGGCGCAGGTCAGCAACGCCCCCGCCACCGCTCCACCGCGCTGCGACTACATCTTGGAAACAAATGAGAAGGCCCAGGACTACAGCGCCCCGGTGCCTCCGCTGTGGATTGCCAATGGCAAGGAGGGAACTCTCAATATGCAAAGGCTCGCTGAGCTGGGCGCCCCGATCCTTTGGTTCTCGCCTCGCGAGTTCCTTCTGCTTGAGTCTTCGGCGCCTGCATCTGCGCCCCCCCTGGCGAGCCCGGCGGATAAAATGGCCGCGAAAGTTTACTTCAGGATCCGGGAAGTTCGACTGAAGCGACCCTCAAAAGGAGAACCCACGATCCAGCTGGACGGCGCAGATTCCGTGAAGGCGCTGGCGAGGATACGGAACGTCAAACGAAGTTCTTGGGGTTGTGAGGGTAAGCTGCTCCCGATTGGCGAGCTTGACCAGGTTGTCATCCGTTACTTCTTCTATTACAGGGAAGATCGCGGGATCTGGGGACACCCGCACGACGTCGAAGCGCTCGAGTTGCGACTCCGCGCGAAGCCCGTCTGCGTCGAAGAAGCGGGCGCCACGAAATGCTTTCATGCGGTGCATCTCGAAACAGCCTCAGCGTCCGCCCACGGTGTGGGCTGGTATACGAACGTGCTAAGGGTGTCCAGCACGTTGGACACGCAGATCCCGCTGACCGTCCTGGTCGAAGAAAACAAGCACGCCTCGTCGCCGGACCGGGATGGTGACGGCCTGCACATGCCCCACTACGACATCAATCAATTTTCAAACGACGGGTGGGGCATTCGAGACATCGCCGGCACGGGGAAACTCGGGAGCCCCGCGTACTCGGGAGATCAGTCGCGGGTGCTGCGAGCGCTGTATCCGACCGTTCGCGCCCTGCCGCGTGCCGAGTACTGGTCTGGCCGGCTGCGGAGAAATTTCAGGAGGGCGGAAGCCGCCGCGCAGCGCCCGGACGATGCGGGATGGCGATACACGCTCGAAACCGCCAACTCCAACACCTTCTGCGCAGCCAACGGCACCGTCAACGGACGACTTGTAAATACCACTGACGTGAAGAAGTTCGTCGAGCTCACGACGAAGCTCGGATTCTGCAACGACCCTGGTGCCACGAGGGTGTACCCATGGACGATCAGGCGAACGCAGTGGATCGCCGACGCCGCCAGCATCGTGTATCCCGGCCCGCGGAACCAGTACGGATTCATGAGCTGGCCGCAACGGATGTCGCCGGCCTATCGCCACGACCGGGGACATGGGATGAGCTACGTCGGACCGTTTCTTCCGGGTTTTGAGATGCCGATCTTTGGGGGCTGGCTTGTAAGCAAGGTGAACGTGTCGTTCGAGAATCTCCGCAACTGGAATCTGGGAGCGGTCAGCACCGAAGGGATGTACACGCCATCCGCCTCCCAGTCAGCAACGTGGTATGTCGCGATTGGCCACGAATGGCGTTTCTTCGACGGCAAAAACGCAGGTCAGCAAGATGACCACCCTCTCATTGATCAAACCAAGGGCGTCGCCGAAGAAGTCGGGTTCAAGTTCCGCTTCTCCTTTGAGAAGTTCAAAATCTTCCGATTTTACGGGGCACGCATTGGCGTGCGCGCACTCGGATTGAATCCGGTCCGGGATCCGCGGCTGATATTCGAGGTCGGCGCCGGGTCCTGGTAGCCATGCGCCCAAGGTTACGCTCGTTCCCGAGGCCGCTTCTTGCCGAGGTAGATCGCGTCCGTGACGGGATCGCCTTGAGACGTCTTGCTCGCGCCGACGGGCCGTTCC
>JANNJO010000252.1:0-13534 GCA_031395755.1 Acidobacteriota bacterium
CTTTGCCAAGAATGGAAAGCCCGTTTTGCTCGTCTTTTATTTGGGCAGCCGTTGTCTAAAGTGCGTGGAACAGCTGAAAAAACTTATTCCCGAGGTGGAAAAGTTTGAAAAAGCCGGCATCACCGTACTTCCGGTGGGGACCGATAAGGTTGAGAACTTGGAGGAGTGGGAAGAGAAATACCACTGGCACGAGCCCCACATGTGGGACTACCCGATGCTGCCCACGAACATGACGGAAGCGTCGTGCCAGCAGTGCCATCGCCAGGAAGTCTACGTGCCGCAGGCGCCGCGGTTGAACGTCGCGCTTGCCACGTTCGAGCGCGCGGGATGTTACGGGTGCCATAAGGCCCGGGGCTTCGAGAATCTTCGCAAGCCCGGGCCGATGTTGACGAAGATCAGTGGGAAGCTGACGCAGGACTGGGTGAAGAACTGGGTGCGCGACCCATCCGCGATCAAGAACGTCACCTGGATGCCGAAGATCTGGTACAACTCGAACAGCAACGCACCGGCCGATCATCCGCGCAACGAGGCCGAGATCAATGCGGCGGTCGCGTATCTGTTCGCGAACAGCGAGACCTACACGCCCGCGATCGCATCGCCGCCGAGGGGCGACCCGAAGGCCGGAGAGCAGATCGTGCGCTCGGTTGGCTGCCTCGGCTGCCACATCATCGATGAGAACGATCGCGCGGCGGTCGGGCCGCGGAGGACTTTCGGTCAGCCGCTGAAGAGCGTGGGCTCCAAGACCACGTACGTGTGGCTCTACAACTGGGTTCGCGATCCCAAGCACTACAGCCCGGCGACCTACATGCCGGATCTGCGACTGACCGACGCCCAGGTGGCCGACGTCGCCACCTATCTGACAACGCTGACCGGGTCTGCCGGGACAGCGGCGCCGGTGACGCCGACGCAGGCGCAGTCCGACGCGGTGCTGCTCGATTACTTCCGAAGTGCGATGCCGCTGGCCGAGGCGCAGGGACGCCTGGCCAAGATGGACGCGACGGCCAAGCAACTTGAGCTCGGCCGGCGCGTCATCGCGCGCCAGGGCTGCTTCAGCTGCCACGACATCAAGGGCTTCGAGAGCACGCAGCCTATCGGTACGGAGCTGTCGGAAGAAGGCAGTAAGCTCGTGACCCGTTTTGACTTTGCGTTCGTCGATATTCCGCACACCAAGCTGGAGTGGTTTCACCAGAAGCTGAAGGATCCGCGATCGTTCGACCAGGGGCGCATTCTGGAACCGCTCGAAAAGCTGCGGATGCCTGACTACCACTTCAGCGAAGTGGAGAACGAGCGCTTGCAGACGGCGATCATGAGCTTCCAGCGCGAGCTGCAGCCGACCTCGGCGCTGCCGGCGCGGACGGCGATGCGCGACTTCACCGTCAGCGGACGAGCGCTGGTGCGACGGCAGAACTGCGTCGGGTGTCACGAGATCGAAGGAGACGGCGGCGACTACAGGACCCTGGTGGCCGACGTCAGCCTCGCACCACCGCCGTTGACCCCGGAGGGGGCAAAGGTTCAGCCTGACTGGCTGTATGCGTTCCTGCAGGGGCCGATCACGATACGGCCGTGGCTGGACGTCCGGATGCCGACCTTCGGGCTGGACGATCGCCGCTGGAATGCGATCATCAATTACTTCCAGGCGACAGGCAAGTCGACGGATCAGTTCCGCACCTACGACCATCAGCAGTTGACCCAGATGGCCGGGCCCGGGCGTGAGCTGTTCGAGTTGCTGCAGTGCCAGAAGTGCCACGTTCTGGGCGCGATTCGGCCGGAGCAGGATCGGGCGAGCCTCGCGCCCGATCTGCGGATGGCCCACGAACGGCTCAAACCGGAATGGGTGCTCGACTGGCTGCGGAATCCGACAAGAATCCAGCCCGGCACCCGGATGCCGCAGTTCTGGCCGACGCCGCCGTACCCGAAGTCGTCGTTCCCGCAGCTCGGGGCTGATGCGGAAACGCAGATCCGCGCGGTCCGGGACTATCTGTACACGTTCCGCGGCGGGCCGAGTCCGCGAAGGCCTGCGGGGACGAGCAGTACGAACTGAACTGGCTTCAGACTCCGGGCTTCTGGCCAGACGGAGGGCGGGTCTCGCACGTCAAGACCCGCCCCTACGCGACTCTGCCAGGAGCCTGTAGCCGGAAGCCCAAAGCCCATCAAGATATAATTCCCCCCGTGCTCCGTCCGTTCCGGTCCGTTCTCCCCAACGTCCATCCCACCGCGTTCGTCGACCAGAGTGCCCAGGTCATCGGGGACGTGGAAATTGGCGAAGAGAGCAGCGTCTGGATGAACGTTGTCATTCGTGGCGACGTGAATACGATCCGGATCGGCGATCGCACCAATATCCAGGACGGCACCGTCATTCATGTGATGCGCGGCACCCACGCGACGACGATTGGGCATGACGTCACCGTTGGGCACGCGGCCATTCTGCACGGCTGCACCATTCACGATCGTGTGCTGATCGGCATGGGCGCGCTGCTCCTGAACGGGGCCGAGATCGGCGAAGACTCGATCGTCGCGGCGGGCACGCTGGTGCCCGAAGAAAAACAGTTTCCTGCCCGTTCGCTGCTGATGGGGCGGCCGGCGACCCTCAAGCGGGTGCTCACCGACAAAGAAGTGGCGACCATCCGGGACTACGCGCAGCGCTACATCGGCTACCGAAAAGATTACATGGGATGACGACGCAGCCAGCGCGCGGAATGCGCGATTTTCTGCCGGAAGACGTGCGCCGCCGCGATTACGTGGTGGGGATCATCCGCGAGGTCTACGACCGCTACGGGTACGAGCCGCTCGAGACGCCGGCCGCCGAGAACATCGAGACGCTCCTCGGCAAGTACGGGGAAGAAGGCAACAAGCTCGTCTTCAAGATTCTGAGGCGCGGGGAGCACGAGGCCTCCGGCCAGGCCGATCTCGCGCTGCGCTACGACCTCACCGTGCCGTTCGCGCGTGTGGTGGCCGAGTACCAGGCGAAACTCCCGAAGATCTTCAAGCGGTATCAGATTCAGCCGGTGTGGCGAGCCGAGCGCCCCGCCCGTGGCCGCTTCCGCGAGTTCTATCAATGCGACATCGACGCGATTGGGTCGACCTCGCCGAGCGTCGAGGCAGAGCAGATAGGCGCGGTGTCCGAGATTCTCGCGACCTTGGGCTTTGACGATTTCGTCATACGCCTCAATCACCGCAAGTTTATTGCTGCGTGGCTGAACCAGATACCTGTTCGCCCAGATCGCCATGCCGACGTGCTGATCACCATCGACAAGGTTGATAAAGTCGGCAAAGACGGCGTCGCAAAAGAGTTGTCGGAAAAGGGGTACGAGCCGGATCTGATCAATGCGATCGCGAACTGGATCGGTGTGCGATATCCACCGGAATGGCTGGATTGGCTCGATCAGAATTTTGCTGCGCCTGGCGATACGGGCGTTCAGAACATGCGCAGCATCCTGGGGTTGGCCTCCAAAACGGCCGCCGCCGGTAAAATTCGCATCGATCCCTCCCTGGCGAGAGGCCTGAGTTACTACACAGGCGCGATTATGGAGATCAACGTGGAGGGGCTCCCCGGCAGCGTAGGTGCCGGAGGACGCTACGATAACCTTATCGGAATGTTCCTCGGCTCTGAGGTCCCTGCGTGCGGATTTTCTCTCGGTCTTGAGAGAATCCTTGTAGTGATGCAGGAGCAAGGAATGTTTCCTTCCCACATTGACTCGTCAATAGTTGACGTAGTTGTTGCGGCGCTTGACGAGACTGCTTGCGAGGCGGCTTTTCGGACGGCGGTCGAGCTCCGCAGGGATGGCGCGCTTCGTGTAGATCTGTATCCTGAGGCCGCAAAGATGGACAAGATTTTCAAGTATGTGGATCAGCGCAACGCGAAGTTCATCGCGATTCTGGGGAGCGACGAGGTGGGGAACGGCACCGTGACGATCCGCAACGTGAAGGCCAGAACCAAGGAAGTCGTGAGAAGCAGTGAGGCGCCAGCGCTTATCAGGCGAGCTCTGACGTGACCGAGATCAAAGGCAATAAGTATCGAACGCAGAAGAACGACGAGCTGCGCCCGGAACATGTCGGGCGGCAGGCGCGTCTGTCCGGCTGGGTCCACAGGAAGCGCGATCACGGGCAGCTCCTGTTCATCGACCTCCGGGACCACTACGGCATCACCCAGTGCGTCTTCACGCCGGACTCCGAAGCGTTCAAGGCGGCAGAAAGCGTGCGGCTCGAAAGCGTCATTCATGTGTGCGGCAAAGTCCTGGCGAGAACCGACGAGAACGTGAACCCCGCGCTGCCGACCGGGCACGTGGAAGTGGTCGCCGAAACGCTCGAAGTCTTGTCGGCCGCCGATACGCTCCCGTTTCAGGTCGCGGGAACGCAGGACATCCCGGAAGAGCAGCGGCTGCGCTATCGCTTTCTCGATTTGAGGCGAGAGAAGATTCACGCGAACATCGTGCTGCGCTCCAGGGTGATTTCCAGCATCCGGCGGCGGATGGTCGAGCAGGGATTCCTCGAGTATCAGACACCCATCCTGACCTCCAGCTCGCCCGAAGGCGCGCGCGATTACCTCGTGCCCAGCCGCCTCCACACGGGCAGGTTTTACGCCCTCCCGCAGGCGCCGCAGCAGTTCAAGCAGCTGCTGATGGTGTCGGGCTTCGATCGGTATTTTCAGATTGCGCCCTGCTTCCGTGACGAGGACGCGCGCGCCGACCGGTCGCCGGGCGAGTTCTACCAGCTCGACCTCGAGATGTCGTTCGTCGAGCAGGACGACGTGTTCGCGGCGATCGAGCCGGTGCTCTCGGAGCTCTTTTCGGAGTTCTCAGGCTGGAAGGTAACGCCGCCGCCGTTTCCACGCATTCCTTACGATGAGGCGATGACGGCGTTCGGGAGCGACAAGCCGGATTTGCGGAACCCGATTCGCGCCGTCGATGTCACGGAGATCTTCCGCGACTCGGGATTTGCCGTGTTTGCCAAATCGGTTGCCGCCGGCAACGTCGTGCGCGCCATCGTTGCGCCGGGTGCGGCCGACAGGTCGCGCAGTTTCTTCGACAAGACCGTTGAGGCGGGGCAGGCGCTCGGATTGGCCGGCGTCGCGTATCTGGTCCTGGCCGAGCAGGTCAAGGGTCCTATCGCGAAGTTTCTGTCGGACGACAAGCGCACGGAGCTTGCCGCAGCCACCGGCGCCAGGACAGGCGACGTCATCTTCTTCGTCTCCGAGCACGCCGGCACAGTCGGGGGGCCGGTGAATGGGCTGCGCGGGCATCTCGGGCGCGAGCTCGACATCCTCGAATCGAACACGTACAAGTTCTGCTGGATTACGGACTTCCCGTTCTACGAGCGCGATCAGGAGACAGGGCAGGTGGCGTTCAGCCATAACCCGTTCTCGATGCCGCAAGGGGGCCTCGACGCGCTCAACAATCAGGACCCGCTCACGATCAAAGCGTACCAATACGACATCGTCTGCAACGGGGTGGAACTGTCGAGCGGCGCGATTCGAAACCACCGCCCCGACATCATGCTGCGCGCGTTTGAACTTGCAGGATATGGGCCTGAGGAGGTCGAGAAGCGCTTCGGCGGCATGCTGAATGCATTTCGGTATGGCGCGCCGCCGCACGGGGGCCTGGCGCCCGGAATCGACCGAATGGTCATGTTGCTGGCCAGGGAGCCGAACATCCGTGAGGTTATCGCGTTTCCGATGACGCAGAATGCGGAAGACCTCTTGATGGGTGCGCCGTCACCGGTATCGGAAAAGCAGCTTCGAGAGCTGCATATTCAAATCAGTGAGCCTAAACGCTTGAAATAACGGGGGATATACTACATCCAGGTGGCAAAAATCACGCTTCCCGAAGAGGGAATCGAAACGCTTTTCGGCACCTATGACGAGAACCTCAAACATCTCGAGACGCAGTTCGGCGTCCGGGTGCGCACCCAGGGACACGACGTCAGCGTCGACGGGCCGCCCGCCGAGGTGACCAAAGTCGAACGCCTGCTCACGCAGCTCGGCGCGCTGATGCAGGAGGGCTACCGGGTGTCGAACGGCGACGTCAAGACGGCCGCCCAGCTCATCGAAAACGATCAGAACATCGACCTCCGTGAATACTTCCTGAAAAGCACGCAGACGCAATCCGGCAAAAAACGGATTGCGCCAAAGACGGTCAATCAGCGGCGGTACCTCGACGCCATCGAGCAGAACGACATCGTCTTCGGCATCGGGCCGGCGGGAACAGGGAAGACCTATCTGGCGATGGCGCAGGCGGTGGCTTTCCTTCTGGCGAAGCGGGTGAATCGCATCATCCTCGCCAGGCCTGCAGTCGAAGCCGGCGAGAAACTCGGTTTCCTTCCCGGAGATCTTCAGGAGAAAGTAAACCCCTATCTCCGGCCGCTGTACGACGCGCTCTACGACATGGTCGAGGTCGAGCGGGCCGAGCGGCTGATCGAGCGGGGTACCATCGAGATCGCTCCGATCGCGTTCATGCGCGGCCGGACGTTGAACGACGCGTTTGTCATCCTCGACGAAGCGCAGAACACGACATCCGAGCAGATGAAGATGTTCCTGACGCGTCTCGGCTTCGGTTCGAAGGCCGTCGTGACCGGAGACATCACGCAGATCGATTTGCCGACCGGCCGGCTGTCCGGCCTCGTCGAAGCGATGAAAGTGGTGTCGAAGATCGAAGGCATCGCGTTCATTCATTTCGACGATCGAGACGTCGTGCGCCACAAGCTTGTCCAGCAGATCGTGAAAGCCTACGAGTCGTTCACCGGCAAGGGCGGTCAGCACTGAGCCTGAAGGTGAGCGTGGTCGAAGAGGGCGGCCGAAGCAGCGGTGCCAAGGGGTTGGGAGTATGGCTGACGCGTATCGCTCCGCGCGCGGCCAGAGGGGAAGTCGCGATCGCGATCCTGCCTGATGCGAGAGTCAGGGCACTGAACAAGCGCTATCGCAGTATTAGCATGGCAACAGACGTCCTCTCGTTCCCCGCGCAGGGATTTCCCCCTGGCTCCTCTCCGCTTGCCCCTTTCCTGGGCGATATCGTCATCGCCCGCGGAATAGCACAAAAACAGGCCCAAAACATGGGCCATTCCCAGGCCACCGAGTTTAGGGTTCTTGCCCTACATGGCCTTTTGCACCTTCTCGGTTACGATCATGAAAGTGATAACGGGCGGATGGCCCGTGCAGAGGCTCGTCTCAGACGGAAGGCTGGGCTACCTCTCGGGCTGATCGCGCGTTCCTGATGATTCCGCTGACGCTGTTCCTTTTCGCGTGCGGTGCCCTCTATCTAGGCACCATCCAGGCGGCATTCAACGCCCTGATGCGCGTATCGCTTCGGCTCCTCGCTGAAGGCAGCGGTCGGGGGCGCGATCTCGAGCGCTACCTTCAGGAACCCCTTCTGCTGTTCCTGCCGCTCAGGACTCTCCTGGGGTTGATCGAGGGTTTCACGGTTCTCCTGCTCGCGCGCATGATTGGCGTGGGGAGCCCGCCATCGCTCGTGCTGCTTGCCGGCTCCATGATCGCGTTCGGCGCGGTCTGCGAGTTCCTGCTCCCGTTCCTCATCGTCTCGAGAGATCCCGAGCGCGTGCTCGAGCTGTTGCTGCCGAGCTTCCGCATCATCAGCCGCCCGCTTGGTCCGCTGACCCGCGGCCTCCTCCATCTGCTGAATCACCAGCACCGGGATCGCACGGCGCCCGTCTCGGTGAACCGCGACGAGGTGAACGACGATGGGGAAATCATCAATGGCGGGGCGGTCAACGCCGACGATCCGAGGACCGGTCACCAGGAAGAGCGCAAGCTGTTGAAATCCATCGTCGACTTCGGCGATACGCTCGTGCGCGAGGTCATGAAGCCGCGGCCCGACATCGTCGCGATTGACGCCGACGCGACGCTCGACGATCTCCGCGTGCTGTTCCGCGAGCAGGAGTATTCGCGTATTCCGGTGTTCCGGGAGAATCTCGACAACATCCTCGGGTTTGTCTACGTGAAGGATCTGGTGCTCCTCGGCGACAACAAAGGGAGCCAGCCGATCACGGACCATCTTCGTCCGGCGCACTACGTCCCGGAGACCAAGCTCGTCAGCGAGCTGTTGAGGGAATTCCAGAACCACCGCATCCAGAGCGCCATCGTCGTGGACGAGTACGGCGGCACGGCCGGCCTGGTGACGCTCGAGGACCTGGTGGAAGAGATCGTCGGCGAGATTCGCGACGAGTACGACGTCGAGGCCGAGCCGGTCGTCGACGAAGGCAACGGATCGTATGTGTTCAGCGGCGCCGCGGATGTGGACGAAATCGCCGATCGTCTGCACGTGCCCATCGAGCGAGAGGGCTTCGAGACCGTCGGGGGGTTCCTGTTGAGTCATCTCGGCCACGTTCCCGCGATCGGCGAGACCTTCGACATCGACGGCCTCCACGTCGAGGTCATCGACGCGGAGCGCCGGCGCGTGCGGAAGGTGCGCATCTCGCGCGCGGAGCTGGAGCCGCGAGCGGCACGGGGCGAAGCCGCCTCCGCAACAGATAGATGAAGTCGGGCTACGTTTCGCTGATAGGCCGTCCAAACGCGGGAAAGTCCTCTCTCCTGAACCGCATCATCGGCGAAAAGATCGCCATCGTGTCCGACAAACCGCAGACGACCCGCACGCGCATCATGGGCGTGAAGAACTATCCGGAGGGGCAGGTGGTCTTCGTCGACACCCCGGGGATTCACCGGCCGCTGCACCGGATGAACGTCCGCATGGTCGATACGGCCATCGAGACGCTCACGGAGGTTGATGTCGTCGGGGTGGTCCTCGATATTTCGGAGGCCCCGGGTGCCGGTCTTCGCTACCTCCTCAACCTCGTCAAGGACACCAGGGCGAAGACCATTCTGATGTGTAACAAGATTGATCTCGTCAAGAAACACAAGCTTCTGCCGGTGCTCGAGCAGTTGAGTAAAGAGCGAGACTGGCACGCGATGGTCCCGGTGTCGGCCTTCAGCGGCGACAACGTTCCGCACCTGGAAGAGGTGATCCTCGACGCGCTTCCGGAAGGCGAGCCCCTTTTCGCGGCCGATTACCTGACCGATCAGCCCGAGCGCGCGATGGTGGCCGAGATGGTCCGGGAGCAGGTCCTTCGTCTCACGCGCGACGAGTTGCCGTTTTCGACGGCCGTCCTCATCGATCAGTTTCAGGAGCCGACCGAGGAAGACCACATGACGCGCATCTACGCCACGATTCTCGTCGAGCGCGATTCGCAGAAACCGATCGTGATCGGGCGAGGCGGGGAGATGATCAAGCAGATTGGCACGGCCGCCCGCCAGGAGATCGAGAAGTTCTTCCATTCGCGGGTGTGGCTCGATCTGCGCGTCGCCGTTCGCGAGCAGTGGCGTGAGGACGAGCGGATCCTGGACAGTCTGGGAGTGAGGCCGCGGGAAAATTAGCGATAAATGTCCCTAAACCCCGGGTCGCGATTCGGACCATTCGAGATCCACTCCGCAATCGGGGCGGGCGGCATGGGCGAGGCCTATCGCGCGCGAGGCACGCGTGCTGGCCTCGCTCAATCATCCGAACATCGGCGCGATTTACGGCGTCGAAGAGGCCGACGGCGTACGCGGGCTGATTCTCGAACTGATCCCGGGCCCATGAGTGACCGTACGGGAGGGACTCTCGAAGGGGCTTTGATGGCCGTTACGGTCAGGGGTGACGCGCGCGGCTGGAAATCGGTGCGGAGCGCGCCTTGTTTCGGACGCCTTCGACATTGGCACTCCATCCCCTACGATGTGTGTCTCGGAGACATACGTATGTCTCTCATGATATGCTCTGACACATGCGCACAACGGTCCGTCTAGACGATGGGTTGTTCCGCCAGGTAAAGGCGGAGGCATCGCGCCGCAAGGAAACCGTGACCGCGCTGATAGAGCGCGGGTTGCGACTGGTCCTGGCCGGGTCGCACCGGGTGAGCCGCCGCCCTCGAGTGAAAGTGCCCGTGTCCCGGGCAACGGGCGGCACCAGGCCTGGTATCGATCTCAGTGACTCGAGTGCGCTTTTGGACCGGCTCGATGGGCGATGATCCTGCCGGACGTCAACGTCCTGCTCTACGCGTTTCGGCGAGATTCCGCGCGACACGCTGAATACCGCCGTTGGCTGGAAGACACAATCAACAGTGAGACGGCCTACGGTATCACCGCTCAGGTGCTCGCATCTGTGATTCGCATTGCGACGCATCCCGGCATCTATGTGCGTCCCAGCTCACCCAGCGAGGCGGTGCGTTTCTGCGACGCGCTTCTAGAAGGGGTGAACTGCACCGTGATTCAACCGCGCGAGCGACACTGGGCCATCTTCACCGATCTGTGCCGGCAATCGCGGGCCACGGGCAATCTCGTTCAGGATGCCTGGTTCGCCGCCGTCGCGATTGAATCGGGCTGCGAGTGGATCACGACAGATCGCGACTACGCGAGGTTCCCGGGCTTGCGCTGGCGCGAACCGTTCTGATCACGGTCCCCCCTAATCCCTAATCCCTGATCCCTGATCCCGTCGAGTTTCTAATCGGCTCAGCATGTTACAGTAACAGGTTCGCATGCCGCCGCAACGCAAGGTCGATCTCGTCCTCGATTCCGCAAAGCGCCTGCTCAGAGTCGGCGCGACGGCAAACCTGTCCAATCTTCTCCAGAAACAGCATCCCGCAGACCTCGCGCAGATTTTCGGTGAGCTGGCGGAGCGCGATCGGCTGGCGGCCTTCTCGGTGCTCGTTGAGCGCAACGGCCGGCTCGCGATGGAGACGCTCAGCGAGCTTGGTCCTCAAGTCGGGGCGCAGCTGCTCGCAGGGCGCTCGGCGGAGGAAATCGCCAAGCTCGTTCAAGAGCTGCCGTCAGACGACGCGGCGGCCCTGATCGATAACCTGCCGGAAGAGCTGTCGACCGCCGTCCTGGAGTTGATGGGCCGGAAAGAGTCCGGCGAGGTCGAGAACCTCCTCGAGTACCCCGAACAGACGGCGGGCCGCATCATGAACCCGAATGTCTTCGCGCTGGCCGAAGACATGACGGTCGGTGAGTCGATCACCGCCTTGCAGACCTCTCGAGACGTCGAGATGGTCTTCTATCTTTACATCGTCGATGGGCGCGGGCATCTCGTCGGCGTCACGTCGCTTCGACGGTTGCTCCTGGTCTCGCCTGAAACACCTCTGAAGCGGAACATGACGCCCGATCCGATCAGCGCGCGCGTCGACATGGACCAGGAAGAGGTCGCGCGCCTCGTGGCCTCTTACAACCTGCTGGCGATTCCCGTCGTCGACGAGGCGAACAAGCTCGCCGGCATCATCACCGTGGACGACGTGATCGATGTCATCAAGGATGAAGCCACCGAAGATTTGTATCGACTCGCGGGCGTGTCGAGCGACGAGCGGGTGTTCACACCGGCGAGCGAGTCGCTCCGCAAACGGATGCCGTGGCTGATTGTGAACCTTGCGACGGCGTTTTTGGCGGCGGCCGTTGTCGGTGTGTTTCAGGAGACCATTGGTGCCTGGGTTGCCCTGGCGGTCTTCATGCCAATTGTCGCCGGCATGGGGGGCAACGCCGCGACGCAGACCCTTACCGTCATCATTCGCGGCATCGCGCTGGGCGAGCTGACTTGGAGCAATTCGCGCAAGGCGCTTGTGAAGAACCTGCTGGTGGGAACCGGCAACGGTGTCGTGACAGGCACGATTGCTGCGTTGATCGCCTGGCTCATGAACGGGGATTTCCGACTGGGGATCATCCTGGGAATGGCGATGGTCATCAACCTGTTCGTCGCAGGGCTCGTAGGCACGTTGATCCCGCTTGGGTTGAAGGCGCTCAAGATCGATCCGGCGCTCGCCTCGGCGGTCTTTATCACGACGTTTACCGACGTCTGCGGGTTCGCGTCCTTCCTCGGCCTGGCGACGCTCTACATCCGTTACATCCAAGGGGCGGGTTAGAATAGAGGGCCTCGACAAACCAACATGCCCCTGTACAGCGCCGACGCCCTCATTCTCAGGACCTACAAACTCGCCGAAGCGGACCGGATTGTGGTGTTCCTGACGCGCGACCGCGGCAAGAAGCGCGGCGTCGCGAAAGGCGCGCGGCGACAGAAGTCAAATTTCGTGGGTGCGCTCGAGCCGCTGACCCACGTGCACGTTGCCTATTTTGAGAGAGAACGGCGTGAGCTCGTCAGCCTGAACTACTCGGAGCCTTCGTGCTCCGCGTTGTCGTGCGGCACCATTGAAGGGCTCGGATGCGCGACCTATTTTGCGGAGCTCATCGACGAGTGGGCCGCCGAAGGCCACGAGGATGAGCGGCTGTATCGGCTTGGGGTCTCCATGGTGGAAGCGCTGGTGGCCGGAGTGCCCCCGGAGCCGCTGACCAGATATTTTGAATTCTGGCTATTGAGCCTGCAGGGTGTGTATCCGGCGGGACGGGTCCCTGGCTTGTCGCCCGAGGCCCAGGCGTTTCTCGCGGCGGTGCGCAAGGTCGGCCCGCAGGAGCTGGCCGGCGTGGCGGCCAGTCGCGAGATGCTGCGCGAGCTGGAGTCGCTGCATCGCAGCGTGATGGCGATGCACCTCGAGCGCGAGCCACGATCGCTCAAGGTGCTGAAGGAAATGACTCGGTTGTGACCCTCCAAGACCTGATCCTCAAATTGAGCGCCTTCTGGGCCTCGCAGGGATGCATTATTCAGCAGCCACTGGATCTGGAAGTCGGGGCCGGGACGTCGCATCCCGAGACGCTCCTCCGCGTGCTGGGGCCCAAGCCCTGGAGCGTCGCGTACGTGCAGCCGTCGCGGCGTCCCGATGACGGCCGCTTTGGTCAGAACGCGAATCGCGTCTTCAAACACCATCAGTTTCAGGTGATCCTTAAGCCGGCTCCGGATGAAGTGCAGCAGATCTATCTGCAGAGTCTCGAGTCGGTCGGCATCGATCCCCGCGAGCATGACATCAGGTTCGAAGATGACAACTGGGAGTCGCCCACGCTCGGCGCCTGGGGCATCGGCTGGCAGGTGCTGTTCGACGGCCTGGAGATTACCCAGTTCACCTATTTCCAGCAGGTGGGCGGCGTGAACCTGGCGCCGATTGGCGCGGAGCTCACCTACGGTCTCGAGCGCATCGCCATGATCCTGCAGAAAGTCGACAACATCTTCGACCTCGAGTGGGGCGGCGGGGTGAAGTACGGCGACGTGCGGCTCCGCGAAGAGATCGAGCAGTCGAAGTACGTATACGGGCAGGTCGACGGAATGCCCCGGGAAGAGTTCGCCGCGTTCCATCGGGACCTGTTCGACAAGTACTACGGGATGTCCGAGAAGTTGCTGACCGGGAACCTGATTCTACCCGCGCTCGAGTACGCGCTGAAGTGCTCGCACGTCTTCAACATTCTGGATTCGAGCGGGAGCGTTGGCGTCACCGAGCGCACCGCGTACGTGTTGAGAGTCCGGCAGATGGCCATCGCGATCGCGCAAGCCTACGTCGCGCCCGAGGCTCAAGGGGGTCTGACCCCCGTACCAGTACGGGGGTCAGACCCCACGTAGCATGGAACGCGAACTTCTACTCGAGGTCGGAACTGAGGAACTGCCCGCGTCGTGGCTGCCAAGCC
>JANNJO010000269.1:0-21130 GCA_031395755.1 Acidobacteriota bacterium
CCCTAGCGAGTTGCCAGCTGCGAGTTGCCAGCTGCGAGCTGGGAGATGTCAGGTCTGTTTTCGTCGGGGAATCGGAAAGCTCGCGATCAACCCAAAAATCATTCGGCGGATTTCGGAGACGTCTCGAGCCCATTTTTCCGCAGCCTGTCTGTCCAATAGACCAAAATCCATTACCAAGATCGAGAAGTACTCCACTTCACTCGCCGATGCTGCCGATACCCGAAGAAACCTCGCGAACTCTTTGTCGCTGGCGGTCGAACTGCCTTCCGCGATGTTCGCAGCGATAGACACCGATGCTCGCCGAATCTGGGAGGTTAACGCGAGCCTTCCTCATAGGGAAACTTCGCTGTCTTGGCGTACACATCGAGCACAAAACAGTGAGATTTCTGCCACACCTGAAGCTTCTTGAAGTCCTGCACATCAACCTCCTGTAACCGGAGGCTGCAAACTGGAAGCCGAGCTGAAAGCTGAAAGCTGGGAGCTGAAAGCTACTCGTACCGCAGCGCCTCAATCGGATCGAGCCGCGCCGCGCGTATCGCCGGAAACATGCCAAACGCGATTCCGATGGTGGCAGAGAAACCGAGGCCGAGGGCGAACGACCATAGCGGCAGCGAAATGGGGAAACCGGTGAGGAGATGCACGCCGATCCCGATCGCGCTGCCGAGGGCGATGCCCAACAGTCCGCCTACCGACGTCAGCACGACCGCCTCGGTGAGAAACTGAAACAGCACTTCACGCTTGCGCGCGCCGAGCGCCCGTCGCACGCCTATCTCGCGCGTGCGCTCGGTCACTGAGATCGACATGATCGCCATCACGCCGATGCCGCCGACCATCAAGGCGATGGACGAGATCACGACGAGCGCGAAGAACGTCGCCTGGCTGATCTGATCCCAGACCCGCATGAGCGCTTCCTGGGTGACGATGTCGAAGTCGTTCTGTTCGTCCAGTCTCAAGCCGTGGCGGCTTCGCATGATGCGCTCGATCTCGGCGATCGCGGTCTCCTGGCTGATTCCTTCACGAGGGATAGCGGAGAGCATGACCGCGGTGCCCATCCGGCCGCGAAACGACTGAACGATGCGGACGCCATACACGCGCTGGAAGGTCGTATAGGGAAGGACGACAAAGTCATCTTGGTTCATGGAGAAGTTTCCCGGAGACGGCCGCGCGGCGAACACGCCCACGATGACGAATTGATCGGTGCCGACACGAACCGTCTTCCCGATCGGATCGATACCCGATTCCTTGAACAGCAGCTGGTACGCGCCATTGCCGAGAACGGCGACATTGTTCCGATGCTGGACTTCAATTCCGCTGAAAAACCGCCCGACCTCCATCGGGATGCGTGTCCCTTCGGCGTATCGTTCGCCTGCGCCGAATACGATCATCGGACGCGTCTTCTGGTCCCGGTACTGGATGCGTCGCATCACGTTCTGTCCAGGTCCGAGGCCGATCTGAATATCGACGAGCTCGAGGGTCGAGGCCTGCTCCTGCAGCGCCCGCGCATCGCCGATCGTCAAAGTGGGGCGCTTGATCACTTCCGAGAACTCGCGCCCGCTCGCGAAGCTCACGATGCCGAATCTCTGCAGGAAGATGACTCTCGGGCCCATCGCGGTGGCGATGCTCTCCTGGAGCGACTGGTCGAATCCGCGAATGAGCGCGGTCATCGCGACGATTGAGGTGATGCCGATGACGACCCCAAGGACGGTCAGCCCCGAGCGCAGCTTGTTCGTGCGAACGGTGTCGAACGCCATCACGATGACTTCGCGCACCAACCCGTAGCGGATGGTCGGTGTTTTCATTCGCGTCTCAGCGCCTCAATGGGGTCCAGGCGCGCAGCTTGCATCGCGGGGTACAGGCCGAAGAACAGACCGACCACAGCGGTGATGCTGATGCCGAGCGCGACCGACCAGAGCTGAATGGCGGCCGGAATAGGCGTCAACCGGGAGATGCCGATGGCGATTAACGCACCGAGGATCGTCCCGACGATGCCGCCGAATATCGACAGCACAACCGACTCGGTCAGGATTTGCGTCGTGATGTCCGAACGTCTGGCGCCCAGCGCTTTGCGCAATCCAATCTCGCGCGTTCGTTCGGTGACCACCATCAGCATGATGTTCATGATGACAATGCCGCCGACAACCAGCGACAGCGCCACCACGCCGACCAGGACTGCGAAGATGCCGCTCGTGGCTGCACGATAGAGGCCGAGCACGGTATCGGAATTGAAGATCGAAAAATTGTCCGCCTGGCTCGGCTTGAGCCGTCGTGCAATCCGCATCGCGATCGCGGTGTCGTCGATCGCGGCCTTGATCTGTTCATAGTCACGAGGCTTGACGGACATGGTCAGCTGCCGCCTCGCGCCGAAGAGCTGCTGGAATTGCCCGAGCGCGACGACCGCGAACTCATCCATCGTCTGGCCGAGAGCCTGTCCGCGTCTCGCGCTGACGCCCACGACACGGAAATGGAGGCCCTGGATTTGGATGACCTTGTCGATGGGATCGACATCCGGACCGAAGAGCCGATCCGCCAGCTGGGCGCCAATGACCACGGCGGGGCGTTCAACGGCGATTTCGGTAGAGCTGATGAGCCGGCCGCGCGCAGCGTCGTAGCTCGAAAAATTGACATATTCCGGCGTCACGCCCGTCACTTCGATCCCGTCAATTGACGCATCGCGGTACGTCACGCGGGCGCGTGCCTGCGAGCTCAACATGACCGCCGATACGAGTGGGCTGTACTTCTTCACCGCGTCCGCGTCCTGCCGGGTGATGCGGGGATTCGACTGGACGCGCAGCCATTCGTCGTCGCTGCGCACGATCCCGAACTGCTGGACGATGAACGAGTCCGCTCCCGCTTCGTTCAGAATGGCTTGTTTGACCGACGCGTTGAGGCCCTGAATGAGGGAGACGACGGCAATGATCGACATCACGGCGACGATATTGCCGAGCACCGTCATGAGCGACCGCAGTTTGGCCGCCCAGATTGCGCTGAGCGCGATACCCGCCGCGTCGAGAAATTTGTTCACGGTGTCTTCGGGGGAGGCTGAACTCTCACTGGATCGCCATCGTTCATCGTGCGCACGTTGTTATATGGCCCCGTGATCACCTGATCGTCCGCTTTCATACCTGACAGCACCTCGAAGAACCGGTCACCCGCAACGCCGATCTTGATGGGAACGAATTCCGCGCGTCCGTCGCGGATCACGAACACGCCTTCGGTCTCTTTGCGTGTCTGTCCTGGTTCGAGCTCAGGAGGCGCGGCGGCCGGTTGCGCCGGACGCGAGTTCTCGGCCCGCGGCTTCTTCACGATGCTGCCCTTTGCATCGTAAACGAGCTCCCGAACGGCCACGGCCGGAATCGGAACGGCGACGACGTTCTTCCGTGTGGCTGTCGTGATGTCTGCCGTGGCAGTGAATCCCGGCCGCACATCCGGAACATCCTCGTCGAGTACGACGACCACTTTGAAGTTGGTCGCCTGCTGACTCGTGGCGGCTTGACCGGAAGCCTGAATCGGGCTGTTGCCGATTTCCGAGACGTGCCCTTTGAACGTGCGATCGGGTATGGCATCGATCGTGATCTTCGCAACCTGTCCAAGCTTGACATTCGGGATGTTCGTCTCGTCAACCTCGACTTCCGCCTGAATGACCGACATGTCGGCCACCGTCAGCAGTACCGTACCGGCATTGTTCATCGTGCCGACGACGGCGGTCTCGCCTTCCTGAATGTTCCTGCGCGTGACGATGCCCGCGATCGGCGACTCAATGCGCACTTTGCTGAGATCGAACTGCGCGCTCGCGAGCTGCGCGCGATCCTGGCCGAGCCGGACGTCCTGCGCGCGCACCTGTTTTTCTCGCTCGGAAAGGGTCGACTGCGCCAGCCGCAAGTCGTTTTCGGTGCGCTCGAGCACTTCGCGCGGCGTGAGCTGCTGTTTCCAGAGATCCTGCTGCCGCTTGAGATTCTGTTGAGCGACGGCCAGTTGCACGCGCGCGGTTTCTACGGCCTGCCGCGCCTGCTCGAGCCCTGCTTGATTGGCTTGCAGTGCGGCTTGGCCGCTCTCGACGCGTGTCCGGAGCGATCGCGGATCGATCTGCATCAGGAACTGGCCCAGGGCGACGCGGTCGCCTTCGTTGACGGCAAGATCGACGACGCGCCCCGACGTGTCGGCGCTGATGTTGACGAACCGTTTCGGCTGGATTTTTCCCGATGCCGATGCGATGGCCTCGAGATCGCGAGTGCGGATGGTTTCGACGGTGACCGTCGGCGCCGTCGATCGGCGCGACCACCATGCGTATCCGCCAGCCGACGCGATCACGAGGAGAGCCAGCACGCCGATGACGAGTTTCTTGTTCCGCGACAACTAAATGCCTCCTCGCAAAGCCTGCGTGAGTGCAAGCACGACCGCACCAGCGGCGTAGGCGCCGAGCAGCCACCGTGCGATCGGCAGCGTGCGCGTCCCGTAAAGAATGCCGAGTCCCATGGCCACCAGGGCCACCCACCACAACACGAACAGATCAACGGCGCCAAGCAGCCGCGATGGAAAGGTGGATTCGCCGAAGGTCGGCATGACCATGCTCAGGCTGGTCGCGCCGCCGATCGACTCGCGCGCGTAATTCAGCGGCGCCGCGATCACCGATCGCAGCGCGAAGACCGCCGACGCATGGACGACCACCGCAAACACCTGCGCGAAGGTCGCGGCGCCGCCCGCGCGATCGCCGGCTGCCTTGAGGATCGCCGCAACCGTGATCCACAACACCGGCCATCCGATGACGATGATGGCCGCGCTCATCGCAGGCCTGTAGGGCGTCCAGCCGCGCAGCTGCGCGTATGTCTCGTCGGTGACGTCGGCGCCGAACGACTCGAGCTGCCGCACCTGCTGATCGAGCGCAGCCAGCTGCCCGACCTCCGTCAGGAGAAATCCGGCGCTGCAGACGGCGGAGATGATGACGATCACGATCGCCATGTCGAGCGATCTCGGACGCGCGATGACGCTCGTGAGCATCGCGCGCGGCGATCGCACCATGCCAATCAAGCGCTGCAGTGCATTACGGTACGAGTCAGTCAAAGCTTTACGTCGAGTGGCGACCGACAGCTCTTTGACGAGCACGAGAGTGGCCCGGTTCCGGTGCCTCTCCGAACATCGCAGCTTCGGCGAGAACGAAGAAGTTTACCGCCTCCCCAGCCAGTGGCACGGCCCTTCAGGGCTGTAAGATCCGCCGATGCGGATTATTGCCTTCTTCACGCTCTTTCTTCCTGCCGTCGCCGGCGCCCAGACATTCGGGGGTATCGGCACCCGCGCCGAAGGTATGGGCGGCGCGTTCGTCGCCGTCGCCGACGACGCGAGTGCGGTTTACTGGAATCCGGCCGGCATTGCGACGGGCGCGACCTTCGACTTTCAGATATCAGGGGGTCTGACCCCCGTACCAGTAAGGGGGTCAGACCCCATTGACACCGGCTCGACGCTCTTCGTGGGCGCCACTATGCCCGTTCTCGGCCTGAGCTACCACCGGACGCATACAGTCCAGGTCTCTCCTGACCGACAAAATGAAGGATCGGGAAAGGTGCAGATCCGTACTCTTGAGACCTCAAACCTGGGGGTGACGTTTGTGCAAAGTGTGGTATCCGGGCTGGTTATCGGAACCACCGCGCGTGTGGTCAAGGGTGGGGTCGAGGCGCTCGACTCCCGGACGAACGTGGACGTCGACGCGGGGGCGATGGTCTCGGCGGGCAGCATCCGGGTAGGTATTACCGGGAGGAACCTGCGGCGGCCGGAGTTCGAGGGGCCGTTCGGGCCGGTGCCGATGACGCGCCAGGTGCGCGTCGGGGCAGCGTTGGCACCACGGTCTCTACCGGCGGGCCTCCATGGGCCGTTTTCACTGGCGTTCGACGCAGACTTAACGAGGACGCCCGGTGCGACCGGAGATCTCCGGATGGCGGCTGTCGGGGGGGAATACTGGCTCGGAGGGGGCATGGTTGGGGCACGAGCAGGCGTGCGATGGAACACCTTGGCGACCGAGTACCAGGCAATTTCCGGCGGATTCACGGTCAAACTGCCCCGTTCTGTTTTTGCTGAGGGTCAGTTGACCAAAGCGCGGGAGCGCGGTGACTCCGAATGGAATATGACCGCGCGAGTAACATTTTAAGTCACTAAATGACAATAAATGTCATAATGATAGATTCAACATGGCAGTTCGCATCGGCGAACTTCTTTTAAAAGAGAAGCGCATCACACCGGACCAACTCCAGGAAGCCTTGAACTACCAGAAGGCCAACGGGGGGAAGCTTGGCTTCAATCTGGTCAAGCTCGCGTTCGTCAAGGATGAGGAGATTACGGCGCTCCTCAGCAAGCAGTACGGCGTCCCGTCCATCAACCTCTCGCAGTTCGAGATCGATCCGGCCGTCCTCAAGCTGATCCCCGCCGAGACCGCGCAGAAATACCAGATCATCCCGCTCAGCCGATCGGGGGCCACCCTCACGATCGCCATGACCGACCCGACCAACGTGTTCGCCATGGACGACATCAAGTTCATGACCGGCTACAACGTGGAGCCGGTGGTCGCGTCCGAGACGGCGGTCGGAGACTCGATCGCGCGGTACTACTCGCTGGCGAAAGCGGCGATGACGATATCAGGCGGAGGCGGCGCGAGCGCCCTCGACATGGCCACCAAGTCGATGGAGGAGATGTCGGTCGCGATCGGAGACGACGTCGAAGTCCTCCAGGACATGGAGGAGATCAGCGCCGAGTCGCTGGAGAGGCAGGGGGGCGAGGCGCCGGTCATCAAGCTCGTGAACGTCGTGCTCATGTCCGCCATCCAGAAGGGTGCGAGCGACATCCACATCGAGCCGTACGAAAAGGAATTCCGCGTCCGCTACCGCGTCGACGGCATCCTCTACAACATCATGAGCCCTCCGATGAAGATGCGCGACGCGATCACCTCGCGCATCAAGATCATGGCGAAGCTCGACATCGCCGAGAAACGGCTGCCGCAGGACGGCCGCATCAAGATTCGATTCTCGGACAACGGGAACTCGAAGGACATCGACTTCCGCGTCTCCTGCCTCCCGACGCTCTTCGGCGAAAAGATCGTCATGCGTCTCCTCGACAAAGACAAGCTGATGCTCGACATGACGAAGCTGGGCTTCGAGCAGGAGTCGCTGACCAAGTTCGAGGCGGCGATTCGGAAGCCGTGGGGCATGGTGCTCGTCACGGGCCCGACCGGCAGCGGCAAGACCAACACGCTCTACTCGTCGATCGCCAAGGTCAACACCTCCGAGACCAACATCATGACGGCGGAGGATCCGGTCGAGTTCAACCTGCCCGGCATCAATCAGGTGCAGGTGCGGGAAAGCATCGGGTTGAACTTCGCCGCCGCGCTGCGGTCGATCCTTCGTCAGGATCCCAACATCAACCTCGTCGGCGAAATCCGGGACTTCGAAACGGCGGAAATCGCGGTCAAAGCGGCGCTCACGGGCCACCTCGTGCTCTCCACGCTGCATACCAACGACGCGCCGAGCACAATCAACCGGTTGATGAACATGGGCATCGAGCCGTTCCTCGTCGCGAGCTCGGTGAACCTGATTTGCGCGCAGCGCCTCGTGCGGCGCATCTGCGCGAACTGCAAGGCGGATCAGCCGATGGCGGCACAGGCGCTGGTTCAGGCGGGGTTCTCGGCCGAGGACGCCAAGTCCGTGGTCCCCAAGAAGGGGAGCGGCTGCGAGAAGTGCAACAACACCGGCTACAAGGGGCGCGTCGGCTTGTATGAAGTGATGGACATCACCGACGAGCTTCGCGAGCTGGTGCTGGTGGGCGCGTCTGGCCTCGAACTGCGCCGGAAAGCCATCGAAGAAGGGATGCTCACCCTCCGGATGAGCGGTCTCCGTAAAGTGAAGGACGGCCTGACGACGATAGAAGAGGTCGCGCGCGAGACGGTGAAGTAAATCGGTGACTAGGGATTAGGGATTAGGTTCATGCCACCAACGTTGGTTGAATTGCTCAAGATGACAGTCGACCTGGAGGGCTCGGACCTCCACCTGTCCATCAGCTCGCCGCCCCAGGTCCGCGTCCACGGCAAGCTCCGGCGGCTGGAGCTGCCCGACCTGACGCCGACGGAAACCAAACAGCTGGCGTACAGCGTCATGACCGACGCGCAGAAAAAACGCTTCGAAGAGACGCTGGAGCTCGACTTCTCCTTCGGCATCCGGGGCATTGCCCGCTTCCGCTCCAACGTCTTCAATCAGCGCGGCGCCGTGGGCGCCGTCTATCGGCTGATTCCCGAGCAAATCAAGGGGTTCAAGGATCTCGGGCTGCCGCAGGTCCTCGGCACACTCGCTGAGCGGCCGCGCGGCCTCGTGCTCGTGACCGGGCCGACGGGCAGCGGCAAGTCGACGACGCTCGCCGCGATGATCGACAAGATCAACAACGAGCGCAACGAGCACATACTGACGATCGAAGATCCGATCGAGTACATACACCAGCACAAAGGCTGCCTCGTCAACCAGCGCGAGGTACATAGCGACACGCACGGATTCAGCCAGGCGCTGCGCGCCGCACTTCGAGAGGATCCGGACATCGTCCTGATCGGCGAGTTACGCGACCTCGAAACGACCGAGGCCGCGCTGCGCATCGCCGAGACGGGCCACTTGACGTTTGGCACGCTGCATACCAACTCGGCGGCGCAGACGATCAACCGCATCATCGACATGTTTCCGTCGCACCAGCAGTCCCAGATCCGCACCCAGCTGTCGCTGGTGCTGGAAGGGATCGTCTGTCAGGCGCTGCTGCCGAAAGCGGGCGGACACGGCCGCGTGGTCGCGCAGGAGATCCTGGTGCCGACCCCGGCGATTCGGAACCTGATTCGCGAGGACAAGGTTCACCAGATCTATTCGTCGATGCAGGCCGGTCAGGAGAAATTGGGCACGCAGACGTTCAACCAGTCGCTGGCCAGCCTGTATATGACGAAGCAGGTCACGATGGAGGCTGTGATGACGGCCTCGTCGCTCAAGGACGAGCTGGAGCAGATGATCACGCGGGGCGTGGGCGTCGTGCACGGCGCCGGTCTCGGCGTCCGTCCCGGAATGCGGACACCGATACCTGGAACGGTCGCACGGAAGTAGGGCAGAGGGAAGAAAGCACGGTCTGCCCTCATCTCTCTGCCATCTGCCCTGTCAACGAGTCAGCGAAGCCAGCGAAGGAATAAGTTATGCCGACATTTGCCTTTTCAGGACGGACACGCGGCGGAGAAACCATCAACGGCGAGCGCGTCGCCGACAACGCCGATGCGGCGGTTGCGGCGCTCCGCCGCGAGCAGGTGCTCGTCACACGCATCGCGCCGACGAAGGAGAAGGACAAAGCCTCCGCCGGGCCGAAGAGAGGCAAGCTGGGCAAGAAGGTCAATCCCAAGAACCTGGCCGTGTTCGTGCGGCAGTTCTCGGTCATGATCGACGCCGGGCTGCCGCTGGTGCAGTGCCTCCAGATTCTCGGCTCGCAGGAGGAGGACAAGAACTTCGCCGAGACGATTCTCGCCACCCGGGGGGACGTCGAAAGCGGCGCGTCGCTGGCCGATGCGATGAAGAAGCATCCACGGACCTTCGACCCGCTGTTCACGAACATGATCGCGGCCGGCGAGGCGGGCGGTATTCTCGACACGATTCTGAAGCGGCTGGCGACCTACATCGAAAAAGCGGTCAAGCTGAAGGGCCAGGTCAGGTCGGCGATGATCTACCCGATCGCCGTCATCGTGATCGCGGTCGTCGTCGTCGGCGTGATCCTGTGGAAGGTCATCCCGACGTTTGCGGCGCTGTTCTCCGGCCTCGGCGCCGAGCTGCCGATGCCCACGCGCATCGTCATCTGGCTCAGCGACTTTCTCGTCAGCTTCATGCCGTTCATCATCGTGGGCATTTTTGCCATCGGTTACGGGTTTAAGTCGTACTACGCCACGCCGGGGGGCAAGCATCAGATCGACGCCATCACGCTGAAGCTGCCAATCCTGGGCCTGATCATGCGGAAGATCGCGGTGGCGCGCTTCTGCCGGACACTGTCCACGCTGCTGAGCTCGGGCGTGCCGATTCTCGACGGCCTCGACATCACCGCCCGCACATCGGGCAACGCGATCATCGAGGAGGCGATTCAGCTGACGCGCAAAAGCATCGAGCGCGGCGAGACGATCTCGGCGCCGCTGAAGGAAACGGGCGTTTTTCCCCCGATGGTGACGCAGATGATCGCGGTCGGTGAAACGACCGGCGCCCTCGACACCATGCTCTCCAAAATCGCGGACTTCTACGAGGAGGAAGTCGACACGGCGGTCGCCGGCCTCCTCACGCTGCTCGAGCCGATCATGATCGCATTCCTCGGCGGAGCCGTCGGCGGCATCGTCATCGCGATGTACCTGCCGATCTTCGACCTGATCAGCAAACTGGTCTAGGAACAGCCGTGCCGGAGCGCGACCTTCGTCGTAAAGTTTTCTGGCTGATCGCGATCCGCGTCGGCATCAGCACGCTGCTGCTCGGCTCGGCCGTGTTTGTGCAGTTCACCTCGCCTGGGACCTTTCCGGGCGAGCCGCTCTTCGTCCTCATCGGCCTGACGTTCGCGCTCAACGTCCTGTGGCTCCTCACGCTGACGTGGGCCGAGCGATTCCGGTGGATCGTCGACATCCAGCTTGCCTGCGACGCCCTGATCGTCTCGGGGTTCATCGTCGTCACGGGCGGCATCACCAGCTATTTCGCTGCGCTGTACGTGCTGCCGATTGCGGCAGCCAGCAGCATCCAGTTCCGGCGCGGCGGGATGATGATTGCGACGCTCAGCGCGCTGCTGTACGTCGGCATCGTGCTGACGCAGTACTTCGGGCTGGCGGGCATGCTCGGCGTTTCTCTGCTCGACCATGCGGGCGCGCTGCCGCCCCGCCGCATCGTGGTGTATACGACGGGCTTGAACGTCTTCCTCTTTTTCTCGATCGCGTTTCTCAGCGGCTCGCTGGCGGATCGGTTGCAACGCGCCGGCGCCCGCCTCGAGCGGGCCTCGAGCGAAATCGCCGACCTGCAGGCATTCAACCAGCACGTCATCGACAGCCTGGCGAGCGGCCTTGCGACCACCGATCGTCAGGGCCGGATCCTCACGTTCAATCGCGCGGCTGAAACCATTACCGGACATTCCGCGCTGTCGGTGGTGGGCCGACGCATCGAGGATGTGCTGGAGCTGCCGCGGAATGTCGCGACCGATCTCAGCGACGGCGCTGCGGCGGGACGCGGGCGCCGCGTCGAAAGCTCCTATCGGACGGGTGACGGCCGGCAGATCGAGATCGGGTTCAGCGCCACGCAGCTCCAGACGCCGGGCGGAAGCGCCGGGTTGCTGTTTGCGTTCCAGGATGTAACGGACATCAAAAAGCTCGAGCGGGACGCGCGCCTTCGCCAGCGGCTGGCCGCTGTCGGCGAAATGGCGGCCGGCATCGCCCACGAGATCCGCAATCCGCTCGCCGCGATGTCGGGATCGATCCAGATTCTCCGACAGGAGCTTCCGCTGACCGAAGAGCAGGCGCAGCTGATGGACATCGTCCTGCGCGAATCGGAGCGGCTGAACGACACGATTCGATCGTTTCTGGCCTACGCGCGCCCGCAGCGGTTCTCGATCGCGCGCCTCGACGTCCGGCGCCTGCTCAACGATGCGGCGCTCCTGCTGCGGAACAGCTCGGAAGTGCAAGAAGAACACGTCATCGAGGTCCAGGTTCCGGCCACGGAAGTGGCGTTTGAAGCCGACGAGAATCAGGTTCGGCAGATCGTATGGAATCTGGCGACGAACGGCCTCCGCGCCATGCGCAACGGCGGCCGCTTGATCCTCGGTGCGCGGATTGAGCCGGGCGCCGGCGACGGGTCCGTCGTGCTCGAGGTGTCCGACGAAGGCGTGGGCATTCCCGCCGACGAGTTGGACGCCATCTTCCAGCCGTTCCGCGGCTCGTTTTCGAAAGGCACCGGCCTCGGCCTCGCCATCGTGCATCGGATCGTCAGCGATTACGGGGGCGACATCCAGGTCAGCTCCACTCCGGGCCGCGGCACTACGGTAGCGGTGCGCCTGCCGGTGCGGGCGGTCGCGGCAGCCACATAACGATATGGATCAGACGCAGGTGGAGAAGGGCGTCGCCACGAAGATGCAGGCCGCCCAGGCCCGATTGCTGGTCGTGGACGACGAGCGATCGATGCGCGAGCTGCTGTCCATCGTGCTGCGGCGCGAGGGCTATGACGTCACGCTCGCCGAGAACGGCGGCACCGCGATCGACCACCTCGAGCGCGCGCGATTCGACCTGCTGATTTCCGACATCAAGATGCCGGACATGAGCGGCGTCGACGTGCTGCGTGCGGCGAAGCGGATCGATCAGGACATTCTGGGAATCATGATCACGGCGTTCGCCTCGGCCGACACGGCCATCGAGGCGATGCGGCTGGGCGCCCACGATTACCTGAGCAAGCCCTTCGACGTCGACGAGCTGAAGATCAAGGTTCGCAATGCGCTCGAACAGCGGCACCTCCGCCAGGAAAACGTCCTGCTGAAGCGCGCGCTCGGCACGACCCACCAGTTCGCGAACATCGTCGGCCGCAGCGAGAAAATGCTCGCCGTGTTCAAGCTCATCGAGCAGATTGCCCGGACCGACAGCACGGTACTCGTCACCGGCGAGTCGGGCACCGGCAAAGAGTGGGTGGCCCGCGCCATCCACTTCTACTCGCTGAAGCGCGATCGCCCGTTCGTCGCGCTCAACTGCGGGGCGATTCCGGAAACACTGCTCGAGTCCGAGCTGTTCGGGCACATGAAGGGCGCCTTCACGGGAGCGACCACGAACAAGAAGGGGCTGATCGAATCGGCCGAGCGCGGCACGCTGTTTCTCGACGAAATCGGCGAAATGAACCCGTTGATGCAGGTGAAGCTTCTTCGCGTCCTTCAGGAGCGGAAGTTTCGCCGGCTGGGCGGCGTCGAGGAGCTCGATGTGGCCATGCGCGTCATCGCGGCCACGAACCAGGACCTCACGAAGATGGTGGCGGAAGGAAAGTTCCGCGAGGACCTGTTCTACCGCATCAACGTGATTCCGATTCAGCTGCCGCCGCTGCGCGAGCGCGGCGAGGATATTCCGCTGCTGGCCGATTTCTTCCTGGGCAAATACTGCGAGCTGATGGGTAAGTCGATCCACGGCCTGTCTCAGGCGTCGCTTCAGCTGCTCGAGGCCTACGAGTGGCCAGGGAACATCCGCGAGCTGGAAAACGTGATCGAGCGGGCGGTCGCTCTGGAGAAGAGCCAGGCCATTCTTCCCGAGAGCCTGCCCGAGCACATCGTCAAGCGTGTGGCGAAGGGGCCGGCCGCTGCGGGTCTGTTGCCCGAGTCCGGCTTCAACCTCGAGGAGCACGTCGAGGGCCTCGAGAAGGAATACATCGCCCAGGCGCTCGCGCGGGCGGGCGGCGTTCAGGTGAAAGCCGCTGAACTGCTCGGCATCCCGTATCGCTCTTTCAGATATTACGCAAAGAAATACAACCTGAAATGAAGGCCCCCGTCGTCGTGCGCGCCATCCTCGTTGCGCTTGTTGGTGCCCTGGTGTACTCGAACAGCCTTTCAGGACCATTTCTTTTCGACGACCAATCCGCCATCCTCACGAATCCGGACATTCGACAGCTCTGGCCGCTCGCGGATGTCCTTGCTCCATCCACTGACGGGGTGATGGCAGGCCGTCCCCTCGCGAATCTGTCGTTCGCGATCAACTACGCGATAGGCGAGTTCTCGGTTCGCGGCTATCACATTTCCAATATCGCGCTGCACGTCGCCTCGTCTCTCGTTCTCCTCCTGCTGATACGCACGACCCTGACCACCCCGCTCCTTCGCGATCGGTTTCTCGGACACGCAGACGGCATGGCGATGGGCGCCGCGCTCATCTGGATGGTGCACCCGCTTCAGACCGAAGCGGTCGATTACGTGACCCAGCGGACCGAGTTGCTGATGGGTCTCTTCTACCTGCTCACGGTGTTCTGCGCCGCACGTGCCATGCGTTCAATTGCGCCGCGGCCGTGGCATCTGGCCGCGATCGTCAGCTGTCTCCTTGGCGCCGGGTCGAAGGAATCGATCGCAACGGCGCCGTTGATGGTCATCTTGTACGACCGGATGTTCTTCTTCCGATCGTTCAAGGATGCATGGCGCAGCAGGGCGATGCTGTACGGGGGGCTCGCCTTGACCTGGGTCGCGCTCGCGGCGACGGTGTCCTCGCGCGGGAATACGGCCGGGTTTGGCGCCGGCGTCCCGGTCTGGACCTACCTGCTCAATCAGGCGGTCATGATCGCGCAGTATCTGAAGCTGACCGCCTGGCCGTATCACCTGGTGGTGGACTACGGCGTCCCGCGCGATCTCGGCCTGACAGAAGTGTTCCCGCAAGCACTGCTCGTCGTGTCTCTCCTTCTATTGACGGCATTCGCCCTTGTCCGCCGGCCTTTGCTCGGCTTTTGTGGCGCATGGTTTTTCATCACCCTCGCGCCGACGTCGAGCTTTGTGCCGATCGCCACCGAAGTGGGCGCCGAGCGCCGCATGTACCTTCCGCTTGCCGCGGTCGCCGTGCTCGCGGCGGCAGCCATTTACTGGGTCGCCGGGAAAACGCGGCCGCGCGTCCTGCAGCCGCTGGCCGGCGTGATGATGACCCTCGTGATCGCCTGGCTCGCGACTGCGACAATTCAGCGGAACCACGACTACGCCTCGAGCGTCGCCGTGCTCAGAACATCGGTCGATCGCTGGCCCCAGGGTCGTGCGCGTTTTAATCTGGCGCACGTGCTGAGGGCCGAAGGCAAACGAGACGAAGCGACGGCGCAGCTGCGGGCCGCCGTCGCTGACAATCCGCAGGCGCAGTACGTGCTCGCATCAGATCTCTACGATCGCGGCGCATTCGACGAGGCCATCCAGGAATTGCGGACGTTCATTGGCCGCAAAGGGGCATTTCCCGTCGACGTGGTGGCCGCGCGCAATCTCGTCGGGCTCGCGCTCGCGCAACAGGGGAAGTTGGACCTCGCCATCGCGGAGCTTCACACGGCGTTATCCCTGGATCCGGAGAACGCCGATCTGCACGGCAACCTCGCGTTTTTCTTTCTGCAGCAGCGGCAGTTTGAACGAGCCCGCGAGCACTACCAGGGATACCTGAAACATCGCCAAGGCAATGCGTTCATTTTCACTGGACTTGGTACGGCGCTGGCCGAGCTTGGCCGATCTGAGGAGGCCATACAGGCGTATCGCGAGGCGCTTCTCGCCGACCCGAACCATGCCGAAGCGCGAGCCCGCCTCGCGCAGGTCGGCGCCCCCAGGGCGCCAGGAGAATGACCAATCAGCGCCGCGTCACGTGGTGGATCTTTCTCCTGTTCCAGGCGCTGTACGCCCTGACGTCATCGGGGAATGCCTTCCGCGTGCCGGACGAGTTCGAGGTGTATTACCAGGCGGAGCACCTGGTCGATGAGGGGGATCTGTCGATACCGCAAGCTCTCTCATCCGGACGATTCTTCGGACGCATCGGCGTGGACGGAAAACCGTACGCGCCATACGGGCCGCTTGCGGCTGTACTGTCCGTGCCGCACCATCTCATGGCGAGAGGCGTGGCGTTTGTGGCCGGAGTGCCGCGAGAAAACCCGACGTGGACCTTTGTCGTCAGCGGGTTGACGATGCTCAGCACATCGACCGCCGCAGCGCTCGCCGTCGCCGGCTTCCATCGCGCGGCCACTACGATGGGAGCGTCGTCGTCGGTGGCATTGTTGCTGTCGCTGTTGCTCGGCGCTGCGTCAGTATTGTGGACCTACGCCACCAACTTTTACTCGGAAGCGTGGCAGGCTGCGGCGTTCACGTGGGCGGCGGCGTTTCTGCTCGAACGAAAGGTCGCGCCGGCATCGATGCTCCTGACCGTCGCCGGGCTGATCAAGGTGACCAGCCTTGTGTTCGTTCCGGGTTTTCTGATTGCGATATTGATGGATCGATCGGTGCCGATCGACCGTCGCCTTCGGGGTGCGATGGTCATCGGCGCGGCGCTGGCGACGGCCGTCATGATTCACCTGGCCTGGAATAATTTTCGCTTCGGCGATGTGTTCCAGTTCGGCTACGACTGGGGCGAAACGGTTCCGGTGCCGCCCGCGCGTGCGTTTCTGCTTTCGGAGCTGCCGAGAGGGCTTGCAGTGTTGCTCGTCTCACCGGGCAAGTCGATTCTGCTGTGGGCGCCTGTCCTCGTTCTCGGCATCACGCGTCTTCGCACGTGCCCGCGCCCATTGCTGGGGGGCGTGGCAACCACTGCGATTGCCGGTCTGATTTTCTACGGCGCGTATCTCTTTCCCGAGGGTGGGTACGCTCACGGACCGCGGCATCTCGTTCCCATCATTCCGCTGCTGCTCCTGCCGGCCGCAACGCCGGGACTACCCTGGCGTCGAGATCTCGTCACCGCATGCGCGGCTGTCGGCCTTGGCGTCGCGCTGCTTTCGGTGTCGGTGTCCTTTCTGCAGGACCAGGCGTTGGGCAGTAATTTCCAGGACGTCGGATATTACGAGCGAATCGAGCCCGCTCCTGGCCGCGCGTGGAATCGCTACAGGCTGGGATACATCCCCTTTATCAGAACCACGGCGTCACCGGATTGGCCCGCCAGTACCGTGGTCGGTGCCGGCCTGGATTTTTTCCCCCTGCATCTGATTCGCGCGCGAACCGCGATCCCCGCGGCGCGGGCGATTCCGGGTTGGCTGCCATTGACGCTGTTTCTCGGCTGGAGCGCGTTGCTGATGGCAGCGGCGGCCGCCTTGTTGCCGGCGGCCCGGGCCATCGCCGGCCGGCATCCCCTCACGGAGCCTCCTGTCTTTCGCACGGAAGCGAAGTCTCTCGCGGTCTCGCCGCACGTGATCGGTGCCGCGCTCGTCGTTCTCTCGATCGCGTACCTCGTCCTGTTCGTCCCACGGGGATGGATCCCGGACGACGAAGGGATGATCGGCCAGTCGGCCGAGCGGGTGCTGCTGGGCGGCGTCCCCCACGTCGACTACGAGGAGCCCTACACGGGCGGGCTCGCGTGGATGCATGCGGCGGTCTTCAAGATCGCCGGTATCGATCTGCTCTATCCGCGCTGGCTGTTGTTCGCAGGTGCGTGCCTCGCGCAGATCCTCACCTATCTGATTCTTAGACGGTTTCTCGGACCAGTCGGCGCCGCTGTGGGCGCCTGGGTGGCGCTGGGCTGGAGTTTTCCGAACTACTTTGCCTCGCTGCCCTCCTGGTGGGTCCTCGTGTGCGCGCTTGGTTGTATCTGGGCGTTCATACGGTATGTGGAAACCGGATTGCTGAGATACGCCGCGGCGGCCGGATTGGCGGCGGGCCTTTCCATCCTCATCAAGCAAACGGGATTGTATGTGTTGGTGGCGCTGGTCATGGCGCTTCTCTACGGCGGAGGGCGCCAGGAGAAAGAGACGGATGTCTGGTGGCCCGGACGGCTTCTGTCTGCGGGCGTGGCAGCCGCTTCGTTGGGGCTGGCGCTCCTGATCCTCAGGTCTCGTTTCGCGCTCGCCGAATTGCTTTATCTGCTTCTCCCGATTGCCGCGTGCAGCCGGCTTCTGTTGACTGCGGACGGGCGTCACTCGGTGTTTGCCTCCAGGGGAATGCTGCTGGCGCCGGCGACGGCCGTCGCGGCGGCGGCAATCCCGCTCGTGTGCTTCGTCGCTCCGTACCTGATCAATCAGCAGCTTGCACAGCTCGTGAACGGGCTGGTCGTGCTGCCGCAGAGGCGGCTGCAATTCGCCAGCGTCTTCATGCCGTCGGCTCACTGGATTCTCGCCGGCATTCCGTTGCTGGCGGTGGTCGTCCCGTTGCCCCGACTCCTGAGAGGACCTGCCATCGCGCGCACGTCGCGACTGGCCCTCTGGTTCCTCGGCGTGACGCTCCCGATCGTGGCTCTTTACCACGTATGGTCGTACCAGGCCATCTGGCAGTCGGCTCGAGGCTTCGCCGCGCTGCTTCCCGTGGCGTGCTGCTGGCTCCTGCTCGCGGGGCGGGTTCACGATGCGAAGCAGCGCTGGATTCTGTTCGGATGTGGCTCGATGCTCGCATGGGCGTCTCTCGTCCAGTTTCCATTCAGCGCCCCGATCTATTTCTGCTATGTGACACCGCTTGCCGTGATTGCGACTGTCGCGGCTGCCGGCAGCAGCGGCGGGCTCCGCCGTCCCGCTGTCGGGGCGTGGGCCGTCATGTTGCTGATGTTTGCAGTGCTGAGCATGAACCGCGGCTACGCCTACAATCTCGGCCACCAGCATGTTGACTCGTACGCGATGAACGTCCCCCTGAACCTCGAGAGAGCGGACCTGCGGGTCACCGCCGCCGAGGCCGCGACGTATCGCCGCGTGGTGGAGCTGGTTGACGCGCACCGTGGGGGCGGTCGGCTCGTCGCCGGACCGGACTGTCCGGAGGTGTACTTTCTCACTGGTCAATTCAGCCCGTCGGGCTCGCTGTTCGATTTCTTTGCCAGCGACACCTCCCTCGGAGAAGGCTTGACCGACATGCCCGCGTGGACGACGGCCAGCGTCGTGGTGATGAACCATCGCCGGGGTTTCTCGGGCGGCCTGTCACTGCATCTTGTCGACAGCATCCGTAAAACGTTTCCGAACACGGCATCCGCCGGGTGGTTCGAAGTGAGGTGGCGCTGATGGGCGCACGCGAGCGTCTGTTCGAGCATCCGGCCGTGTACGCGGCCTGGCAGGCGCCGTTCGCCGCTCAGAAATTTGCGCCCGTCGAACGGGCGCTGCGCGATCAGGACATTCGGCGCGTGCTCGATGTCGGCTGCGGAACGGGCACCAACGCCGGCCGGTTCAAGGACGCCGACTACATCGGCATCGACATCAACGAGCGATACCTGCACGTCGCGCGGACCCGGTTCCGGGGGCGCTTCATCAACGCCGATTTGACGAAAACTTGTTTGCCGTCGCTGGGCACCTTTGACACGATCCTCGTCAACAGCTTCCTTCACCATCTGGCCGACGCCGATGTGGACCGGATCCTCGAGCAGCTCACCGGCGTGCTGACCGCCAACGGCAGAGTGCACATCCTGGAGCTCGTGCTCCCCGAGCGGAAGTCGGCCGCGTGGATGATGGCGCGGCTCGATCGCGGCAGATACGCCAGGCCCTTCGCGCGATGGCGCGCGATGTTCAGCGCGGCCTTCGAGCCGGTTGTCGTCGAACCCTACTTTTTTGGCGCGAGGCTGTGGTCGATGATTTATTTCCAGGGCCGGGGAAAATCGTGAGGCTCTCGGTCGGCATCCCCGTCTTCAATGAGCAGGACGTGATCCCGGAGCTCCTGGTACGGCTGTTTCGCGTGCTCGATGCAGTTGCGGGGGGACCGCACGAAGTGATTTTCGTGGACGATGGCAGCACCGATGGCTCGCGTCGTCTCCTCGAAGATGCGGCCAGACAGGACGCTCGGATTCGCGTCGTCGTGCTATCCAGGAATTTCGGCCATCAGGCGGCGCTCGGCGCCGCGCTCGACTTTGCGACCGGCGATGCCGTGGTCCTGATGGACGCCGATCTCCAGGACCAGCCAGAGGTGATTCCCGAATTCATCAGGCACTATCAGGCGGGCGCGGATGTCGTGTTTGCCAGAAGAAAAACCCGCGAGGAAGGGTTGATGATTCGGACAGCCTATCGGTTGTTCTATCGGATCATCGCGGCGCTCTCGGACATCACGCTTCCGCTCGACAGCGGCGATTTCGCGCTGCTTGGCGCGCCGGTGGTGGCGGCGCTGCGGCGGCTGCCGGAGCGCGAGCGCTACCTGCGCGGCCTGCGTGCGTGGGTGGGCTTCACGCAGGTGGGCATCGACGTCGATCGCAAAGCACGGGTCGCCGGCCGGCCGAAATATACGACCTGGCGGCTGATGAAGCTGGCGCTTGATGGTGTGTGCTCGTTTTCGATTTTGCCGCTGCGTGCCGCCGCCGTCACCGGTCTGTTTGCGATTGCCGTGTCGATGGCCTTTTCGTTCTACGCAATTTACGTTCGGCTTGCCGTCGGGCAGGTTCCTGAAGGATTCACGGCGTCGTTGTTGATCATGACCTTCCTGTCGGGTGTGCAGCTGCTGTTCCTCGGCGTCATCGGGGAATACCTCGGCCGGGTGTACGGCGAGGCCAAGGGCCGGCCGCAGTACGTGGTTGCGCGCGTGTTGAACCCAGACTAATGGACGCGACGTATGCCGCCGCCTATGCCCGCCTGTATCGTGAGCACTGGTGGTGGCGCGTCCGTGAAGGCATCCTTCTTCGGACGATCCGGCAGATCCTCGGGGCGCGCTCGCGCGATGCAAGAATTCTCGATGTCGGCTGCGGCGCAGGCCTGTTCTTCGACGCATTGGAGGCGTTCGGTCACGTGGAGGGCATCGAGGCGGACCGTGTGGCGGTGGAGCAGAGCGGGCGTTGGAGGGACCGCATCCATCTGGGTGCGCTCGCGACGTTCAGATCACACGCTGCCTACCATCTCATCCTGCTGCTCGACGTGCTCGAGCACGTTGAACATCCCGAGATCCTGCTTCGCCAGGGCGCGGCCATGCTTGCTCCAGGCGCCGCAGTGCTCGTCACGGTCCCCGCGTTTGACTGGCTGTGGACATCTCATGACGATCTGAACCACCACGTCAAACGATACAGCGCGAAAGAGATGCGCCGGCTCCTCCGGAACGCCGGGTTCGAGGTGGAAGAGACGCGTTACCTGTTTCCATCTCTCGTGCTGCCCAAGCTGCTCATCCGCGCCAGGGAGGCCCTGGCGCCATCCTCGGCTTCTGTGCCTCGCGTCCCGGGACGCCTGCTGAACAGGGCGCTAGCCGGGTGGTTCAGAGCGGAGACTTTGATTGCGGGATGGCTGCCGTTTGGCAGCTCGCTGCTGGTCGTCGCGCGGCTGAAGTGACAATTTTCGGCAAGTTGCGAGTGACAAGAATTGCCAAATTAGCCTTGGGCGCCACGGACATCACTCTATAAGTTATTAAATATCAATAAGATAAAAGAAATGTCCCGCTTGGTACGGGGGTTGCTCTGGTGGGGGTGTCCCAGCGGCTGCTTGGCCGTCTGGTAAGCAAGGCATCACGGCCGAGCGCCGTATTCAAGGAGAGAGACATGAGAATTCGTAGCAACAACAAAGGTTTCACGCTGATCGAA
>JANNJO010000296.1:0-10752 GCA_031395755.1 Acidobacteriota bacterium
CGGTGACGCCGTAGAATTTCTTCTCGAGCGGCATCGTTACTTCACTCGGCCTCTGAGATCGTCGTAGATCTTCGCTACCTCTGACACTTCCATGTACAGCGTCAGCGTGCCGCCAATCGGTTTTCCGGCGAGGGCCGGATACTCCTCCGCAGCGGGCCCGGGGCGTTGAAGAAGATTTCGACCGGCCCCGATTGCACCATGGCGAAGACGTAGGGCGACTGTTCCGGCACCGTACCGGTCCTCGCGAAGCCGAGCACGTCGCAATAAAACGCGAGGCTTTGCTCCACGCTGGAGACGATCAGATTGGGGGTGAGTTTCTTGATCTCGTAAGGCATCGCACACCTCTCTGTTTGCTCGCTGATGCCTACATCCACGAACTCGGCGAGATCGAGTCGCGCAGGTAGGGACCCTGATTACGACCGGCGGGCCCCGCTAGGAACTCCTACAGGATAAACCCGCGTTGAACACGAGATCAAGCGGTCAAGGAGGTGAGGTCGTTGCCCAAGAAGCGCGCGTACGCGTCCTTGTTACGGTCCGGCTGAAGCCGGACACTACGTGCTGCCGCGCTCGACCAACGACGATGGACGATGATGGACCATTGACTATGGACCATTGACCAAGTTCCCCTCGATATCGAGGAACACAATCGGGGCGACGCCCGTCTTTCTCAAGGGTTCCTCGATCGCGTTGCGATCGCCGACGATGACAATCGCGAGACGATCGAGGTCGAGATACTTCTTCGCCACGCGCAGCACGTCCTCTGCGCTGATGGCGGCAATGGACTTGGCGTATTGCTGGTAGTAGTCGTCGGGAAGTCCCTCGGCCCAGAGGCCGGTGATCGCGCCGTTAATGGCTCCGACCGACGCGAATGTCCCCGGCAGCCGCTGGACGAGCGATTCTTTTGCGGTCCGCAGCTCCTCTTCGGTCACCGGCCGCGCACCGAGAATGCCTCGCAGCTCCTTCATGAACTCGATGAGCGCCGCGTCGGTCTTGTCGCCGACGATATCGCCGCCCGTTCGAAACGGCCGCGGCCCTTTGCCGTATCCGAATCCGGAGCTGACGCCGTAGCTGTATCCCTTCTCCTCGCGGATGTTCGCGTTCAGCCGCGCCTGAAACATGCCGCCGAGGATCGTGTTCATCACCTGCAGCGCGTAGTAGTCGGGCGTGATCCGCGGCGGGCCCGGCAGCCCGAGCGCGAACGTCGACTGCGCGGCGCCCGGCTTGTCAACGAGGTAGATCGTCGTAGCGCGCTGAGCCGGCAGCGCAGGCAAGGCGAACGTCGGGCGTTCACCGCCTGCGGACCACGAGGCGAGGCCGCGCTCAATCGCCGTTCGTGCAGCTGCGGGCGTGATATCGCCAACAACGGTGATCACCGCGCGACCCGGCTTGAAGTAATTCTGATGAAAGGCGACGACGTCGGCCCTGGTGATCGCCTTGACCGAGGCTTCGGTCTGAGCGAGGCCGTACGGGTGGGCATCCCCATAGAGGACGCGTGGAAACACGCGCCCGGAAATCGACGCCGGCTGCGCTTTCGCCTGATTCAAGGCAACGAGCCGTTGCGCGCGAAGCCGTTCCAGCGCCTCGGGCGGGAACGTCGAGTTCAGCAGCATGTCGGCGAGGATGTCGAGCGTTGCCGCGAATTTGGCGGTGGTACTGATAAAGCTGATCGAGCCGCTCTCGCTCCCGACCCCGGCGGAGACGCTCGTGCCGAGTAGTTGAAGGGCGTTGGACAGCGCTTCACCATCCCGCGTTTTCGTGCCTTCGTTCAGCATCGCGGCTGTCAGGCTCGCCACGCCCCGTCGATCGGGCAGGTCGAACTGATCGGCGCCGCCCAGGAACGTCATCGAGAACGACACGAGCGGAAGATCGTGTTTCTCCGACACGATGAGCTCCGCGCCATTGGCGAGCTTGGATCTCGTCCATGTGGGAATCCGAAGCTCGGGCGTCTTCGCGATGGGCGGCTGTTTGGCGCGATCGAGCGTTCCCTGGGCCTGCACGGTCCGGCTAAAGCCGGACACCACGCACAGACATAAGAGCAAAGAGCCCAAAGCCCAAAGCCAGGAGCCAGAAGCCACGTGCAGTGATTGCCGCGTCATTCGACCCTCTTGCTTTCTGCCGGTTTCGACGCCTGGTCGGTCTGGCCCACGGGCGTGACGCTCAACACGACGCGGCCGCCCGTCAGATATTTATTGGCGACACGCTGCACGTCCGCCGGCGTCACCGCCAGTGTCCTGGCGTACTCGGTGCGGAAATACCCCGGGTCGCCATGAATGGCGGCGCCGGCCGCGAGCTGAAAGGCCTTCCCGAGATTCGACTCCAGCCCGCTGACGAACGACAATTCCTCGCCGGCCGTGGCTTTCTGCACTTCCTCGGTAGTCGGGCCCTCACGTTTCAGCCGTTCGATCACCGCGTCGGCCGCGATCTCGAGGTCGGTCAGGGAATGTCCGGGCCTCGGCGTAATCGTCACGGTGAAATCGCCCACGTCCTCGCTCGAGTCCTGCCCGGCAGATACCGATGCCGCAGCCTGTTCATCGAAGACAAGTGCCTTTGTCAGACGTGCCGTCCGCGGGCCGGAGAGAATGGAACCCAGGACCGAAAGCGCAAACCGGTCGTCGTTCTTCGAGCCGACCGTCGGCCACACGATGTAGAGCCTCGGGACCTGCACGCGATCTTCCATCACGAGCCGCTGGCTCAACGCCAGGGTCACCGGCTGCACGTCCGGACGCTTGATGGCGTCTCCTCTCGGGATGTCGCCGAAATATTTCGTCACCCATGCCTTCGCCTGGGCTGTGTCGAAGTCTCCGACGATGGTGAGGAAGGCGTTGTTCGGCGCGTAGTAGAGGCGGAAGAAGCTCTTCACATCTTCCTCGGAGGCGGCCGAGAGATCTTCCATGCTGCCGATGACCGGCCAGGAGTACGGATGCGAGGCCGGATACAGGGCTCGGTAGAGGACCTCTGAGACGCGGCCGTAGGGCTGATTGTCCACACGCTGGCGCCGCTCGTTCTTCACGATGTCCCGCTGGGCGTTCAGCTTGGCGATATCGAGCGAAGCGAGCAGGAAACCCATCCGGTCCGCTTCGATCCACAGCATCGTCTCGAGATAGTTGGAGGGGACGGTCTCGTAATACGTCGTGATATCGTTCGACGTGGAGCCGTTGTTTGATCCGCCTGCGCCTTCCGTCAAACGGTCGTGCAGCCCGTACGGCACGTGTTCAGAGCCGGTGAACATGACGTGCTCGAACAAATGCGCGAACCCGGTGCGCCCCGGCATCTCATTTTTGGATCCGACGTGATACCAGAGGTTCACCGCAACGGTCGGTGTCGTGCGATCGATCGACAGCACGACCGTCAGCCCATTCGGGAGCGTGTAGGCGTCGAACGGGATGTTAATCGAGCTCTGGGCATTCAACGAGACGGTTGCGACGCAGAGTATGAGGGAGAGGGGCCAGCCCTTCATGATCGTCATTATGAACTAGAATCATCGGCCCGTGCCTGCTCCGCCCAAAGCTCCGTCCACATTTAGTTTCCTGAAGCTCGCGGGCCCGGGCCTGGTCGTCGCCGCGACCGGGATCGGTTCGGGAGACGTCGTTGCCGCGACCGTGGGCGGCGCGCGGTACGGGGTCGTGCTGCTGTGGGCGATCGCGGTCGGCGCGTTCTTCAAATACGTGCTGAACGAAGGGATCGCGCGCTGGCAGCTGGCCACCGGTAAGACCGCGCTGGAGGGATGGGCGGAGTTTCTGCCCGCCTGGGTCAAATTTTATTTCGGCGTCTATCTCGTCCTCTGGACCGTGGCCGTGACGGCGGCGCTCACGAACGCAACAGGCCTCGGGATTGCCAACCTGACCGGCGGCAGGATTTCGCAGCCGTGGGGTGCCGTGTTCCACAGCCTGTTCGGTTTCGTGTTCGTGCTGCTGGGCGGATACGGCGGGTTCGAGAAGCTGATGAAAACCCTCGTCGGCGTCATGGGGTTCAGCATCCTTGTCTGTTCGGCGCTGACGTTTCAGAATCCGGCCGGCGTGCTGCAAGGCACGTTCATTCCGACGATTCCCGGAGGCGCGGGGCTGTACGTGCTGTCGATCATCGGCGGCATCGGCGGTTCCATCACGATGCTGTCCTACAACTACTGGATGCGCGAAGAGAAGATCAGCGGAGCCGGGCAGCTCGGCTACGTGCGCGGCGACATCGCCATCGCGTACCTGTTCACGGCCATCTTCGGCATGGCGATCATGATGACCGCCAACCAGGCGTTCTACACCACCGGCATCACGATCACCGACGCGCAGGCCGTCAGCAAGATGGCCGAGATGCTCGGCGCCATCATCGGCCCGTTCGGTGTCTGGGCCTACTCAGTGGGCTTCTGGGCGGCGGTTTTCGCCTCGCTGCTCGGCGTGTGGCAGAGCGTGCCGTACTTGTATGCGGATTTCTACAGCATCATCAGGAAGCTCTCGCCCGAGGAGCGGACGCGGGTCACCAGGGTCACGAGCACGCCCTACCGTATGGCGCTGGTCTTCGTCTCGCTCGTGCCGCTGCCGTTCGCCTTTACGGGCCGGCCGCTCGCGGTGATCGTCACCTACACGATCGTCGGCAGCCTGTTCGTGCCGTTCCTCGCCGCCACGCTGCTGTATCTCAATAATCGCGTGAAGTGGTCCGCTCCGGTGCCGCGCAACAACTGGCCGACGAACGCGCTGCTGGTCGTGATCTTGTTGCTGTTCGCGATCGTTGGCGGGGACGAAGCGAGAAAAGCGATGGGGTGGTGAGGAATCGATTCCTTGCCGAAACCGCGCATCCGGTTTAACCTAGTCTACGAGGCAAAATTCGTTCCAGCGTGGTCCCAATCCTTGGAGCTTCCATGTTCCTGCGTGCCTTCCTTGGCGTGATCTGCGCGGTCGCAGCCGCGTCTCCTGCTCGTGCGCAGGGTCCCGACGTCGAATTCTTTGAGGCGAAGATTCGGCCGGTGCTCGTCCAGAAGTGCTACGGCTGTCATAACGCAAAAATGGCGGCGCCGAAGGGAAACCTGGTGCTCGACAGCAGGGAGGGCCTGCTGAAGGGCGGGATCTCCGGACCTGCGCTCGTGCCCCACAAACCCGGCGACAGCCGGCTGCTCAAGGCGATCAGCTACGCCGACCCGCTTGTGCAGATGCCGCCGAGCGGCAAGCTCGCCGACAGCGTCGTGGCCGATTTTCAGCACTGGATTGCGCGCGGCGCGGCTGACCCGCGTGCGAGTGTTCCTGCCCTGGCATCCGCCGAGCCCCAGTACAAAGGCATGTCCCTTCAGGACGGACGCAAGTGGTGGGCCTTTCAGCCGGTCGCCGTCGTGGCCGCGCCCCGGCCGGCGGCCGCGAATGGCTGGCCGAAAACAAAGATCGATAGTTTCGTCCTGGCCAAGCTGCAGGAGAAGAAGCTCGCGCCATCCCCACAGGCCGACCGGCGCACGCTGGTGACGCGTGCCTATGTCGATCTGCTCGGCTACAAGCCGACCTTTGAAGAGATTCAGGCGTTTCTGACCGATCGATCGCCGAACGCGTACGAACAGCTCATCGATCGCCTGCTGGCTTCGCCGCATTACGGCGAGCGGTGGGCGCGCCGCTGGATGGATGTGGCCCGCTACGCCGAAGACAACCCGACCTCGGAGGCGACCAACCCGCCGTACCCCTTTGCGTGGCGGTATCGCGACTGGATTATCGAAGCGCTGAACGCCGACATGCCGTACGACCGCTTCGTCAAACTTCAGATAGCGGCCGATCTGATGCCGACCGCCACGCGTGACGACATGAGGGCGCTCGGCTATCTCGGCGCGGCTCCCATGTACCATCACGATCTGCGCCTGTCGGGAGATGTCATCGGTGGCTTTTTAACCGACGACTGGGATGAGCGGATCGACGCCGTATCGCGCGGCGTGCTCGGCGTGTCGATGGCGTGCGCGCGGTGTCACGATCACAAGTTCGATCCCATCACGCAGAAGGACTACTACGCCCTGATGGGTGTGTTCGCCTCGACGGTGCGCGTCGAGCGCCCGATCTTTACCGTCGAACCCCAGATAGAACAGCGATATCTCTGGCTCCAGCGCCAGCTGTTCGACATGGCGTACTCGGTGAACCTGCTCGCCAACGAGGGCACCACGTTTACCGACGGCGCCGAGAAGGCGGTGAAGTGGAAAGCCGATATGGAAAGCCTCAAGGCCGAGGCGACCAGCCTGCTCGACAAGTATCCGCAGCTTGTGCAGAGTCTCGAGAAATTCTGGAATCCGCCGCGTCGAGGAGGAGGACCGCCGCCTGCTGCTGTGGTACCCCCCGTGGCCGGGGCGCCACCCGTGGGTCAGGCTGCTGCGGCGGCCGTTAATCCCGCCCCTGCCGTCGTCCCGCCGCCCGCGCCGGCCCGCGGCCCACAGGGTTCGACCGAGCCGTACATGAATGCGGTATTCGAGGCGGCACAGTACGTCGATGCGTCCGACCCCAGCTACACATTTATTATTTACAAGCCCGGCGAAGCGCGCGACATGCCGTTGCTGAAGGCGGGGAACTACGCCGCGCCTGGCGACATCGTGCCCCGGGGGTTTCCGGCAGTGCTCGCCAAAGGTGATACGGCGTTGAAGCAGGGCTCCGGGCGTCTGGAGCTGGCGGACCGTCTCTTCAGCGATGCACCTGGCCTTGCCGCGCGCGTGATCGTGAACCGCGCGTGGGGCTGGCACTTCGGGCGCGCCCTGGTGGCGACCCCGAGCGACTTCGGCACGCAGGGCGACAAGCCGACACACCCGCAGCTCCTCGACGATCTCGCTGCGCGGTTCGTTGAGCACGGATGGTCGCTGAAGTGGCTCAACAAAGAGATCATGCTGTCGGCCGCCTATCAGCAATCCAGCAACCCTCGAAGCGACGGGTTGAAGGCAGACGAAGCCAACGCATTGATCTGGCGTCAGAATCCCCGGCGGCTCGACGCCGAAGCCTATCGCGACACGCTGTTGCGGTCGGCGGGCGTGCTGAACGAAGAAATGGGCGGAGTCTCGGGCGATCTGGACGGCGAGACGTTTTACCGGCGCGCGATTTACGGGCGGATCAGCCGCGCGCGCGCGCCGCAGGTGCTGGCGCTGTACGACTTTCCCGACGCCACGCAAACGGCCCCGGACCGTGACGTCACGACGTCGACGCTTCAGCAGATTTTTCTGATGAACAGCGCGTTCATCCAGAACCTCGCCGAAGCGGCGGCGAAGGCCGCGGCGACGGCCACAGGGGAAGCCGAACAGATCGGCATCCTGTATCGGCGCATTCTTGCGCGCGATCCAACGGTGGCCGAGATGAAGAGCGCGATGGGATATTTGCAAAAGGGCACGCTGCAGCGTTATGCGCAGGTGCTGCTGGCGACCAACGAGGAGATCTTTCTTCCATGAGTTTCAAATTGACGCGGCGGCAGATGATCGAATCGCTGGGCGGCGGCCTCGGTGTGGTCGGGCTGGCCGGACTGTTTTCGAGCCTGTCCAAGAGCGCGCTTCACGCGGCAGGATTGGGAAATTATCCAGGCGGCCTGATCGCGCCCAAGGCCAAGCACGTCATCATGCTCTACATGAACGGCGGGCCATCCCAGCTCGACATGTTCGACCCCAAGCCTGCGCTGTTCAAGTACGCCGGCCAGCGTCCCAGCGCGGTGGACCTTCGCACCGAGCGGACGACAGGCGGACTGTTCCCGTCGCCGTTCGAGTTCAAACGATATGGACGCAACGGCGTTGAGGTCAGCGAGTTGCTGCCGCAGCTCGCCAGCGTCATCGACGATGTCTGCGTCATTCGATCGATGTACACCTTCAACCCCACGCACACACCCGGGCGCGCCTTGTTCCATACAGGAAGCGTGCTGTCGACACGTCCCTCGATGGGATCGTGGATTACCTACGGCCTCGGCTCGGAAAACGAGAACCTTCCGGCGTTCGTCGCCCTTGGCAACGCAGCCGGGGGTGGGCCACAAAATCGGTCTGGATTCCTGCCGTCGGAATATCAGGGTGTGGGCTTCGCCGTGGCGGATCCCGACCCTGAAAAGATCATTCCCAATCTGCGCAACAAGAACGTCGACGCGGCCGCGCAGCGATCCGACATGGATGCGCTGCTCGACCTCAACCAGAACCACGCGAAGTCGTTCGGCGCTGACCAGTTCCTGGAAGGCCGTATCAAGTCGATGGAGTCGGCCTATCGCATGCAGTTCGAGGCGCTGAATCTCTTCGACATCCGTAAAGAACCGCAGCACATTCGCGATGAGTACGGCACCGGGCCGTTCGGCAACGGCTGCCTCCTCGCGCGACGGCTCGTCGAGGCGGGCGTGCGCTACATCAACGTCGACTATCCCGGCGGTCAGATCTGGGATGATCACCGAGACGTGAACGATAACCTGCGCAAGCGCTGCCCGGATATGGATCAGGGGGCCGCGGCGTTGATCCGCGATCTGAAACGGAGGGGTCTGCTCGACGAAACGCTCGTCGTCTGGGGCGGCGAATTCGGGCGCACGCCCGTTTCGGAGAGCGGATCGGGCCGCGATCACAATCCGTACGGCTTCACGATGTTCGTCGCCGGCGGCGGATTCAAGGGCGGCATCGCGCACGGCAACACTGACGAGTTCGGCTTCAAGGCGATAGAGGACCGCGTATCCATTCACGACTTGCACGCGACGCTCCTGCACCAGCTCGGCATGGATCACACAAAACTGACCTACAAGTACGCGGGCCGGGACTTCCGTCTCACCGACGTGTTCGGAGAAGTCGTGAAGGACATCCTTGTCTAAGTTTCTCATCGCCGCTGGGGCGTTGGCCCTGTTCTGCGCCGGGGTGGTGCATCTGACGGCCGCGCAGGAAGTTGTGAAGTCGCGCAAAACGGTGCGCGATCCTGTCTACACGGTGGCGCAGGCCGAACGCGGCAAACAGGTCTACGAAGCCAATTGCGTGACATGCCATCTTGCCGATCTGAACGGATCGGCCGATCCCACGGCGGGCGCACGGGGCGCCCCGCTGGTCGGTACCCGCTTCGTGCAGGACTTCGGCGAGTCGAAGGTGAGCGCGCTGTTCAACAAGATGAAAAGGGATATGCCTTCCGGGCGGCCCGGCACCTTGAGCGACCAGGAATACCTCGACGTGGCCACCTACGTGCTGCACAAGAACAGTTTTCCGGCAGGACCGGCCGAGTTGACGAGCGAGGTTGCCGACACCGCGTGGATTCCCGGCGCGGGCGGCGGCGAAGGACTTCAGAACTACACGTTCGTGTCGTCGGTGGGATGCCTTCACCAGGACCCGACGAGGTCGTGGCTGCTGACGAACGCCCAGGAGTTGAAGAAAACCGAGCCGTCCGCCGCGGCCAGCGTGGACGCGGCAGCCGGTGCGCCGCAGGAGCGCGGCGAGTTCACGTTCCGACTGCTCGACGCGATCAGCTACAGCCCCGAGCTCCACAAAGGGAAGGGGGTGCGCGTGACCGGGCACATGGTGCGGCTCGGCGCGGAAATACGCGTGAATGTTTCATCGCTCCAGATGGTCGCTGCCTCGTGCGCTCCTTGACGGCCTTCCTCATAGGCGTGACGTTCGCCGCAATCTGGGCGGGTGCTCTCACGTATGCGGCGGCCCAGGCGGAGACCGTGTGGAGCGGGGTGTACACCGAAGCCCAGGCGTATCGCGGCGAGAAGGTCGCCGACACGTCCTGCATCGGTTGCCACGGCAGCGGCCTCGACGGGGGGGACTCCGGGCCAAAGCTGGTGGGCAGGCCATTTCTGGAGAACTGGAGCAGTCAGTCTGTGGGGCAGTTGTTCAGCTGGCTTCAAGAAGCCATGCCGGAAGATGCTCCAGGGACGCTGACGAGTGACGACACCGCAGCGGTGGTGGCCTACATCCTCAAACTAAACAAGATGCCGGCGGGCAAGCGCAATTTGCCGACCGACCGCGACCTGTTGAATCGAATCGGGATCGTTGCGGCTCGGCCTTAGTCTGCGAGCTGCTCCTTACGTTTTCTTCAGCGGGAACCGGAAGATCATCTGTGGTTTCGTGCCGGCGCTGGGTTTCCGTCCGCCGCCCAGACCCGCGTCGGTGAAGTAGACGTGCCCGCTGTGGACGCACATCCCGTGCGGATCGGGATCGTTCGGTCCGAACTTCCAGATTTCCTGGACTCGACCCGACTCGGGATCGATTCTCTGCACCAGCCGGTCGGCCCCGTCGATCACCCAGAAAGAACCGTCATACCAGTCGAGCCCGTGCGGCACGTTCTGGCGGATCGCCACCATGCGCGAAATGCGCAGGTCGTCCTTCGGATCCATCTCCGCCAGAAAACCCAGGCCCGGAGCGACCGCCCAGAGCTTGTCGGTCTCGTGGACGTAGACCGTGCCGTGGACGCCGCCCCACGGCGTCCGGTAGCCTTTCACCTGCTTGCCCTTCATGTCGAGCTTGACGATCTCGCCGTAGCTCCTGTCGAAGGGCCGCTTGAACTCGCGCAGATTCGAGGCGGTGCCGGCGCCGTTGCAACCCACCCAGATATGGCCGCCGCCGACGGCGAGCCCGCTGGTGTTGTGCGCCTCGCCGATGAAGTCCTCCAGCACCTTTCCCGTTGTCCAATCGAGCTTGTTGATGCGTTCGGACACCTGATCGCCGACCCACAACCCGTCCGGCGCCGCTTCGAGCGCGTTCGGGTACCGATCGGGGCTCTTGTAGAGCAGTTCGATTTTCGGTTCAAACGTCGGTGTCGGCGTCTTCGCCGCGGCGCCCTGGGCATCGGCAGCCGGCGCTCCTTGCCGGGCTTCAAG
>JANNJO010000005.1:0-18707 GCA_031395755.1 Acidobacteriota bacterium
GGGCGGCCGCATACTGATCGAGAGAAAACATCTGTTATCCTGAAGGAGAGTGAACTCCCTCAAACAGTTTACCGTTGTTGCGGCGCTCCTCCTCGCGGCCGGGGTGCATGAGGCTGCGGCCCAGACGCCGGCCGCCAACACGTTTCGCGTCTTCGTGCGGGGCGCCGACGCCGGCACCGAGGAGGTGACGCTGCTGGAATCTGCCGAAGGCTGGACGCTGCGCGGCTCGGGCAAGCTGCGAGCGCCGATCAACCTCGCGATGGATTACTGGGAGGCGCGCTACGATCGCGCGTGGAGGCCGATCGCGCTCACCGTCAACATCACGGAGAACGCAAACAAGTGGACGGTCCGCACCACATTCAAGGGCACGATCGCCTCGAGCGACATCGCGCAAAACGGCCAGGTTCAGCGCCGCACGAACAACGTGGCAGCCGACACGATCGTGCTGCCGAATCTCATTTTCGGCGCGTATGAAGCGCTCGCGGCGAGGCTGGCCTCGGCGCAGCCCGGTTCTCAACTGCAGGCGTTCATCGCTCCCCAGGATGTCGTCGCGGTCGTGGTCAACAAGGTCACCGACGAAACCATCCAGGTACCGGGCCGGACGATCGCCGCGCGCCGGTGGATGCTGCACGTCGGCAGCGACGCATCGAAGATCGATATGGAGGTCTGGACCGACGGCGGCCGCCTTCTGCGTATCGACATCCCCGGTCAGATGCTCAGCGTGCTCCGCGATGACATCTCGGGCGTCGCCGCGCGCCTCGTGACGATGGCGCGCGCGAACGACGAACAGGTGTCGATTCCGGCCAACGGCTTCAGCCTCGCCGCCACGATTTCAAAGCCCGCCGCGCCGTCAGACCCGGCGCCCGTGGCGGGACGCAAGCCGTCTCTGATGCGCTGGCCCGCCGTGTTTCTCGTATCGGGCTCGACCCCGAGCGATCGCGATGAGATGGTCGCGGGCATCCCCATCTTTGCGCACCTCGCAAACGCGCTGGCCGATGCCGGGTTTCTGGTGGTGCGGAACGACGAGCGCGGCATGGGTCAGAGCGGCGGCCGGCCCGAATCGGCGACCTTCGACGAGTTCTCGACCGACGCGCGGGCCGTGTTCGCGTATCTGGGCAAACGCAAGGACGTCGATCCGAAGCGGATCGCGGTCATTGGCTACGGCGAAGGGGGATGGATCGCACTGAGCGTCGGCGCACGCGAGCAGCGTCTTGCCGCGCTCGCGCTCGTTGCCACGCCGGCGACCTCAGGGACCGAGCTGGTCCTCGACCAGCAGCGCCAGCTGTTCGAGCGCAGCGGAACGACCGGCGCGGCCCAGCAGGCCGCGATCGAGCAGCAGAAACAGATTCTCGACGCCGTCATCACCGGCAAAGGCTGGGACGCGCTGCCGCCGGATATCCGGCCGCGGGTGGACACGCCGCTCTATCGCAGCTTTCTCGCCTTCGATCCGGCGCAGACGATCGCTCGCGTGCGTCAGCCGATGCTGATCATCCAGCCGGCGCTCGACCGCGAAGTGCCGGCCTTTCACGGCGAACAGCTCTCCCAGCTCGCACGATCGCGGCCGCGCGCGAAGGGCACCGATTTCGTGCAGCTGGCCGGCCTGAACCATCTGCTCTCGCGCGCGACGACGGGCGATGTGACCGAGTACGGGGTGCTGACCGAACGCGCCGTCAGCCCCGCCGTCGTCCTGGAAATTGCGTCCTGGCTGCACAAGACGCTTCCCCAGCTGCCCGCCAAGTAAATGTGGATTCTCGAAACGAGTGAACACGCCGCCGAGCGCATGACCTTCCGCGTTCCCTCCGGCTCGGTCAAGACCATCGGCCGCTCGACCGGCGCGGAGTTCATCGTCGACACCGCGCTCGTGTCGCGGCTGCACTGCCAGATCACGGCGACGGCCGATTCACTGCAGGTGAAAGACCTCGACAGCACGAACGGCACTTTCGTGAACGGAACGCGCGTGCAGATGGCGGAACTGCACGAGGGAGACCGGCTTTCCGTGGGGCGCCTCGATTTGATCGTGTCGAGAACAACGAACTAGCGAAGAAACGGATTCGTGCGGCGTTCCTGTCCGATGGTCGTCTGCGGGCCGTGGCCGGAGTACACCTTCGCGGCGTCGCCAAAAGCGAACAGGACCTGCGTGATCGACCGGAGCAGCGTCGCGTGATCACCGCCGGGAAGATCCGTCCGGCCGATGGATCCCGCAAACAGCGTATCGCCCACGAAGAGATCCTGCTTCGATATCCCGGGCTCACCGACCGCAAGACAGACGCCGCCGGGGCAGTGCCCGGGTGTGTGGTGCACCGACACCTCGTATTCGCCGAACGTCAACACCCTCGACAGATCGTAGTAATGATCGATCGGGGGCAGCGCGTCGCAGTGCAGCCCGAACAGTGCCGCCTGCTGGGGGGCTGCGTCGTAGAGAAACTGATCGTCACGATGCAGGTACACGGGCACATTCAGCACCCGTTTCGCGCGGCCCACGCCGGTCACGTGATCGACGTGCGCATGCGTGAGCAGAATGCTCTGCACGGCGAGCCCCTGCCGCTCGACGACATCGAGCAGCATGTTCAGCTCGTCGCCTGGATCGATCAACACGGCGTGCCGCGTGTGCTCGCAGCCGAGAACGAATCCGTTTTTCTGAAAGGGAGGAACCGCGCGTGTTTCGAGCAGCATGCCTATAACATCCACGCCGCGAGCGCACCGAGCACCGCCAGCACGAGAACGAGCACCATGATGGCTCCAGTCCGCTTTCGCTCGGCGCGGCCCCGAGGAAGCTCGAATGCCGCCGCGGCCTCTGAGGCCTCCGTGCGCGTGTCGAGAATCGCCGCGATACTGCGAAGCTCGGCGCCAATCGTCGCAGCGCTCCGCGCCCGGTGCTCGACATTCGCGGCGAGCATCCGCCCGACAACCTGCTCGAGCTCGGCAGGCACGGCCGGATTGATGGCACTGAGCACGAGCCCGCGCGCACGCTGCCTGCCGGTGAGCATCTCGAACAAGACCGCCCCGAGCGAATAGATGTCGCTCTGCGAGTCCGCCGGCTTCCCAGCGAGCTCCTCGGGTGAGACATACGGAAAGGACGACGTCGATCGGGCGGAGCCGCCGGCGGTAAAGCGCGACAAGCCGAAGTTCATGAACTTCGCCCGATCTTTCGGCGTGATCATAATGGTCTCGGGCCGAATATCGCCGTGGATCAGCTCCAGGGCGTGGGCATCCGCCAGTGCATCGGCCAGGTTGATGGCGAACTCCAGGGCACGCCGCACGTTCAGCGGGTGGCCGTTGATGAGCGACGCGAGCGGCTGCCCCTGCACGAACTCGAACACGAGGAACCGCTGATCGCCGTCCCGGCCGCTCTCGAACAGCATGGCGATGTTGGCGTGCGACACCCCCGTGAGTATTGCGGCGGTGTCGAGCAGCGACTGGAGGCGGGCGGGATCCTGCGTCACGGCCGGCGGAAGAACCTTCAGGGCAACCGTCCGACCAAGGCGCGTATCGCGCGCGCGGTAGACGTCGCCCAGGCCGCCAGCTCCCAGCGGCTCCAGAATCTTGTAATGCGCGATCGCGTCTGCCATGCGCTATTTGCGCGGCGGCTTGGAGGGCCGAATCTCGACGCGGCTGGGAAGGCTGCGCTGGTCGTGCGACACGAGATCGACGACCACTTGCGCGACATCCTCCGGCCGCAGCTTCCAGTCGTTCTCAGGATCCGCGGGTCCCATGAAATCGGTGTTCACCGAGCCCGGCTTCACGTAGCTCACCCGAATGCCGTCCTGCCGCACTTCCTGCATGAGCGCTTCGCTGAACGCGTCGAGCGCCGCTTTCGACGCGCAGTACGAGGCGCCGCCCACAAACGGGTTGGTCCCGGCCAGACTGCTGATGTTGATGATCCATCCGCCGCCGCGTCGGCGTAGATGGGGAATCGACGCCTTGCAGCAGTTGAACACGCCGGTGACGTTCGTATCGATGACGCGGCGCCAGTCGTCGTGACCCTGTGACTCGACGCTGCCGAACCATCCGATGCCGGCGTTGTTCACCAGGATGTCGAGACCGCCCTGGCGCCGCGCGGTCTCGTCGACGAGCGACTGCACCGCGAGGTGATCGCGCACGTCCGCCTCGAAGGTCAGCACGCGCGCGCCGCCGGACGCCAGGCGCGCCAGTTCAACCTCGGCTTCTTGAAGATGGCCGGGATTGACTCCGCTGATGGCGACGTGAACGCCCTGCTGCAGAAGTGCCGCCGCAATCGCGCGGCCGATCCCGCGCGATCCGCCCGTGACGATCGCGACCTTTCCATCCAGAGACGCAGACATACTGGGAAATATACTATTCATCTGCCGGTCCGGCTAAAGCCGGACACCACGTTCTACTCTGAGGGACCGGCGAAATAACCGGGGCGCGCCTTCACAATGAGACCGCGTCCCCGGGCGCGCACCTCAAGGCGATGCCACCCACCGGCGCTCACGTCCCGCGGCGAGTAGCTGATCAGGTAGCGCATCCGGAACTCCTCGAGAATGCCGGTGAAGGTCGCCGAGAGATCCTTCGTCGCCTCGACAGCAATCAACCGTCCGCCGGTCACTTCACTGAGATCGCGGGTAAAGCCGGCGCGCCGCCCGCCGATTTCGACCGGGTACACCACGACATCCCCGCGGCGCGCCGTCTCCAGTACGGATTCGGCCGACAGCCAGCTCGACGTGTCGACGCCATCGCTGAACAGGATTAACAGCGATCGACCCGCCTCTGACTCTCCCAGCAACATGCCTGCGTGGCTCGCGTCGATCAGCGAGGTCAGCCCGGCGCCTTGTGCCTGACCGAGCGACGCGCGAATGCGATTGAAATCTTCGGTCAGGCCGTGCCCGGGCGCGACGAGGTGGCTGAAGACGACGAGCCCTGCGCGATCGCCTGGCTTGAGCCCGTCGAGAACAACGCGGCCTGCGGTCTGCAAGTGTCCGAGCCGCAGCCCCTGCAGGCTCGCGCTCATGTCGATGGCCAGCACGACGTTCAGCGGAATCTGTTCGAAGCTGGCGAGATCGATTTGCTGCGGCACGCCGTTGTCCAGCACATCGAAATCGGCGGGCGTGAGCGAAGGAACGGGCCGGCCGTTCTCCGTCACGAGCACGTCGACGCGCACGGCCTCGATGCGGCTCGTGAACGTCGTCTGCGCCAGGGCCGTCGCGGCCGCCAGCAGGCTCGCGCCGATCGCCACTAGCGGACGCTGTAGTAGTTCCACCACGGGTCCTCTCGCTGACGTTCATCGGCCGGCAGCTCCGCAAGAGCCCGAAGTTCGCGCTGCGCGCCCGCGCGATCGCCGGTGCGCCGCGACAGCTGGCTGAGCGCCAGCCGGGGCGACTGGGCGCGCGGATACAGCGAGGCCGCGCGCTCGAAGCGGGCACGTGCCTGCGCAAGGTTCCCCATCGCGTCTTCCTGTCTTCCTAGAAACAGCTCCGCCAGATACAGAACTTCCCCGGTCACGCCTTCCTGAATCGCCGAGCGCAGTACGTCCGCCGATTGGGCGTGGCGGCCCAGCTCTCCAAGCACACGCCCATGCCTGACGCGAGCTTCCAGATGATCCGGTTCGACGGCTAACGTGTCGCGGAAGAACCGCTCGGCGCGCGTCAGCTCGGCTCTCGCCGAGTTGAGGCTGGTCGCGCCGCGGTTCTCGGCGAGCACCGATTCAGCTGCCGCCTGTAACGACGCGGACGAGAAACGTTCGTGCAGAACACCGCTCATGAACAACAGCACGGGATCGGAGGGAAAAATTCGCCGGGCTCTGGGCAGGTGCACCGACGCTTCGGCGAGCGATCGGATCAACAGCAGGAGCCTTGACGTCTCCTGATACCACCGGAGGGCGCCCGGGTGCGTCGCGGGCGCCGGCGCGAGCGCGTCCAGGAGGGAGCGGCCGAGCCCCCAGTGAATGCTAACGAATCTCGTCCCCTGCTCGCGCCCGTCGCTCACGATGAAGATGCGCTGCTGCTTCAGCGATCGCCGCTCCATGTCGTCGGGTATGAGGCGCGCGATGTCGGCGTGCAGCGCGGCGCCGCGCAGCAGCAGGTCGTTCGCTTCGTTCTGCCGGGTCTTGTCGAGCGAGCGCGCGTATTGCCTGGCGTCGACGATGACCTCCTCGAGCTCGACGCCTGCCCACTGGGCGAGGTCGAGCGCGCCCTTTCCGGGATTCCCCGGCTCGTGCGCCTTGACGGCCGCCAGCCACTGGGCGAGGCGATCGGCCGGCGCCTGTGCGCGAGCCGGCGACGCCAGCAGCAACACCGCCGCGGCGGCGCAGACGCGTTTGAGGTTCACGACTCGAGCCACCGGAGGCTACAATAGCACCTGATGTCGCGCTTCATCCCGGCGACCGCCGCCCTGCTCCTGCTCGCCGCGTCCGGCGCGGCGCAGTCGCCTGCCGCGGCGGCGCACGACGCGCTGAACAGCGGCGTCAAGCGTCTCGAGCGCGCTGAATATGCCGAGGCGCTCAAGGACTTCGAAAAGGCTCTTGACGCATACGCCTCCGAGCAGCGGCTCGACACCGCGCAACGTGAGTACATGCAGATGTTCGTCGGCAGCCGCCACCACGCGAATACCCTGATGAAGGCGATGAAGGCATGGGTGCTGAAGCACCGATCGGGATCGGCCGGCCTCCCTCCAGCCGCCTTCGCCGCGTTCGACGCGTGGGTGCAGGAGCGCGACGCGCTCGCGGCCGCGACAATCAACCTGGTCCATAACTCCCCAGACTGGAAGTAGCGCTGTGAAGATCTGGTTGGCGGCCGCGGGACTGATCCTGTGCTCGCTCGCCGCCATTCCTCTGACGGCTCAGCAGCCGTCCGCGTCCGAGTTCTTCTCGAGCCGCCTTCCCCGATGGTTTCCCATTCCGAAGGTGCCTGTCGATAACCCGATCTCTGATGCCAAGGTCGAGCTCGGGCGTCTTCTGTTCTACGACGAGCGCCTCTCCGGCAACGGCACGTACTCCTGCGGCAGCTGCCATCAACAGGCCCTCGCCTTCACCGACGGTCTGGCGCACGCGGTCGGATCCACGGGGGAGAGTCACGCGCGCTCCACCATGTCGCTCGCGAACGTCGTGTACAACGCCTCTTTCGGTTGGAACGACCGGCGAGGGAGCCTCGAGTCGCAAATCGAGGTGCCGATGCAGAACCAGCAACCGATCGAGATGGGGTTCAAAGGCCGGGAGACCGAAGTGCTCGCGCGGTTCACCACCAACAGCCGCGATATCGAGCGCTTCCGCGCGGCGTTTCCGGGCGAAGAGTCGCCCGTCAACCTGCCGAACATGATCAAAGCGGTTGCGTCCTTCGAGCGCGTCCTGGTGTCGACGGATTCGCCATTCGACCGCTATCTCTTCGAAGACGATCGCAGCGCGATGTCCCCCGCGGCCAGGCGGGGTGTCATGCTCTTCTTCTCCGATCGCCTCCGCTGCAGCGAATGCCATGGCAGCATCAATTTTTCCGGGCCCACGCTCTTCGCCGGGACGATGCCGTCGGACCCGGAAGCGTTCTTCCACGATACCGGCGTGGCGACCCTCCCTGCCAAGTTCCGGGCACCGACGCTTCGGAACATCGCGGTGACCGCTCCCTACATGCACGATGGGAGCATCACGACTCTGAAAGGCGTCGTCGAGCACTATGCCCGCGGCGGCCGCTCGAGGGAGGGAAGAAGCGACCGTGTGAAGGGCTTCGCAATTTCCGCGTCGGACATCGATGATCTGGTGGCCTTCCTGGAGAGCCTCACCGACGAGAAGTTCCTCACGAACCCGGCCTTCAGCAATCCGCACTCGGTATCCTCGCAGACAGGGCCGAGGTAAGAGAGCAGAGGGTAACGCACGTTTGCCCTCGTCACTCTGCCCTCTGGTCTTTCAGCGAAGTGGATAGAATGACCCGCGATGATAGCGATAGTCGGCGCAGGCGAAATCGGGGGAGCCGCGGCGCGCGCGCTCGCACTTCGCGCCCGCGTTGACGTCGTCCGGCTGATCGACGAGAGAGAATCGATCGCGGCCGGCAAAGCGCTCGATCTGATGCAGTCAGGCCCGGTGCGTGGCTCTGATACGCGAGTCGAAGGGATGGCGGACGTCGGAGGAGCGTCTGGTGCGGCGGCAATCATCCTGGCCGACCAAGCCGGTTCGGCGGAGTGGTCCGGGGAAGCCGGCCTCGGTGTGCTTCGCCGGCTCCTCAACGCCGGTTGCCTGGAACAGACGGTGTTGATTTGCGCAGGCAGTGGCCAGCGCGCGCTGATGCAGCAGGGATTCGACGAGCTCGGACTCTCGCGCAGGCGCGTCATCGGGTCGGCGCCCGAGGCGCTCGCGGCAACCGCCCGCGCGCTGGTGGGCCTCGAAGCTCGCGCAGCATCCAATCAGGTAACCTTGACGGTGATCGGTAATCCGCCGGACAGGATGGTCATCCCGTGGCCGGAAGCGTCCATTGGGGGGAATTCGATTTTCTCGATGCTGACTGCACCGCAGCTGCACCAGCTGGAACGACGGGTGCGCGGTCTGTGGCCGCCCGGCCATGGCGCTCTTGGCACGGCCGCGGCACTGCTCGGTGAAGCCGCCGTGACGGGGTCGCGGCGCCTGTTCAGCGCGTTCGTCTCGCTCGACCGCGACAACGGGACGAAAGCCCCGATCTGCGCCTGGCCGGTGTCGATCGGCCCGACCGGACTCGAACGAATCACGACGCCTGTTCTCACCGTACGCGACCGAGTGGTCGTGGATGAGGTATTGGAATGAAACGCCTGTTCGTCCTGCTCACTGCCGCCCTGTTCATCGTCTCGCCGCACGCGCAGACGCGCCGCGTCGATCCGCGCGCTTATCTCGAACACGTGAAGTTTCTCGCTTCGGAGGATCTCGAGGGGCGTGGCAACGGTTCACCCGGACTGGACGCGGCAGCCGAGTACATCGCGAAGCAATTCGGCGCGGCTGGCCTGGAGCCTTCCGGCGATGCCGGGACGTTCTTTCAGCGATTCGACATGATCACGGGACTGTCGCTTCAGCCAGGGAACGCGGTCACGCTCAACGCAGGGCGAAGCAGCGTCGACTTCGAGATTGGCCGCGATTACCAGCTGGTGTCCACCTCCAGCGACCAGTCGGCGCCGAGCCAGGCGCTGCCGGTCGTCTTTGCGGGGTACGGCATTTCCGCGCCTTCGCTGCACTACGACGATTACGCCGGCATCGACGCGTCGGGCAAGGCCGTTCTTATCTTTACGCACGAGCCGCAGGAGAACGACTCGCGGAGCGCGTTCGAGGGCCAGTCCAACACCATGCACGCGGCGATGATACGTAAAGTGGAGGTCGCGCGCTCCCGCGGTGCCAGAGCGTTGCTGGTTGTCGATGACACCAGTCATCGGCCCGCGCTCGATAGCTACCGGCGATGGCTCCGCGAGCCGCAGGCAGAAGAGTACGGGCTGCCGGTCTTTTATCTCTCGCGCGATCGCGTGCAGCGCGCGCTCGGCACGAGGCTCAACCTCGAGATCGTTTCTGATGAGATCGATCGCGACCTGGCGCCGAAGTCGCGGCCGCTGAGCGATCTCACCGTCAACGCGGTCGACCGGACGGTGAAGGTCCGCCGGCAGGTCCGGAACGTGATCGGCATCGTCAAGGGCAGCGACCCGGCGCTGCAGGCAGAGGCGGTGATCGTCGGTGCGCACTACGACCACCTGGGGCGCAGCGGCCGGTTCTCGATGTCGCAGAGCGGCACCGGACAGATCCACCACGGCGCCGACGACAATGCGTCCGGCACGGCGGCCGTGATTGAGATGGCCAAGGGCGCGGTCGCGGCCCGCACAGATTTCCGCAGGAGCGTCGTCTTCATGGCGTTCGCGGGCGAAGAGCACGGCCTCCTTGGCTCGTCGCATTACGCGAACCATCCGTCGGTGCCCTTGGAGAAGACGATCGCGATGATCAACCTCGACATGGTGGGGCGCACGGGTGGCCGTATTCTCGTCGACGGCCTCGGCAACTCTCCATCCATCGACGAAGACCTGAAGGCGGCCGAATCGAGCAGCTCACTGGCCATGAAGGCGCTGCGCGGGGGGCCCGGGGCCGGGGCCAGCGACGACGCGACCTTCCTGCTGCGGAAGATTCCGTCGATCAACTTCTTCTCGGGGTTCCACTCCGACTACCATCGCCCCACTGATACCTGGGAAAAAATCGATGCCGCTGGAGGAGCCGCGGTTGCCGACCTGGCGCTGGCGCTCGCGCGACAGCTGGCGAACCGGGCGATGCGCCCGCCATTCGTCGAGACGGTCCAGCAGGATCACCAGTCGAGCGGGTCGGTCGGCGCGGTCTCAGGTTACGGCCCGTACTTCGGATCGGTGCCCGACTTCGCCAACGAGGGCGACGGCGTGAAGTTCGCCGAAGTGCGCGCCGGAAGCCCTGCGGCGAAGGCCGGTTTCCGAGGCGGTGATGTGATGGTGTCGTTCGGCGGTGCGGTGATCAAGACGCTCTACGACTTCACGTTCGCGCTTCGTGAGAAGAAGCCGGGCGATAAAGTCGACGTCACAGTGCTGCGAGAGGGCAAGTCGGTGACGGCGACCGTCGAACTGACGAACCGGCCGTAATAGGTAGCTCGTACGTAGGGTCCGGCTTTAGCCGGACCCGTGTTAGTGCAGTGACAATCCGCTGGAGAAGTCGCTGAGCTGCTCGCGAAGCATCAATCGCCCGCGGTGCAGCCTCGACTTCAGCGTCTGCTCTTTCACGTGCAGCACCGCGCTCGCCTCTTCCGTCGTCAGCCCCTGCACGTCGCGCAGAATGACGGGCGCGCGATACAGCACCGGCATGTCCTTCAGGGCGCGGACCAGCGCCTGTCGCATCTCCCCCCGCAGCATGTCTTCGTCGGCAAGGGGAGACCAATCGGCCACCTCGCGCCTGAGCGCCTGGCCGGTGTCTTCGTCCGCGGCCTTCTCGGGCGCGTTCGGCAGGTTCTGTTTGAACTCGCGCAGCCGCGACATGGCCGCGTTGAACGTGATGCGATAAATCCAGGATGAGAGCGCCGCGTCGCCGCGGAACGCGTCGATTTTCTGATAGACCTTGAGCAGCACGTCCTGGGCGACTTCCTCGGCGTCTTCACGGTTTCTGAGATACCGGAAGGCGAGCTGGTAAATCTTTGCTCCGTAGGAACTCGACAGGTCCGCGACCGCCGTCGCGTCATGGGCTTTGAGCCGATCGACCAGATTACGTGTGGATGCCTGTGCCATGGGTGTCCTCTTCTACTTAACAAGAACACCCGGGGGGCGCGGTTTATTCCCCGACCAGCACTCGAAAGATCAGGAGGGGTGCCCAGATGCTGAAAACGATGACAACGGCAACAAACACAACGGCTTGCGGGCGTCCGAAATTGAAGGTCCAGCCGACGCCGCTGCGCAGGGGCACGAAGAGGGCGGGGTCGCCCGGATTGAAATACACGCCCCGCAGGCGCCAATGCGCATCTTCGGTCGGCCGCATGACCGGGTGGGGATACTTGATGTAGACCGCTGCCCTGATGCCGATGATGGCCGACAGGACGATGCACACGACAAGGCTCTGATAGTAGATGCTGCCGAGACCGCAGCACATGCTTTGCCACATCATGAAGAGGCGGATGGCGAGCAGCCCCTGGAACGTGACCCAGATGGCGGCGAGCAGGCTGATCGCTTCGGCGGTCATCAGCATTCGTTCGCGATCCTGCCGCCTGAGTTCGTCCTCGACGGCGCTGCGCACCGGCTGCGTGCGATAGAGAAGTACGCCGGCGAGGGCCCCGAAGACAACTGCCAGCGTCAGTTGAATCCACACCGGCACGAGCGCGATCGGGTAGGTCGCCTGCACGAAGCGATCGGCGATGCCCTCGGCGTCGAAATGGACGGCGAGAATCGGGGGAAGCGCGGGCGCCCGTCCCAGGATGTAGCCGGTGGTGCCCGAGATCGCGGCGATCGTCGTTGCGATAGCGAGCAGCGTGAGAACGGTGGGCCGATAGATCACTTTCATTGATGGGTCGTGTGGACGGCCTCGACGACATTGCGGTCGAACACGTCGCCGAAATGGCGGACGAGCGACGCTTCGGCGTCGGCCAGCGAAATCTGGCGGCCCGTGGCGCGCGAGAGCGACGTCACGCCACCCGTATCGATGCCACATGGCACGATGAGGTCGAAAAAATCGAGCTCGGTCGTCACGTTGAATGCAAATCCATGACTCGTGATCCAGCGCGCGATGCGCACGCCAACGGCTCCCAGCTTATCGGCGCCGACCCAGGCGCCCGAGAGCCCTGCGATGCGGCCGCCCTCCAGGCCGAAATCGGCGGCGGCACGGATCATGACTTCTTCGAGATCGCGAACATATCTGTGCACGTCGCATCGATCCGGCCGCAGGTCCAGGATCGGATAGCCGACGATTTGCCCGGGCCCGTGATAGGTGATGTCGCCGCCGCGGCCGGACTCGTGCACTTCGACCTGCCGCGCTGCGAGCAGCTCGGGCGTGGCGACCAGATGCGCCCTCGCGCCCTCGAGCTTGACGCCGAGGGTAATGACGTGAGGATGCTCGAGGAGGAGCAGCAGATCGGGCACGCGCCCGGCCCGGCGCTCCTCCACCAGCGCGCGCTGCATCTCGGCGGCAGCGGCGTAAGGAAGACTTCCTAGGCGCCGGACTTCGAGCGCCCGCAATTACTCATCCCAGTTCTCGATCATCTTCTTCACATGCTGCATGAACTCGTCGGCGATGGCGCCGTCGATGATGCGGTGGTCGTAGCCGATCGTCATGTAGGCGCGCAGGCGGATCGTGACGGCGTCGTTGAGGACGACGGGCCGTTTCTCGACCGCACCAACGCCCACAATCGCGACTTGAGGCTGGCTGATGATGGGCATGCCGAACAACGCGCCGAACACTCCCGGGTTGGTGATCGTGAACGTCCCGCCTTGCACCTCTTCGGGCTTGAGCTTCTTCTCGCGGGCGCGCGCGGCAAGATCGGCGATCGTCGTGCTGATCTCGAGCAGGCTCAGCGTGTCGGCGTGCTTCACCACCGGCACGATCAGCCCCCACTCGAGCGCCACCGCCACACCGATATTGATCTCCTTCTTCAGGAGAATGTCCGTTCCATCCACCGACGCGTTCACGATCGGCACCGCCTTGAGCGCCGCCGCGCACGCCCTGGTGATGAACGACATGTAGGTCAGCTTCCCGCCGGCTTTCTCGTACTCCGCCTTCTTCGCTTTCCGGATCTCATCGACCTTCGTGAAGTCGATCTCGAAGGCCGAGTGCACGTGCGGCGACGTGCGCTTGCTCATCACCATGTGCTCGGCAATCTTCCGCCGCATCACAGTCATCGGCTGGCGCTCGTACTTAGCGGGATCCATCGGCGGATGGGCCGGTGCGGCGGGCTTGTCCGCCGTAGCACCGCCTCGCGGTGCGGAGGCGGATGCGACAGGTGCGCCGGCATCGATATAGGCGAGGATGTCGCTCTTCGTCACGCGGCCGCGGTCGCCGCTGCCGGCGATGTTCCGCACGTCGACGTGGTGCTCGCGGGCGATCTTCCTCACGACGGGCGACAGACGCAGCTCGCGCGATTCGGCCGCCGACCATGGCCGAGCCACCGCGGGCTTGCCCGCCGTAGCGCTTTGCGCGGAGGCGGAAGCGGCGCTTGGCGCCGCGGAGGCGGGTGCTTTCGCGTCTTTTGCCGGGGCGGCCGCGGCCTCATTGATGACAGCGACGACCGTGTTGATGGGAACCGTCTCGCCCTCTTTGACCTTGATGTCGCTCAGCACGCCCGCGCTCGGCGACGGAATCTCGGCGTCGACCTTGTCGGTGGAAATCTCGAACAGCGGCTCGTCGCGCTCGACCTGGTCCCCAACCTTCTTCAGCCATCGGACGATGGTGCCTTCGGCTACCGATTCGCCCATCTGCGGCATTACGACTGTTTTCGGCATTTGACTGATCCTGAGACTGGCGACTGACGACTGCCGACTGTCACATATGTATCGCCGCGCCGTGCGTGGCGTGCGCAGCCTCGGCGACCGCTTCGGAGAAGGTCGGGTGCGCGTGGATCGTTCTGATCAATTCCTCGACCGTGCACTCGAGCCTGAGCGCCAGCGTCGCTTCCGCAACGAGCTCTGTCGCCCGCGGGCCGATCATGTGCACCCCCAGCACTTCATCGTACTTCTTGTCGGCGACGATCTTGACGAACCCCTCACCCTCGCCGGCCATCTTCGCGCGCCCGAGCACGAAGAACGGAAAGGTGCCGACGAGGACGTCGTAGCCGCGTTCCTGCGCTTCGCGCTCCGTCAAGCCGACGCTGCCGATTTCGGGATCGCAGTAGGTGCAGGCGGGCACGTGGTCGTAATTGATCGGCTTGGCATCGTGTCCCGCAATCCGCTCGGCCGTGATGATGCCCTCGGCTGAAGAGACGTGTGCGAGCTGCGGATGCGGCTTGCGCGCCATAGCGGCGCCCGGCGCCGCGACGGTGGGCGCGCTGCCGGCGCCGAACGAAATCACGTCGCCGACCGCCGAGAACCCGGGTACGCCCGTTCGAAACAGGCGATCGACCGTCAGGTAACCGCGATCCAGGTTCAAACCCAGGCCTTCGGCGCCGAGGCCTGACGTCACGGGGCCGCGGCCGGTCGCCACGAGCAGGTAGTCGGCGTTCAGCGTCTCGGTCTTGCCTTCGGGCAGCTGCGCTTCGATCGCGACGCCGCTCGCCGAGGCGGTCGCCTTGGTCACTTTCGTGCCGGTATGCACGGCAATGCCCTGCTTCCTGAATGACTTCTCGAGCTCGGCGGAGATGGCGTCATCTTCGGCCGGCACGATCCGCGGAAGCAGCTCGAGGATCGTGACCTGGCTGCCGAATCGGCGGAAGATCGACGCAAACTCCACGCCGACCGCGCCGCTGCCGAGAATCACCAGCGACTTCGGCACCTCGCGCAGCGCGATCGCCTCATCGCTCGTGATGATCCGCTTACGATCGATCTCCACGCCTGGAACGCTCCGCGGCATCGAGCCGGTCGCAATCACGATTTCTCTGGTGGCGGTCAGGCTCTGCTGGTCGCCCTCAGTCACGTCGATCTTTCCGCGTCCGGCGATCGCGGCCGTGCCTTTGATCCAGGCAATCTTGTTCTTCTTGAAGAGAAACTCGATGCCCTTGGTGAGACCGGAGACCACTTTGTCCTTGCGCGCCTGCACCTGGCTCATGTCGATGCCGACTGCGCCCTCCCCGATCGTCACGCCCCACTCCTTGGCGTTCTGGACGACCTTCAGCGCGTGCGCATGCTCCAGCAGGGCCTTGGTCGGAATGCAGCCCCAGATGAGGCACGTGCCGCCGAGCGCCTTCTGCTTCTCGACGACCGCCACCTTCAGCCCGAGCTGGGAGGCGCGAATGGCCGCGACGTAACCACCGGTTCCCGCGCCGATCACCACCACATCGAATTCGCTCGCCATGTGATCTCCAACTGGCCAACTTACTGGAGCCACCCGAGGCTGTCAAGCCATCGAAACGCGATACAATATGCCCTGCTCTCTCCATGAATCCCAAGCCGAAGACGGTTCTCATCGTCGATGACGACGAGGGAATGCGCGACACGCTGAACGCGATTCTGAGGCGCGATTATCGGGTGTTGCGCGCGGCCACCGGCGAAGCTGCGCTGGCCATTCTCAGCCGCGAAGACGTCGATCTGATGCTGCTCGACGTGCGCCTTCCCGGCATCGGCGGCTTCGACGTCCTGCGTATCGTCAAAGAGAACTACAGCCCGATCGAGGTCCTCATGATCTCGGCGATCACCGATATCGAGACCGCCGTCCAGGCGATGAAGTTCGGCGCCTACCACTATACGACCAAGGATTTCGACTACGAGACGATTCGATCGCTGGTCCACAATGCGAGCGAGCGGCAGGACCTGAACCGGCAGGTCATGACGCTGAGCGCACAGGTCGCCGACCAGGGCGATCGCGAGTTCGTCGTCGGGGCGAGCAAACTGACGCGCGAGATCGTCGACCTCGTCGGGAAGGTGGCGAAGCTGTCGGCCACCGTGCTGATTCTCGGGGAGAGCGGCACCGGCAAGGAGCTCCTGGCGCGGCTGATCCATCGCGAAGGCATCAATGCCGATGCGCCGTTCATCGCCGTCAATCTCGCCGCCATCCCGCGAGAGCTCGTCGAAAGCACGCTCTTCGGGCACGAGCGGGGCTCCTTCACAGGCGCGATGAAGCAGCAGCTCGGCAAGTTCGAGCTGGCATCTGGCGGCACGCTGTTCCTCGACGAAATCGGCGATCTGCCGCTCGAGCTGCAGTCCAAGCTGCTGCGGGCGATTCAGGAGGGGGAGATCGAGCGCGTCGGCGGCGCCAAGCCCATCAAGACCGACTTCCGGCTGATTGCCGCGACCAACGTCGACCTGGAAAAGGCCGTCAAAGAAGCACGATTCCGGGAAGATCTGTACTACCGGATCAACGTCATCCCCATCAAGCTCCCGCCGCTTCGCGACCGCATGGAAGATCTCCCGGAGCTCGCGCGCTTCTTCCTGAGCCGTTACAAAGCCCGGTTTCGAAAGGGGATTCAGGGCATCTCCGACTCGACGCTGAAGATTCTCTCGAGCTACTGGTGGCCCGGCAATATTCGGGAGCTGGAGAACCTGATCGAACGCCTGGTCGCCGTGAGCGACAAGGAGTGGATCACGGACGAGGACCTCCCGTTCGAGTTCCATTTCGCGCAGCTCGACTCGGTGCCCAGCCGGGGCGAAAGCCTCTTCCAGGAAGCGACCAACACGTTCGAGCGCAACTTCATCCTCCGGGCTCTCGAGAAGTCTGGATGGAACGTCACGGCGACCGCACGCTACCTCGGCATCCCCTTGAGCACCTTGAAATTCAAGATGGATCGCCTTGAAATCCGCGAGCTGGCAAAAAAGCTTCGCGGCGCGTGAGCGCTTTCCTCTGTGCCGGCCAATCCATTGGCCACCGAGGCCAAGTCATTAGCGGATCCGCTAAGTACCTGATTCCGAAGCCGGTTATAGAGCTCACGTCAGACAGACACTACGCCGGTTTGGCCAAGCGATTAGCCTTGGGCGCGGTTTCCTACGTGTTTTTTCACGCTGTATTAGTGGTATAAGTCCTTCTTTCATATATATTTACGAGACATATTTTCCCGTGAAACTTCATGGAACGCGCGTTGCTCTCCGTATGGGCGAGATTCAAATACGGGTCTGAACGCGACCCCAAACCACCCGACGCGTTCGCCCCCCGGATTACGAAAAGTTCGGAAATATGCAGCAGTCGATGTTCAACCTTCGTGTCCCTCTACCCGAGCGTGGGGAAGTGTTCCTCATGAACACGCTCACGGACGGGCAGCTGATTGTATCGACGGAGATTGCCGAGCTCCTCGATCGGCTGGCGGATGACCCGGAGGCGCTGGCGCCTGAGCGGCTGGACACCGACGAGCGCGAGGCCCTCGTCACGCTCACCGAGCATGGTTTCATCGTGCCGAGCCGCGCGTCGGACACCGAGGCGCTCAACAAATTCTTTACCGATTACCGCGAAGACACCGAGCAGATGCGCGTGACGGTGCTCACGACCCTGCAGTGCAATTTCGCCTGCGACTACTGCTTCCAGGGCGACCACGGCGACCACAACAAGCACGCCGATCGGATGTCGCTCGAAGACAGCGCCCGGCTGTCGGCGTGGATCGAGCAGCGGCTCGACGAGCTGAAGCCGAAACGGCTCACCATCACGTTCTTTGGCGGTGAGCCGCTCCTGAACATTCCGGTGGTGTACGACCAGGCGGAGCGGGCATTTGCCGCCTGTCAACAGCGCGGGGTGACGCTGGCCCTCGGCATCATCACCAACGGCCTGTTGCTGACCGAAGAGCTCGTCGATCGGCTGCTGCCGTACGGCCTCGCCTACGTGAAGGTCACGCTCGACGGCGACAAAGACACCCACAACAAGATGCGGCCGCTGCGCGGCGGCCAGGGCACCTTCGACAAGATCATCGAGAACGTCCGCAAGGTGGCCGGCAAGGTGCGCATTGCGGTGGGCGGAAATTTCGACGCCGACTCTGTCGAGAGTTTCCCGGCGCTGCTCGACTTTCTCAAGGAACAGGACTTCGCCGACAAGCTGGTGAAGGTCGCGTTCAAGCCGGTCGTGCGCGCGAAGCAGGTTCCGAAGAACGTCATCCCGCTGACGGTCATCACCGACAAACCGCTGAACGGGACGTGCATGACGGCGGCCGGCTCGGGCGGCTCGAGCATCTGCGATACGTGCCAGTTCGTGGACGAGCAGCTGTCGCATCTCCGCGAGGAGACCAAGAAGCGCGGCTTCAACACCGTCGACGGCGTCCACATGGGTCCGTGCGAAATCCATAAGAAGCACGCCTACACGATCGGCCCGGATGGCGCGACCTACGCGTGCCCCGGCTTTACCGGCGAGGCGACGCTGGCCACCGGCCACATCGACGGCCGCAGCGAGGGCTGGCGGATGTCGGCAGCGGAGCGTTTCGAACATCTGGCGGCATGGCACAACTGCGGCGATTGCGCGTTTATCCCGGTCTGCGCGGGCGGTTGTTCGGTTGCATCACACACGGAGCTTGGAGACATGAACATCCCGACATGTCACAAACCGAGCTTTGAATCGGCACTCGTATCGCTGGCGCATGAAGCGGCCAGCGCGTTTTAGGAGATTACAAACCATGGCGAAAATCAAAGTTATCAAGTCCGGCAAAGAAACCGCAAAGCCCGTGAACTACTGCCCCTGGATCGTTGACACCGGCGAACCGGCACCCCAG
>JANNJO010000340.1:0-6059 GCA_031395755.1 Acidobacteriota bacterium
CACCTCTTGCTCCAGCAGCTCGAGCGGCACGGTTCCGGGCGCGAGCACGGCGTTGTGGAATGCGCGCTCGGAGAATCGATCTTTCAGCGTCGCCTTTGCGCGATCGCGGAGCTCGAGAATCTTCAGCTGCCCGATCATGTAGGCACACGCCTGGCCGGGCATCACGACGTAGCGCTCGATTTCGCTCGCCTCGATGCCGAAGTTGATTGCCTGCTGCCGCGTCCATCGCTTGGCGTGCAGTCCGGTGTCGACGACGAGACGGCGGGCGCGAAACAGTTCGGCTTCCATCTGGCCGAGCAATCCCTCCGGGTCGTCGGCATACCAACCCGATTCGGCGGCCAGCCGCTCGGAGTACAACGCCCAGCCTTCGGAGATCGCCGGCGTCCCGCCGAAGGCGCGCACCTGCCTGAAGCGAGGGAGCGAGCGATCCTCCACCATCAGCCCAATCTGGAAGTGGTGCCCGGGAACCGTCTCATGGTGGACGAGCGTGCGCAGTCCGAACTTTGTCATTCGCTCGGGGCGCAGCGGCATCTGAAAGATGCCGGGCCGCGACCCGTCGAGCGGCGGAGGGGTGTAGCTCGCGGCCGCGTTCGCTTCACGAAAGCGCGGGTAGGGTTGCGCGATAACCGGACCCTTGGGCCGCCGATCGAACTGCAACGCCGACCGGCGCTGTGCCTCTGTAATCATCACGTCGATGTCTCCCATGATCTGCTTGCGCCCGTCTTCGGTCAGCGGGTAGGCGAGATCTTTCTTCAGCTGCTCGATGCGTGCCTTCACCGTCCCCTGCGTGCGGCCGAGGCGGCGCAGCAGAGTGTCCATCTCCCGCTCGAGGCGCGCAACTGCACGGAGGCCGATCTGATGGATCTCATCCGGCGTCAGACTGGTGCTCGTGGAGCTCTTGAGAAAGTACGCATACGCCTCAGGGCCGCCTTCGAAACGCCAGAGCCCCGCATGGTCAGCGGAGCGCGGCAGCAATGATTCAAGAAATGCGATCGCCTCGGTCCATCGTGGGTAGATGTCGGCCCTGACGATCTGCTCTGCCTGCGCGACGAGCGCGCCGCGTTCTGCCGGCGACAGTTCGCTGACACCGGATGCGCGATCATTGAATGCCGACACAAACGGGTTCTGACCCGGTGGGGTGTCGAGGAACCGGCGCATCTGCGTGATCGTCGCATTCAGAATGAAGCGGGGCGGGATGCGATCCATTCCGGCGCGCTGCCGCGATTCCGCCACGGCCTCGGCCATTCGCGCGCCGACATGTCGAAGGCGCACCACGTAGTTCGATGCGTCTTTTGCGGTCCGCATCGGGTGCTGCACGGTCAACGCACTCACCAGGCCGATGTTCGCGCCGTTGAACTGATCGAGCGGAAATGCGTAGTCCTCGTAGCGGTCTCCGTCGAGATAGGACTGCAGCTGATATCGCAGCAGATCGGCCGACACACGCTGCACGTCCGTCAGGCGCGATCGATCGAAGCGCGCGAGGTCGACCAGCCCTCGCTTGATCAGCGCAAGCCGCTGCGCCTTCGCGGCGTCGGTGTAGGAGGTCAGCTCTTGCTCGAATTGATCCTGCGCAGCCCCGGAAAAATACCGCGTCGCCACGGCGAGGTTCGGGTTCATCCGCACCCACTCGTCGCTGAACTCGCGGAAGAAGTCGTCGATCGAACGCTGCTGCGCGGCGGGACCTGCAACGATCAAACACACGACCAACAACCCCAGGAGTGTTCGTGGCATATGTCGTCTCATGATCGAATCCCTAACCCCTAATTCCCGGTCACTTCCGCGTCAGTTCCTGCACCCAGGTCTGCACGAGCACGATCCGCGACGGATTGACGGGCGCCCTTTCCTTGGGTCTGTCTTCTCCTATGTCGTACAGCGGGCAGACGTGCGGATGCTCGAGGCTGGAAGTCACCTTCGCGGAACCTCTCCCATGCCGCCCGCGCCGGCGCGTGGCGCGCGCCCAACATCCCGATGTATCTGGTGGCGCCGCGCATCCTCCCCGACTCGAGCATCTGCTTTCCCGGAATCGCCCGCGTGAAGCCCTATAGTCCCTAACCGCTAATCCCCAATCCCTAATCCCCAATCCCTAATCCCTACTTCGGCACCCAGCGATCCGACGCCGTTCTGGCCGTCTGAAGGTAAGCCTCGATGCTGGCCACAACGGCGGGGTTCATGGCCGCCACATCGCGCTGCTCGTGAGGATCCTTGTCCAGGTTGTAGACCTCCAGCGGCGCACCCATCTTGAGCCGCACTGCCTTCCATCTTCCCATCCGCACGGCCTGCTGAAATCCGCGCTCGTGGAATTCCCAGTACAAAAATGGCTGGGTCGGCTGCGCCTGCCCGCGAAGCGCCGCCATCATCGAGATCCCATCCACGCCCGGCGGCGTCTGCGCCCCAGCCATCTGCGCCAGCGTCGGCAGCACGTCCCAATGGGCCCACACGTGAGGACTCACGCGGCCTCGCGGAATGGCTCCGGTCCATCGAGCGATCATCGGCACTCTGATCCCGCCTTCGTACAGGTCTCGTTTGATGCCTCGCAGCCCTCCGCTGCTGTTGAAGTACGCGGGATCGGCCCCGCCCTCGCGGTGCGGGCCGTTGTCGCTCGTAAACAGCACCAGCGTCCGGCGGTCGATCCCACGCGAGCGGATCAGTTCGGTCAGCGATCCGATGTCGCGGTCCATCCGAGTAATCATCGCGGCAAACGCCGCGAAGGGCGCGGGCTGCGATCGGTAGCCGAGTGTGACGGCATCGGCCCGCGCGCCGGTGAGCCTCGCATCGGCGCCCGGATTGGCGAACGGCTTCTCGGGGAAACGACCGTTGAATCGCGCCAGGTCTTCGCTCGGAGCCTGCAGCTCGGCGTGCGGTACCGTGTAGCTGAGATACACGAAGAACGGGCGGGGATCGTCCCGCGCGATGACTGACGCCGCTTCCCTTGTGAACAGGTCGTTGACATAGTCGGCATCGACATCCGTGCTCGTCCGCTCGCCATTGCGCCAGAGATGGTCGGTGAACTGCCGATGCGCATGGCGGTGATCAAGAAATCCGAAGGCGTGGTCGAACCCCTGCCGGTCTGGCTGCCCCGTACTGCCCGGCTGTCCCAGGCCCCATTTTCCAATCACCGCCGTGCGGTAACCGGCGCTTCGCAACACCTCGGCGATCGTTACGTCCTCCTCGCGCAGTGGGACATCGCCGCCTGGCATGCCGCCGTTGCCGCGTATCCACGCGTGGCCTGTATGGATGCCGGTCATCAACGCCGCTCGCGATGGCGCGCACACCGTGCTGCCCGAGTAATACTGCGTGAACCGGGTGCCTTCGCGGGCCAGCCGGTCGAGGTGAGGCGTGGAAAACCGCGCCTGGCCGTACGCGCTCAGATCGCCGTAGCCGAGATCATCGGCCTGAATCAGCAGGATGTTCGGGCGTGTGCCCGGCTGATTGGCCGCCGAGATGAAGAACAGGGCTGCCGCAACAGCCGCGAACCCTCTCATGGCCTCTCGTCTTTCGTAAACACGATGCGCGTCTCGGCGCTTTCTTTGTATCCGTAGCGGATGGCCTTGGCCCGCAGCGTCATCGGTGCTGTCACGAGAATCGGCCCCGTATAAAGCCGCCACTTCGCCGACGGCCCATCATCGGTGGTGTAGCCGACGGATGCGCCCTGCGTTGGCACGTAGATGACGACCTCGAACGGCGATTTGATCGTCATGGACGCGGAGCGCGCCGGCGCATCGAGTGACCGGCGCGCAACGATGTACGGCTGCGCCGTGTCCGGTTGAATCCCGCCGGGCCACATGCGCTGGATCATTTCCGGCTCGTTGACGAGGCCCTGGTCGGCGACCCGCGTCATCCAGTCTGTCACCGCCTTGCGCATGCGCTCGAGTGTCAGCCGATGCGCCGTGTCGGCGGCCAGATTGCGGATCTGGTGCGGGTCCGAGCTCGTGTCGTAGAGCTCCTCAGCCGGCCGGTGGGTTCGCATCCACAGCGCGGCGGCTCCGGTCAGCGCTCGTTCGGCCTGCAGCCTGAGCCATTCCTGCATGATGGCGCTCTGGTTGCGATAGATGATGTGCCCCGCATAGGGAAGCTCCGGCGCAAAGTTGCGAACGTACAAGAAGCGCCCGTCACGCGCCGAGCGCATCATGTCGTACTCGATGTCCATGCGATCGCGGGCGCCGAACACAAACTCCGGCGCCGGCGCCGCCTGCATCCCGACGAGCACCCGCCCCTGCAGATGCGTGGGAATTTCGACGCCGGCGAGCGCAAGGACCGTCGGCGCCAGATCGATCAGGCTCACGAGCCGATCGCTCACCGACCCCGCGGCAACGGTTGGCCCCAGGGTCTTCGGCCAGCGGATCATCAGCGGGACGCGGAGGCCGGAGTCGTAGAGCGAGCGCTTCGCACGCGGCACGCCGTCGCCGTGGTCGCTCCAGTAGAACACGATGGTGTTGTCGGCCAGCCCATCCGTCTCGAGCTGCTGGAGGATCTCGCCGACCTGGCCATCCATGTCGGCGATGTTGTCGTACATCCGCGCGAGCTCTTCACGCACCGCCGGCGTGTCTGGATAGTACGGCGGTACCGCGATTTTCAACGGATCGGTGACGAGCGGTTTCCCTTTGCGCGCGGGGCTCGTCGGAAAAATCTGGCTCTCGTGCGTCACTTCGAAGTTGAACACCGAGAAGAACGGCTGGCTCCTGTCCGGCCGGTTGCGCCAGTGCGCGTCGCGGCCGAGATCGTCCCAGATCGTGAACGGCACGCCGAACTGATAGTCCGTCTTGGCGCGATTGCTCGTGTAGTAGCCGGCCGCGCGCAGGTACTCTGGAAACGCCTTCACGTAGAACGGCGGCACCGCCAGATACGGCCCCGGCAGCTCCGGCACTCTGTCTTCGGTCGTCCGCATGTGCTGCGCGCCGATCGTCGTCTGATACATCCCCGTGATGATCGCCGCGCGGCTCGGCGCGCACACGGGCGCCGTCGTAAACGCGCTCGTGTACCGGATGGAGTCGCGAGCCAGGCGATCCAGAACGGGAGTTCGCGCCATCGCATCGCCATAGGCGCCGATGTGAGGGCTCATGTCTTCGTTCGAGATCCAGACGATGTTGGGCCTGGAGGGCAGACGGCCGGGCGCCTGCTGCGCCGCACGGGCCCTTACCCCGGGCAGAGGGACGGCCGTGATGAGGGCAACCGTCGCCGCGACGAGCAAGAGGCGCCTCATTACGTGTTATCTCCGCACGAGACGAAACCCCAGATTCGATACTCCACTGCTCACCTCCGATTTGCCGCGGCTGCCGACAAGATAACGGGCGCAGTACTGATCGGTGCACAGATACGATCCGCCCCGCAGCACACGCTTGGCGGCTCCGGGCTCGTGCGGATCGAAGCTGTCGCCCGGTCCTTCGGGATTACGGGCGATCGATGCAGTCTTCGCGAGCACCGAATAGTAATCAGGCCGGTACCAATCGGCGCACCATTGCCAGACGTTGCCCCCCATGTCGTACAGGCCGAACCCGGTCGGCGGAAAGGCGGTGACCGGAGAGGTGCCAGAATGGCCGTCCTCTCCGCGGTCTCGCGCAGGGAATCGTCCCTGCCACGTGTTGGCCACCGCTTTGTTGCCCGGCATCAACTCGTTGCCCCACGGAAAGAGATTCCGATCGAGACCTCCGCGCGCGGCGAACTCGAATTCGGCCTCGGTCGGCAGACGCTTTCCGGCCCATGTCGCGTAGGCCGACGCGTCCTCGAATGCGATATGCACGACCGGGTGATCGGCGCGGTCTCGAATACTGCTGTGGGAGCCTTCGGGATGCTTCCAGTTCGCCCCCGGCGTGTAACGCCACCACTGCAGAGGATTGTCGAGCGGAACGGGATCCGACGTCGGACGGAACACGGCGGAGCCTGGCACCAGCTTGTCCCTTGGAACGCCCGGATAATCCTGCGGATCGAGTGGACGCTCGGCGACGGTGATGTAGCCCGTGGCTGCGACGAACCGCTGAAACGCCGCGTTTGTCACCGGTGTCCGATCCATCCAGAACGCGTCGATCGAGACCAGATGCGCCGGCAGCGCGTCGGGCATGCCG
>JANNJO010000370.1:0-4155 GCA_031395755.1 Acidobacteriota bacterium
CTGCTCGGGCGACATATAAGCCGCCGTGCCCAGAATCACTCCGGCCTGCGTCATGGCGGGTGTTGTCAGCGTCGGCGACATGGACGCACGTGGCGACGAACCCGCAGGTGACTCCATGGCCTTCGCCAATCCGAAGTCCAAGATCTTTACGGTCCCGTCACTTCGCACTTTGATGTTCGCGGGCTTCAGATCACGATGGATGATGCCTTGCTCGTGCGCGGCTTCGAGCGCCTCCGCAATGTGCTTCGCGATCGGCAGCGCCTCCTCGATCGAGATCGCGCCGCGCGCAATGCGCTGGGACAGATCGTCGCCCTCGACGAGCTCCATCACGAGCGCCGTGATGCCCGCGCTCTCTTCGAGTCCGTAGATGGCGGCGATGTGCGGATGATTCAGCGAGGCGAGGACTTCGGCTTCGCGTTGAAAACGTGCGAGCCGATCGTGGTCAGCGGCCAGTGATGGCGGCAGGATCTTGATCGCCACCTGACGCTTCAACTTGGTATCGTTGGCCCGATACACCTGCCCCATCCCGCCTTCGCCAATCTGGGCGGTAATTTGATAGACGCCGAGGCGGGTGCCGGGGGTGAGGGACAAGTGGCTGATTATATGGGTCTTGAGGGACTGCGGACGGGATTGGTCCCCGTACACGCCGCAGGGTTTACCGGAGGCTTCCGGCTTCCAGAACGGGCCAACGTTTGAACAGACGCGGCAATCCTGTTCGAACGCGTCAGACCAGGCGCAGACCGATGGCGAACCGCTCCCCGAGGCGGCTGAGGCGTCCGGCGACCCCGGCACCAAGACGGACGCTCGGCGAGCGGCGATTCTTGAGCGTGGCATCGCGATCGAGACGGCGGGCGATCTTGGAGGCGCACTCGGGACGTCGACCAATAGCTTGGCTGCGGAACACACCAGCATTCTCCAAGTTTCGTTGCTGAAACTGCCCGAGCGAGAGCGCGCAACGTCGCACGGACGCTCGATGTACTTTCAAGGAGAACGTTCGTGCTAAACTTCCGCCTTTTCGATCGGAGCAGTCTATGAGTTTCGATTGGAGAATCCTATGAAATCGAGAGCAGTGCGCACCGTGGGGTCGTTCGCCATCGTCGGAGCACTCGCGGTGGCGGCCATCAGGGCTCAGAGCACCAGTCAGGCGAGGGACTTCGACGCAGAAATTCGAACGGCAGTGGCATCGGCGAAGCAAGCCGCTGGGTTCGAGTTCCAGGGGGCCCTGGTTCGAGTGTGTCTGCAGCCGCCGCAAATCGGCGCGGAGAATACCAGCGACACAGTTCCAGGGTACATCTCCAATCCCGCGAGCGCTCCGGCACGCAGCTCGTGGTACGCCGAGCCTGCGAAGGTCTTCGACGATTTCTATTTTGTCGGAGGCAAGATTCATTCGGCATGGGCTCTCACGACGAGTGAAGGGATCATTCTGTTCGATACGATTTTCCCGTACAACTCGGACGAGCTGATTGTCGGCGGCCTGAAGAAACTCGGGCTCGACCCCACGACGATCAAGTACGTGATCGTCACGCACGGGCATGGCGATCACATCGGCGGTGCCCAGATGCTGCAGGAGGAGTTCGGCGCGAAGGTGGTCATGGGCGGACCCGATTGGGACGCGGTCGAGAAGTATCCAAACAGATCACGACGATGGCCCCCAAACGCGAGATCGTCGCCACCGACGGGATGAAAATCACGCTCGGTGGAAAGACCGTCAACCTCTGGCTGACGCCAGGGCATACCCCAGGCACCTTCGCATTTACGACTACCGTTCTGGATCGCGGCAAACCCGTGAATATCGTCTCCTCGGCGGGGGTCGCAACCAGTTTCATCAACAACCGTCCGGATCCGGGAATCAAGAATTTCCAGATCTATCTCGATTCGCAGAAGAGGATCGCGGCAAAGGCGGCCGAGACGAAAGCCACGGTTCTCATCTCCAACCACTCGGAATTCGACGATGCCGTGGACAAGAATCGGATGCTGGCCGGACGTGGGAAAGGCCCCCATCCATACGAGGTAGGCGCCGAAGGCGTGCAGAGATTTTTCAAGGTCGTGCAGGACTGTGCAAGAGCGGCGCAGATTGGGTTGGAAAAACAGGCTGCAACGGGGAGCAAGTAGTCCCAACCGTATGGGAACATCAAATCGCAGTACCGATCCTGTTCGAACAGCACAAGCGCGCCAAGATAGGCTGGTCAGCCTACTGGTAGACGGTCAACCCTGGACGGAGGTCACGAGCCTGGACGAGACGGGACCTGACGACCAAGCATTCCTCATCGATGTGACCACGGGAGCGGTCGTGTTTGGCGACGGCCGTCACGGCCGACGGCCACCGGCTGGCGCCACGATCACCGCGACCTATCGCGCGGGCAACGGCGAAGTCACAGAGCAGTTTGCCGGTGTCAAGCGTCCACAGTTCTATAACGGACAGCGACTCACCGCAGCCGACTTCAAACAGGAACAGGAGTACCATCTTCGACAGCGGCGACTGCACAACAGGATGTTCCATGGCGCGGGTGTCGTCTCGGGCCTTCGGGTGACCGCAGCCGATACCTCGTCTCCACCCGCGATCGTTGTCGAAGCCGGGCTCGCGATGGATCCGGCTGGACGCGAAGTCATCCTGACCGCCAGTGTGGAGTTAGCCATCCGCGAAGAGTGTCTGCCGCAGTACGTCGTCGTCGAGTACACCGCGCGGGAAACCGACTGGGTGGCTGTGCCGGACGATGAAACATCGAAAGCGGGGTCTCGGATTGAAGACGGGTCGATCGTTCGCCTCGCTGCCGATCAGGCGTCCGAACAGGGCGTGGCCATCGCGCGAATCGTCCGGACCTCGTTGGGTTGGACGGTCGATTCCACCTTCGAGCCAACGCGACCGCGATAGCCGCCATCAGCGAATGGAGTCAGGCCGACGAGCGCCAACTGTCAACGCGGCGCCCGTGACTGCTGTTGTCGACCATGGTCGACTGATGGGGGAACCGGCCTCGAGTGACGGTCGGCAGATCCCAGAGAGCCAGCAGAGGCTGCCGTAAAACTAGAGCCCAAGTAGTACGCGGAGTCGCTCGCGGACATCAGTGACGACGTCCGCTGGAGCGTTCGTTTCGAATACCACCTGACGCGCCTGCCAATCGAGGTTCTTCACGTGGTCGGCAAGAACCACACCCGAGATCTTGCCGCCAGTAGGCAGGGGGACCTCGAAGGGATAACCCTTCACCTGACTCGCGATCGGGCAGGCGATTGCCAGCCGTGCCTTTGCGTTATAGACACGTGGTGAGAGGATGAGCGCTGGACGTCGGCCGCGCTGCTCATGGCCAGCGTGAGGATCAAACGTGAGCCAGACCAGATCGCCGGCGTCAGGCACGTACGCGCGAGTTACCACGCCTCGTGGCCGACCGGCGTGCCCCGGTCGTCCTCGTCGTGCCGATTGCGTGGCGTAATCTTCGCCACCAGTCGCTCGAGCGAGTACGTCGGACGACGTGGGCGAATGACGATTGCGCCGTTCTTGACCGACACGTCGACCGTGTCGCCTTCATCGAGCTGCGCCTCGACCGCGACCGATTTGGGAAGGCGTAGCCCCAGACTATTACCCCACTTTGCGATCCGCGTCATGGTAGTCATGTATCTACAATGAGTATACACGTCGGGTGGACGACCGTCAACGAGTCCGGATTGCCAGTCGTCTCCGCGACATTCATGCCGAGCAGTTGGTACACGTGTTGGGGGGAACCCAGCTCGTGTAGAATCCGGCCCGTTGCCGCAGGGGTCTGTCTCTATGGCGAATCAGAATACCTCACCGAACGAATCCGATCCGGGCTCAAGCGAGCGCTGGCTGTTCGCGGTCGCGGTCATCGCGATGCTCGCACTCAGCGTTGCGTTATTTGTGACGCTGCGGATTTTTGGCGGAATCTTCCAGCAGGCTCGCGATGGGGCTATTGAAGCCCTCCTGATCCAATCCGCCGCGATCGGCGTCATCGTCATGGCGAGCATCCAGACGGTGAGGGCGATTGTTCCCGTGCGCTCGAAGTTCCACCGGCAACGCGTCTCCGTCTGGCTTGGACGCTCGCCAGACGAGCTGAAGAAAAAGAAGAGCGCAAGTTCGGGGACCGAATGCGCAAGCGAATTGAGAGGGACGACTGGCTAGAGACGTACATCAAACCGGAGACGACC
>JANNJO010000426.1:0-1593 GCA_031395755.1 Acidobacteriota bacterium
GCCTACGATGCCGGCGATGCGCTGAACCACGAAGGGCAGGTCGGGCGCGCGATGCCGGGAGTGACGATCACGCTGAAGGAAGATGACGGCGCGCCCCTGGGGAGCGGGCGCGTTTTCGTCCGCAGCCCTTCGGTCGCTACCGGATATCTCCACACTGAGGACGAGCCCGAGGTTCCTTTCGTGGATGGCGGATTCCTGACCGGAGACTACGGATCGATCGATGTTGGTGGTGGCCTGACGTTGACCGGCCGCGCCTCCACAGCAGTCAATGTCGCCGGACGCAAAGTGCACCCTTCGGAAGTCGAGCGTGTGCTTCGAGGCATGGAGGGGATCGACGAAGCGTGCGTGATCGCGGCTCCGGACGCGCGACGAGGGCAGCAGATCGTCGCCTTCGTCATCAGCCGGGAGGAGCCAAACGCTCAGGACGTACGCCGCTTCTGCGCTGCCCGCCTCGCCCCGTACAAAGTTCCGCGTTCGATCATTTTTCTCCCGTCGCTGCCCGTGACGGCCCGCGGAAAAACCGATCGCGCGCGGCTGCTGATGCTCGCATTGGAGCAGTTGGAGAGCGGTGTCTAGCGCAGCGACTGTGCTATATTCGCGCTCGAATGGACTTGTGGAAACCACTTGAGCTAGCAGCAACCGGCGCCGCGAGACTGGCATGGCCCGGCTTTCAAGCTGTCAGCCATCGGTTCAAGAGCAAGACCTTTCAACCTTCCTGGGCGCCCGGCCCCCTCCCGAAGAGTCACGAGCGTACCAAACCCCAGCTTGGCTGGCCGAGGACGACCGACTCCCTGTGCCCCGTTTGCGTACGGGAAACGCGCGCGCGGGTGCTGTCCGGAGAGCAGTCGCTCGAATCGCTGGTGGGCGGACATACGGCTGAGATCCGTGCGGACATTTTCGAGCGCGACGGCAAGGTCGTGATTGAAAAAACCTGCCCCGTCCATGGCACGTTCACCGACACGATGGCGATCAACCCGGCGTTTCTCCGGCGCATCGAGTCGTTGTTTCCCGGGCGCGATTTTCCGGCGGTCACCAGCACGCTGCACAATCACGGAACCTCCTCCATCCGCCACGGCCGCGGGTCCGTGCTGACGATCGACCTGACCAACCGATGCAACATGATGTGCGACCCATGCTTCATGGATGCCAACCAGGTCGGCTACGTGCATGAGCTGACCCTGGACGAAGTGAAGAAACTGCTGGACGATGCCGTGAGCGTGAAGCCGCGCAGGCAGATGACGATCCAGTTTTCCGGCGGGGAGCCGACGATCTCCCCGATTTTTCTCGACGCCGTCCGCTATGCCGGGCAGGTGGGCTACTTCAGCGCGCAGGCCGCGACCAACGGGATCCGATTCGCGCAGGAGCCGGAGTTCGCTCATCAGGCGCGTGAGGCCGGCCTTCGCATCGCCTACCTGCAGTTCGATGGCGTCACCGAAGAGGCCAACGCCCACCGGAAGGTCGGCAACCTCTTCGAGGTCAAGCTCAGGGCGATCGAGAACCTGCATGCGGCCGGCATTGACGTGTGCCTCGTGGTCACCATCGTCAATACCGTGAACAACGATCAGGTCGGCCCGATCGTGAAGTTCGCCCTCC
>JANNJO010000289.1:0-15789 GCA_031395755.1 Acidobacteriota bacterium
CTTACGGGCGCCCCTGTCGAACATGGCGGCACCATCACCATCTTAAACAACGGTGACGAGTTTCTGCCAGCGCTGCTGCAGAGCCTCGGCGAAGCGACGCGCACGATCAACTTCAGCGTGTACATCTGGTCGAGCGGCGAGATCAGCAAGCAGGTGCTGAGCGTGCTCGAGAGAAAACAGCGCGAAGGCGTGACGGTGCGGATCCTTCTCGATGGCCTGGGCTCGATCAAAGTTCCCGATGAAGACTTCGAGGCGCTGATTGCGGCAGGCGGAAGAGTTCAGAAGTTTCGCGGGCCGAGTTTCGGCAAGCTCACGCGGTTTCACCGGCGCAACCATCGTCGCGCCATCGTGATTGACGGCGGCCTGGGGTATACCGGCGGCATGGCGGTCTCCGACGTCTGGCTGGGCCACGCGCAGGACAGAGAGCACTGGCGGGACATCATGTTCAAGGTCACGGGCCCGCTGGCGCGCAGCCTGCAGACCGCGTTCGTCGATCGGTGGGTCAACTCATCGGGCGAGATGTTAGTCGATCCGCGCCACTACCCGTTCCCGGCGCCGGCGACAGCCGTGGCGCCCGGCGTCGACCGGTTCGTCCACCTCGCCAGTTCTCCAGCCGACGACGATCAGTCGTTGGCCAATTTCATCCTGCTGCCGATCTTCGCCGCGCGGCAGAGCATCTATCTGGCGTCGCCGTATTTCATTCCGGACGAACATCTCATGGAGGCGCTCGTGAAGCGCGCACGGGACGGCCTGGATGTCCGCCTGCTGCTGCCCGGGGCGAACACCGACAACTGGATTACGCGTGCGAGCGCGCAGGACCGATATCAGGAGCTGCTGGAGGCCGGCGTGAAGGTGTACGAGTACGAGCCGACGTTCATGCACGCCAAGTACGCCGTCTTCGACGGACAGTGGTCGATCATCGGCTCACCAAACCTGAACTCACGCTCCCGCCGGCTCGACGAAGAGAACGCGCTCGGGATCTTCGATCAAACCCTGGGGGCGGAGCTTCACACGATCTACTTCAAGGACTTGCAGCGGTCGAAGCAGATCGACCTCGAACAGTGGCGGAGACGAAACCCGCTGCACAAGTTGTTCGAGACGGTTGCGAGAGTCCTGGATCAACAGTCCTAGCCCGAGATTTCTGTCAGCAGCGGGAAGTGATCCGACGCCTGTTTCAGCGCGGGATGATCCCGCACGACCTCGCAGCGCAGCAGGTTGCCGGTCAGTGGCTCCGGCAGAAACGCATAATCGAGCCGCACCTGCGGATCCGAGGTCGTGAACGTGTGCCCTTCGTCTCCATGGAACTTCCGATACCCGTCGACGTAACCGGCCTCGAGCATCATACGGATGGTGATCCAGCGGATCGACTTGCCGGTCACCCAGGCCAGCGCGCGGAGGCGGGGCGGCAGCTTGTTCATATCGAGCCGCTCGCCGGGCGCGAGCGTATTGAAATCTCCGGTGACCAGGTGCATCCCGTGCTGGTGGCGCTCCACGCTGCGGAGCAGGGCGCGCAGCTCGTATGCGCGGCGCTGCTCTGTGAGGTTGCTGTGCACGGCGCTCAGATGCACCCCGTAGATGCAGAGGCCATCGCGCGTGACGATCTCGAGATAGGCGCGCTTGGCCCATCGCACGCGCCGCCAGACGTGCCCGGCGATTTCCACACGGCTCATGAAGGCGACCGAATGGCCGATGGAAGACGCCCAGTGGGCCATCCCGCATGTCCCGGCCAGCTGCTGAATGACCGACGGCCGGTACGCTTCCTGAAAGATGACGATATCCGGGGCGCATGACGTGATGACATCACCGAGCGGGCCTTCGCGTCCCACGCCGCCCTTGAGAATGTTATAGCTGAGAACGCGAAGCTTCACGGCTCCTGGATACTGCCGAAGAGCACCAGGTACGGCTGGTTCATGACGTCGCCGCGGAAGTGCTGGAGCCAATCGCGGGTGCCCTGGATGTTGACGGGGCGATGCACCATCTCCATCAGCCGCTGGCGCAGCGGCAGGAGCTCGGGCGCGATGTCGGGATCGTCATCGCTCAGCGGCTTCGAGTGGATGCCCGGGATCCAGAACGCGCTGTAGTAGCGCAGCACATCACCGCCTACCAGCGTCAGATCGAGGTCGCTGGTGCCGGGGCCGTCCGCATCGAACGGCGCGCCGTCGGCATACCGCTGTCCGGTGATCGCGCTGCCCCGCAGGACGGCGGCATGCACCTCCGGCACGGTTTCGCGGACGATCGCGCAGAACTGATCGTACATCGCTCGGTCGCCGTTGAACGCCAGCCTGAGCACGTTCATGAGTTTCTCGACGTCAGCGGGTTGAGTCGTCATGGTTTGACGGGTGCTGTTGCAAGGGGCAGGCCCGCTTCGCGCAGCTTACGCATGACCCGGTCCTCTATCCAGTGCGGGTCCCACCACTCGGTCGCATTCACGAACTGGCCGCTCAGCATCATGCTGAAATGCAGGTGATCGCCGCCAGCGAGGCCCGTTTGCCCGCTGTTGCCGACCGTCTGGCCTTTCTTCACATCCTGGCCTTCCCGGACGGCAAACGACGACAGGTGCGCGTAAAGTGACTGGAGACCCATGCCGTGGTCGAGGATCACGCTGTTGCCGTAGATGCCGAGATCAGCGGCGAAGAGCACTTTGCCGTGGTTCGCCGCCGCCACCGCCGCGTTGGCCGTCTTCGCCAGATCGAAGCCGAGGTGCACCTGCTTATCGACCTCCTTCCCGTCGTAGATGTAGGTCCGGAAATCGGCGAACGACGACTCGACCTGGGATCCGCCAAGCGGCTGGAAGGCGCCCTCCCAGAGCATCGTGGGCGCGGTCTTGCGGGCAAGAGCGGCGATGGTCTCGTTGTTGCTGCGGCGTAGATCGGTGTTGATGCGGAGAAACGCCGGCAGCAACCCGTCGGCCGGCACGTTGAGCTGCGGCGAGCCCTCCAGAATCGACGGTACGACACGCGAGAGGAATTTATCGTCGAGCGGGATGCGGCTGCTGCGGAACGGCTTCGGAAACACGCGATGTTCGAACTGCGCGCGCGCCTCGTTGCCGGCGATGTCGCGCGCACGCAGCTCCATCGGCGTGCCCGGCTTCTGATTGTAGAGCAGCGCGAAGAAGGCCACCTTCATCGCGGGATCGGACAGCCCCGCGCCGGCGCCCGAAAACCCGGGATATGTCAGCTCGCCGACGCGTACGCCTGACTCAACATCACCGGGCGTCGCGCGGTACACGACCATCTCCGAGCCACCCAGGTTGACGAAATGGTGGGTCGAGACCACCGACACGCTCGGCGGATCGAGCCGCACCTGAACCTCGCGCGAGGCGTCGGCTGAGATCTCCCGCAGCCCGCGCAGCACACGCCGCGAAGCGCTGACGCGCACGGTGGCCGGCCCGCTCTGCAGTTCGGGCACGGCCTTCTTCCCGACCGGGCGGATGATGCGCGCGCGGTCGCCATCTTTCACGACGGCATCCGCCGGGGCCGATAAGAGATCGAAGAGCGGGAACGTCCGTCCCTTCTGTTCCAGGTGAACGGTGAGCGCGCTCAACTGAGCGACGGGTGCGTCGACCGACACATCGAGCGTGGCACTTTGCCCGATCACGGAAGGCTGATTGATGGTGATGGCGGGACCGTCCATTGTGCCTGCGACGTAGTACGCGATCCCGGCACCGATGGCGAGCAGAACAAGGAGCCTAAGGAACCACCGGACGATGCCCATGAGTGCCATCTTACCAAGCTATAATTTTTCGGCTCACAACCATTTGCACTGAATGCCGAAAGCGCTTGCGATTCTGGCGATGTGTCTCACTCTGATGCCAGGGGTGTGGACGCGGGCAGGGGCGCAAACGGCGCGTGCCGGCGCCGAGCCTGACGTGCCGGAGAAGGCCGGGAAAGATCTGACGGCCTTCAGGGTGGACGGCGCGGCGCCGCGTATTGACGGCCGGCTCGACGACGACGTCTGGCAGCAGGCCAGTTCAATCGACGACCTGGTTCAGCAGGAGCCGCAGAACATGGGCACGGCCACCGAGCGCACCGTCGTCCAGGTGGCCTACGACGCGCGATATATCTACGTCGGCGTCCGTTGTTATGCCAAGACACCGGCGTCCATCAGAACCGGTCTCGGCCGCCGGGACAACGTCCCGCAGAGCGACCGCGTCTACCTGCACTTCGATCCGCGCCATGACCATCAGACCGGGTACGTGTACGAGCTGAATGCCTCCGGTGTGCAGGGGGATTTCACCCTCTACGACGACACGCAGTTCAGCTTCGACTATGACGGCGTCTGGGAAGCGGAGACGCAGGTCGATTCGGCGGGCTGGAGCGCCGAGGTGCGGATTCCCTTCTCGCAGATGCGCTTCGAGGTTCCATCGGGGGAAAGCGTGACGTGGGGCTTCAACATCTCGCGTCAGATTGTGAGCACGGGCGAGGAGACACAGTGGGTTCCCACCCCGCGCGGCGTCACCGGTCTCGTATCGCGCTTCGGGCATCTGCGTTTCGTCGAACGGCTGACGCCGCCGCGCCGTCTCGAGTTTCTGCCCTTCACGCTGGCAAGCGTGGAGCGCCATGCGACGGAGCGCGACCGCGCCGGCTTCAACGGCGGCATGGACATCCGCCTCGGGCTTGGCCCCGCGACGCTCTCGGCGACGATCAACCCCGATTTCGGGCAGGTCGAAGCGGATCCGGCGGTGCTCAATCTCTCCGTGTTCGAGACGTTCTTCCCGGAAAAACGCCCCTTCTTCCTCGAGGACAGCCGCATCTTCGTGCTCCCGTACGGGCAGATGCCGGACTTCTACTCACGCCGCATCGGCCAGCGTCCCGGCCGATTGCCGCTGAATGACGGTGAGAAGCTGGTCGAGAAACCTGGTCAGACGACGATCCTCGGCGCCGCCAAGCTGACGGGAAAATCGTCAGGCTGGACCTATGGCGCGCTTGGTGCCGTCACCGCCCGGGAGTACGCGGTCGTCGACGTGACCACGAGGGACCGCAACGGGAACGAGAGCGTGACCAGGAACAGGAACCGCCTTATCGAGCCCGCCACGCTCTACAGCGTCGGGCGGCTGCAGCGCGACATCCGCGGGTCGAACGTCGGCGTCATCAGCACGGCGGTCCTCAGGGAAAAAGATCTCGACGCCTTCACCGGCGGGCCCGATTTCAACCTCCGCTGGGATCGCAACCGCTACAACCTGAACGGCCACTGGCTGGTGACACGGGCGCCGATCGACAAGGTGATGCGGACCGGAAGCGGCGGCATCCTGAATTTCAGTTTCGATGTCAAGCACGTCGCGGTGTTCGTCCACGGTGATCATTTTGGCAAGGACTTCCGCAACGCGGATCTCGGCTTTCTGGGCACCCGCGCGAATAAGAATGACGTCTCGGCGACCGTCGTCGTCCGGCAGCCTGACCCGTGGAAGAAATTCCGCAACGTCAACGCGCATGTCGGCCACCTGCGTCGATGGAACATGGACGGGTTGGTGTTCACCAACGTCGTGTTCGGCGGTTTCAACGCGAGCTTCAAGAACTACTGGTTCGTGCACGGCGGGCTCGATCACAGCTTCGACCGGCTCGACGACCTGGACACGCGCGGCGGGCCGCCGATTCTGCGGGCGTCTGGCGAAACTTTTTATTTCGGCGTCGGGAGCGACTCGCGGAAGAAATGGCGCGTCAACGTGTTCACCTCCGGAAATCGCGATGCGGAGGGGGCGTGGGAACGGAACGTCGAGCCGGGATTTCACGTGCAGGTGTCGGATCGGTTGCAGGCAGACGTCTCGGTGAGTTATCAGCTGGGCCTCGACGTCGCGCAGTGGATCAAGAACGAGGATCTCGACGCCGACGGCGCCAAGGAAAACATCTACGGCCGGCTCAAACGCAACGTCGTCAATTTTACGGGCCGGGCGACGTACTCGTTTACGCGCGACATGACGCTCGAGGCCTACCTGCAGCCGTTCGTCGCGGCGGGGGATTACACCGACATCCGGAAGCTGGCGCTGCCGCGATCGTTCTTCTTCGAACCGGTCGCCATCACCGGCAACCCCGACTTCAGTAACAAATCACTGCGCGGCACGATCGTGATGCGATGGGAGTATCTGCCAGGCAGCACCCTGTTCCTGGTGTGGAACATGGCGAAAAGCGATGAATCGCGCCCTGGAGAATTTTCGGCGTTCCGCGATCTCGGCGCCGGCTTTCGCGCGTCCGGATCACATGTGTTCGTCGCAAAGCTCAGCTACTGGATTACTCCGTAGTCGACAGTTGACAGTCTCAGTCAAGAGTCTGCAGACTTGGACTGCTGACTGGGACTGATCACTGGCGACTACCGACTGACCGGCGCAAACGTCTTCAGGTCAATCGCGTTCCCCATCGCCTGATAACCGGCGCGGTTGGGGTGCAGCCTGTCGCCAGCGCCGCCGATGGTGCTGTTCGGAACAAAGGCCTCGCGCAGCGCGCCGGTCCCCGGATCGACTGTCGTCGCATCGAAATCGGCGACGGCATCGAACAGCCCGCCGGTGCGGATGAACGCGTTGACCGCCTGGCGCCGCTGGTTGGCGTCCGGCGTGCCGGAGTTGCCGTTCGCGGTGAGCGACGGCGTGATCGTCGCGCCAACGATCTTCATCCCGCCCTTCGCGCGGACCCGAGAGACCAGCTCCTTCATCCCGGCGATGATGGCCTCGGCAGAGGCGCCCGCGCCGATGTCGTTGATGCCTTCCAGCAGAACGAGCGCCGATACTCCTGACAGGCCGAAGAAATCGCGGTCGAGCCGCTGCAGAGCGGAAGGGCCGCCGGCAAACGGCTGCGGCGGGGGATAGCTCTCCGGGGTCAGAATCCGGTTCCCTCCAATGCCTGCGTTCACCACCGACACGCGATCGCCGTACGTCGCGTGAAGCCGCCGCGAGAAGACGTCGGGCCACCGGTCGTCGCCGTTCAATGTCGACAGCGTTCCGTCGGTGATCGAATCGCCGAATGCGCAGACGACAACCGTGCTGGACGGTGCCATCACATCCACGGCGTCGAGGAAGTACCACGAAGTCGTCGAAAACGGGAACGCGCCATCATCCTCGGCGCTGGTGTGAGTGCCCGAGCGATGGCCGCTCAAATATGACGTCTGGAGCGCCTTCGCATGCCACGTCATCGGCCCGGTGGGCCCCGCCACGTGAAAGCTGACGGCGAGCTTGCGCCCTTCGGTCAACGCGCCTGACGGCAGCTTCAACTCCACGCCGTCGCTGTAGACGGATGCACCCGGCGCAACGGTCGCGCTGGGACGGCCGCCGAACGTCACTGCCCGGTTCGTGCCTTTGACGATGTTGCCGCCGGTCGACTGCATCCCGATGAACACCGCGTCGAAGGCGATCGGCTGCGCACCGAACACGTTCGACAGCCGAATGCGGAATCGAGGTCCCCAGAGATCGGGCTTGACGATGAGCCTGAAGGACTGATCGACCGCGCCCTCCGCGAGTGCAGGGAAGGCGAACTTCATATCGGGCGGAGCGGACGGATTGCCCGATGGGTAGGGACCGTGGACAGACGCCGCCCATGTGGCGGCCCATTTCTGTCCGGACGGCGGCCCGGGAGGCGACTGCCGGGTCGCCGGTTGCGCGGCCCAGACCGCGACCAGCGTGATTGCCGCGAAAAGCGCATGTTTTCCTGACACTCTCGCCTCCGTATGCGGGATAATAATAGACATTCAAGGAGTCTGAATGAAGCGTGTGATTGCCCCAGTGCTCTTCGCAGCGCTCGTCGCGGTCGCGGTCGCGGTCGCCTGGTCACCCTCTCAGGCCGTCGAAGCCGCACCTCCGGCGACGCCCACCTTCAACAAAGATGTGCTGCCCGTGCTGCAGAGGCAGTGTCAGGAATGCCATCGGCCCAACTCCATCGCGCCGATGTCGTTCATGACATACCAGGACACGCGTCCCTACGCCCGCGCCATCGAAAAGGCCGTCGTCGGCAGAACGATGCCGCCGTGGTTCGCGGATCCGACGGTGGGACATTTCAAGAACACGAAGCTGCTGACCGACTCCGAGATCGAGACCCTCAGCGCCTGGGCAAAGAACGGCGCTCCGGAAGGCGACGCGAAGGACAAGCCGGCGCCAGTGAAGTTCATCGAGGGCTGGACGATCGGCCAACCCGACATCATCGTGCAGTTTCCGAAAGACATTCAGTTGCCGGCCACCGGCACGATCGATCAATCGAATCTCGTCGTGAAAGCGCATTTCGAGCGCGACATGTGGGTGAAGGCTGCCGAAGTCCGGCCGGGCAACGCCAAGGTCGTGCACCACATGAAGGCCATCATCCGCCCGCCCAATTCGACGTGGCTCGCGAAGGTGCCCGAAGGGGAGTTGTACGTCCCGCAGCGCGGTGAGGGTGGGGATCGATCCGTGCCCCAGCCGTCGGCGAGCGGACCGCTTCCGGTGCAGGACATCCTGGCGAAGTACAACCCCGGCGTCGCGGGTCAGAATTTCACGGTCGGCAATGCCGCGAAATTCATCGCTGCGGGCTCGGACATCGTCTTTGAGATTCACTACACGACCACAGGGAAGCCCGAAACCGACCGCTCGATGGTCGGCATCGTGCTGGCGGACGGGCCGCCTTCGGTGCGCCATCTCACCGTCACCGGGACGAACAACGGCAATATCGATATCGCGCCCGGCGATCCGAACTATGAAATTCAGGGCGTGGCGACGCTCGCGGCCGATGCGAAGCTTGTCTGGGTGCAGCCGCACCAGCATTACCGCGGCAGATATTTCGAAATGCGGGTCGTGTACCCGAACGGCGAGACCAAGACGGTGCTGAAGGTGCCGAACTACCGATTCGACTGGCAGGTGGGCTACGAGCTCGCCGAGCCGCTCGACCTGCCGAAGGGCACGCGCCTCGAAACCCTCGGCCGCTACGACAACTCGGCGGCGAACCGGTTTAATCCGGATCCGACTGCGCGGGTGCGGTTCGGCCTGCAAAGCAACGACGAGATGCACGTCGCGTTCATGGGTGTGCTGGTCGACGCGAAAGCCGATCCGACGACCTTGTTCGTGCGCCGGCCTCGCCCAGTGCCCGCCGCGCAGTAACGCAAGGTGCGACAGGTGCGACGGGTGCGCACCTAACGCACCCTACGCACCTTTCGCACCCCACGCACCCAACAACGCCCAGCCAATCAGGAATCCTAATCCGCCGATCGGCGTAATCGCGCCCAACGTGGTGGCGCCGGTCAGCGCCAGCGCGTACAGACTTCCCGAAAAGATCAGGATGCCGGCGACAAAGGACCAGCCGGCCACGGTGAGGAGTCGCGCCGGCCCGGTACGTCCGATGGCCAGGCCCACGATCAGCAGCGCAAACACGTGGTACATCTGGTACCGCACGCCGATGTCGAAGACCGCGAGCATGTCCGGTGACAGCCGGCTCCTCAGGCCGTGCGCCCCGAATGCGCCGATGGCGACGCCGAGGAAGCCGAAGACCGCGCCGATGAGAAGAAAATTCACCTCAACACACCGCTGGCTTCGGCTTGTTTGATCATCGCGGTCGCATCTTCCGCCAGGAGGTAGCCGTCGCGAGCCAGCTCGTTCGCCGCTCCGGCGACGGCGCGCACGTAGCCGTCATGATCGCGATAGCGCTCTTCGAGCGACAGCCGGGGATCGCCCGTCGCCACCCGCTCTGCTTTGGTTTTCGCAAAAGGAATGAAGCCGCCAACCGGCGATCCGGTGATGCAGAGCTGTCCTTTGAACACGCCCGACGCCGCCACGTTCCAGCCGGTGTACGTGCCGAGCGGCGCCATCAGCAGCGGCGATCGAATGCCCGCCGCTTCGTTGCCATCAGCGTCCACGCGGACGACGAGCTGAGGCAGCGTGCCCTTGACGGTGGGAACCTTTGACGCGACGCCCGACTGATCGGCGTAGCGGAAGTGCGGCCCGAGATCGTAATCGATCAGCGGGTATTGCAGTCCTTCGGGGGACGGCGCGCCGGGAATCGACGGAAATCCCATCGCCGCACGCGTGTTCGGCACGAGCGTGCCGTCACGGAGCGTGGGATATTTGTCGGCCGGCATCGGCGTGCCCTTCGTCACCCACGCGGTCAACCTCTTGATCAAGGCGGCGCGCATCGGCCCGGAAGGCGCAGGATTGCTCGCCAGCTCGCAGGCGCCGCCGCCGACCGGAGGCGTCGATGTATTGAACCCGCCCGGACCACCGCCGTGCGAGACGCTCGCGAAGTAATAGCGGTGCACGTTCTCCGGCAGCGGAATGTCTGCCTTGGCTGTGGTGCCGACGAGCGTGAACGACTGGCGCAGCCCCCATACTTCGGCCGAGCCGAACGTTTCTGCGATCTTCGGGCACGTCTTCGTGGCGCGGCAGCGATCGAGGAGACCCGCCATCGGCCTGCCTCGCGCGGTGTCCTGCCACGGGGTCCACCATGCCGGCCCTTCATGACCCAGCTCGTACGGCCACACGAGGCCTCCGGGGAACGCAAAGCGGCGATTGAGATCGGTGAATCGCGAGGCGATGTGCGGGTTCATGCCGTCCCAGACGATCCGCCCGCCTTCATCCTGGTTGAACCCCAGCAGCAGCGACAGGCGCAGGAACGTCCCCGACTGCGAGCTGCCCTCCGCGATGGCCGCCGTGATGCGGCCGGCGATCGGATTCGGCGTACCTGCCGCATCCTGTCTCTCGTATCTGAAAAACGATCCGAGATCGCGCGTCGCGGCGAGGCCGATGCCGAGCACGAGCGGGTCCTTCACGGTGTAGCGCAGTTCGTATAACAGCGCAGGATTGAAGTCGTTCTTGACGCAGATGCGCGACGGATCCGGTGTCCCCGGAAATGCCGCGGCTGCGCAGTTCGCGAACGCCCAGTCGCTACTTGGGATCGTCACGACCCCGCTCTTCGCACCGGTCGGCGTTTCCGCGGTCGCCGAGATCAGCGTCGCCTTGCTCGTGTCGAGCGATGCGGGTGGATAGGGCGACACCTGATTGCGAGGGATCAGCAGCGGCGCCGTATGGCCGGACAGATTGGTGAATCGCAGCACCAAGGGGCCCATGAGACTCGACCCGTCTGCATTTCGGGCGACCGGTACGCGGATCGTCTGGTTCTCCGGCGTCGCCGCGACATCACCCTGCCACCCGCTTACGAGCGTGACGTGGCCGTCCGCGTTCGCCGCGGCGTTGCCGCCGCCGCGATTCACGACCGTGTAGAGCAGGACGCCGCTCGCCATCGACATGTCCTTCGGCTTCACGAGCGAGAACGTGGCAACATAGTCGACCTTGCCGCGCGTGTTGCGCGGCGCAAGCTCGATGTCGGCGATCACGGCGTTCTTGGGATCGGCGGGATCGAGCTCGCCGTACGCGTTGCCTGAAATTCTTTCGTGCGAGGGCCCCGCCGGCTCGGTCCTGGTGATTTCGATGCGGACGACGTTGCCGTGTGCGGCGACGGTCGCCAGCAGCAGGATTACGCCGCAGGCAGGGATCATCTTCTGGAAAGACATGCGGGACAGCCTCCGCGGGGATTATCGCGTAAGATGTGCCTCTCAACTCTAATAATTAGGGAGGACCATGCTGGGTGTCCTGATCCTCGGTATCGCATTGGCGCAGGCTCCCCCCGGCGGGGCGCCGTCGCCGCCCAACGGTGAGCAGCTCTACATGGAGAACTGCGCCGACTGCCACGGCCCGGAAGGCGACGTCGTGCCGGGCGTCGATCTGGGCCACGGCCGCTTCCGCCGCGCGACGACCGATCCGGAGCTGGTCGGCATCGTGCTGCGAGGCATTCCCAACACGGCGATGCCGCCCAATAACTTCACCGAGGCGCAAGCGGCGGCCATTGTCGCGTTTCTGCGGGCGAAGGCCAGCCGGGCCGCGGCCAGCGCGGGCGACGCCGCGAACGGCCGCGCCATCTTCACGGGCAAGGGCAACTGCGTGAGCTGCCATCGTGTCGACGGCGTCGGCGCGCGCCTGGGTCCGGACCTGAGCGAGATTGGCCGGCTCCGCCACTCGACCGACATCGAGCGGGCGATTGTCGATCCTGATTTCATGATCGTCCCGAGCAACCGCTTCGTCAGGGTCGTGACGCGAGAAGGCGCAACCATCACCGGGCGACTGTTGAATCAGGACATCTTCACCGTGCAGTTACTCGATTCCAAGGAGCAGCTGCGCTCGCTCGCGCGCGCGGACCTTCGAGAGTTCACATTCATCGACAAGTCGCCGATGCCGTCGTATCGCGACAAACTCAGCAGCCAGGAGATCACCGACCTGGTGAGTTATCTGGTGTCCTTGCAGGGCGGAGGTGTCCAATGAAGGTACAAAAAAAAGGCCTGACCCTTTTATTCGTGCTGCTCGTCGCCGCCGTTTCGCTGCAGGCGCAGGTGTCATTCGATCGGCTGGTGCGCGCGGCGCAGGAGCCGCACAACTGGCTGTCGTATTCCGGTGGCTACTTCAGTCAGCGTCACAGCGAGCTCACGCAGGTGACACCGGACAACGTCAGGAACCTGGAGTCGGCCTGGATCTATCAGCTGAACTCGCGGGAGCCGACCAGCACGCGCTTCGAAGTGACCCCGCTGGTGGTGGACGGGATCATGTACATCGTCCAGCCGCCCAACGACATCATCGCCCTCGATGCGGTCACAGGCCGCCCGTTCTGGACGTACTCATACAATCCGTCGCTCCAGGCCCGGCCATGCTGCGGCCGCCTCAATCGCGGCGTGGCCATTCACGGCGACCGGCTGTTCATGGGGACAATCGACGGTCACATGGTGGCCGTGGATGCGAAAACCGGAAAGCTGCTCTGGGACAAGACCGTCGTCAGGCCGGAAGCGGGCTACGCGTTTGCGTCGGCGCCGCTCGTCGTGAAGGACAAGGTCATCATGGGCCCCGCCGGCGGCGAGTTCGGCATTCGCGGGTTCCTTGCGGCGTTCGACGTCGCCACAGGCAACGAAGCCTGGCGCTTCAACCTCGTGCCGGGTCCCGGAGAACCCGGCTTCAACAGCTGGCAGGGCGATTCGTGGAAAACCGGCGGCGCGTCGATCTGGCTGACGGGCTCCTACGATCCGGAGCTGAACCTCACGTACTGGGGCGTCGGCAATCCGGGTCCCGACTGGAACGGCGACAACCGCGAAGGCGACAACCTCTACAGCAACAGCGTCGTGGCGCTCGACGCCGACACGGGAAAACTGAAATGGCATTTCCAGTTCTCCCCGCATGACGAGTTCGACTACGACGCCGTACAGATTCCGGTGCTTGCGGACGCGACGTGGCAGGGGCAGCCGCGGAAGCTGATGTATTTCGCGAATCGAAATGGTTACTTCTACGTGCTCGACCGCGCCACGGGACAGTTCCTGTCGGGCAAGCCGTTCGTCGAGGTGAACTGGGCATCGGGACTCGATCCGAAATCCGGCCGTCCCACTCGCATCGCCGGCAAAGCGCCAAGCGCGCCGCCTGGCACGCTGATCTTTCCGGGGAATCAGGGCGGAACGAACTGGTACTCACCGTCGTACAGCCCGCGCACCGGTTTGTTCTACATCCCGACGTGGGCGAACTACAGCAGTCTCTACGTCAGAGACAAGGCGGAGTATGTCGAAGGACGCCGATTCGTCGGCGGCGGCCCGAGAGCGCCGGTGCCCGGGATTAGGTCGGGGCAGGGCGGGTACAGCTGGGCAAAACCTGAGGAAGGTTACGGCGCGGTGCGTGCGATCGATCCCCACACCGGCGCGCTCAAGTGGGAATACAAGATGAGCGAGCTCACATGGGCGGGTGTGCTCACGACCGCATCAAATGTGCTGTTCAGCGGCGGCGGCGAGGGCTATTTCTACGCGCTCGACGCGCGAACGGGAAACCTGTTGTGGAAGACGCAGCTCGGCTCGGCCATCCGTTCGGGCCCGATGACGTACTCAGTGAACGGGAAACAGCACGTGACGGTCGCGGCAGGCAGCGCGCTGTTCAGCTTTAAGTTGCGGGAGTGAAACACGAAGATCCACGAAGGCTTATCTCGTGCGGAGCTTTTTCAGATCGCAGCCGGGCGGTAGCGCTGCCGTCGGCGGTTTGTCGCCGGCATAGCAGTTCGGGATGACGTAAAAGTTTTTCGCCGTGGGCGGCTGCGACGGCACGACGCTGACAGCCGGGTTCGACGAGAGCGCCTGCATATCACCGCGGTAACGGAGAGTTTCGTTCGGCGCGATCAGGACGTTGAAGCTGAGCGTCTCGTAACCGGGCGCGCGCAGTTCGACGCGATGCGCGCCCGCTGTGAGATCGAGCGCACGGCCACGAAGTCCGAATTCCTGAGCCAGCCCCACGTAGAAGCCGTCGACGTAAACCTGCGCCACGTCGGGCAGCGTCTCGATCGTCAAGCCACCCCGTGCCATCACCACGCTCGGCGGCAGCGCGACAGACGGCTGGAACCCCGGCAGACCTGCGACAGGAACGTAATACGGTCCCGGAATATACAGCCCAGGATGAAAGATGACCGCTGGGCCGGGATGGCGGCGAGAGATCTGTTGAAAGCGATCGGATCGATCGAGCGATTGATACAGATCGCGGTCGCCGGGCCGCGCGGCGAACGGATCCGGGACCGACAGCGCTGCCGGCGCCGGCGGCTGGGGCTGCGCGTGCGGCAACACCTGCTGGGCTGCGGCGGAAGACGCCGCAGCCAGCACGAGAACGGAGGCTAACGCCGCAAAGGAACCAGCTTTCATCGGGCTGGTTCTACTATAGCAAGCTACACGCGGGGTCGCATCTTCCTGACGAGAAAGAACACCAGTGCCAGCACGAACACCACGACAAGGATCCCTACGAGCATGCCGGCCTTGAAGATCCCCCCGATGACCTCGCAGCCTGGCAGCGCGATCACGGCCAGAAGGACCATAAACAGGCGTAAAAACGCGGACATCGTCATTCGTAACCTCCTCGGGCTGCCTTGCAACGGAAAGGCCAAGAGGGTGACTTAGTTCTGGACGACTTGTTCCAGGGAGAATGCGCTCGAGCTGCTGGATCTGCACGGTCAGCGTCGGCTGCGCCCTGTGGAGCTCGGCGGCGGCGCGCGTGAAGCTGCCCGCCCGCGCCAGCGTGAGGAACGCACGGATGTGGCGGAGATCGTGAAGCATGACGCCGGTATTTTATTATCATGAGTAATTACTGAAGTCGGAACACGGGAAGGTCCATTGAATCTGGTGTTGTTTGGCCCGCCGGGAGCCGGGAAGGGCACGCAGGCCGACCGCCTCGCCCAGCGCTACCATGTGCCCAAGATTTCGACGGGTGACATGTTGCGGGCGGCCATCCAGGATCGGTCGCGCATCGGCGAGCTCGTCCGCGACACGCTGGAGCGCGGCGCGCTGGTCGGCGACGATCAGATGATCTCCCTCGTGGGCGAGCGCCTCGAGCAAGCCGACACCCTCAACGGCTGCGTGCTCGATGGCTTCCCGCGCACCATCCCTCAAGCCGCCGCGCTCGACGCGCTGCTCGCCGATCGCGGGGGCGTCAGCGTCATCGCCCTGGTCGTCCACGTCGACGAAGTCATCCGCCGGCTCTCGGGCCGCGGGCGCGCCGACGACGAGGCGTTCGTCATCAGGGAGCGCCTGGCCGTCTACTCCAGGGACACCGAACCGGTTCTGGACTACTACCGCCGCCGCTCCGCGGTCACCATCCTCGACGGCAACCGCCCGATGGATGCCGTGACCGGGGACATCGAGGCGGCCGTCTCTACGGCTTCAAGACCTTCACCACGTAGTAGCTGACCGTCTGCGGCACTTCCTTGAACCAGTGCGGCGTGGCGGCCGGCCCGACGCCCACAACGCCGGTGAAGGTCGAGTGGGGGTGTCCGCCCGGAAAGTGGGGTGCCACCC
>JANNJO010000448.1:0-5652 GCA_031395755.1 Acidobacteriota bacterium
CCGTGCTCGAGGCGCAGGCGTCCGGACTCGGTGCCGTCGTGATGGGCAACGGCAGCGCCCGGGAGCGGGTCTCCGAGTGGAGTGGAGTGATCTGCCGGTCCACCGCGGATCTGATTGTGGAAACAGCGTCGCTGATTAGAACAGAACTTCGACGCACCGCGATGGGGCGGGCTGCCCGGGAGCACGCGCGCCGCCACCGCTGGAGGAGCGGCCTCTCGCCGTTATATGCGGGGTACCGGATCGCTGCGGAGCTCTCAAGCGTTCGTCGAGATCTCGGCCCAACCCTCGTTTCGCAGGGCCGACGCCTTTAGCTCGAAGAGCGCGATGGTCGCCTCCACGTGGCCCCAATCGCGAATGAGGCTCGTGCGGGTCGAACAATCATGCTGCTCGCGCGCAACCCAGCCGGAGCGGGCCTGCTCAACCGTGAACTGCCGCGTCTGCCCCTGGGCGGCAAACCGTTTTGTGAAGATCATGGATGCGGATGTTGGCGTACTTCGTACGTCACATTTGTAAACTTTTCGCCAAACTGTTTTAGGTCATTTGGCCGGGACCCGCGCCCTGCCGCTAAAACACCAGGCGCAGCCCGAACTGCACGACGCGATCCGTATTCGCCTGCGTCGTCGTGATCTGCCCGAACCGCGCATTGCCGAGCTCCCCATTGGGCCGATCGAACTGCGGCCGATTGGTGGCGTTGAACGCATCGATGCGGAACTCCGCCCTCGTATCGCCGCTGAACCTGAACCATTTCGCGAGGCTCGCGTCGAGCTGAATGAACGCGGGACCATCAAGCAGATCGTTGCGTCCTGCGCTGCCGAAGGTGTTGGGGTCTGGGAACGAGAAGACCGACGTCTCGAACCACTGATTGTTGGCGCCGATGCCACCAGCCACTTTCGGAGTCCCGCTCACATTGGGTCGTTGCGTATTGCCCGGCGCGCGCAGCGTGGCCGCATTGGCCGTGAAGTTGATCGGCTGTCCGGACTGCGCGGAGAAGATGCCCGAGAGCTGCCATCCGCCGAGGATCCAGCTCCCGATGCCGTTCCGCAGCCAACGGCCCTCTGGTCCGACAGGCAGCTGGTACACAAAGCTCTGGACATAGTTGTGCAGCCGATCGTATTCGGCCCGGCCGCGGCTGCGCTCGGGATCCGCCGGCGTGGTGATGCCGCCGTTGCTGTCGCCCTGCCAGTAGTTGATCGATCGGCCAAGCGTGTACGACGTCGTCATGAGAAAGCCCTGCGAAAAGCGTTTGTCAAACTTCGTCTGCAGAGAGTGGTACGTCGTGTTCGATCGCATCCACCCGGTCGTCTCCGCCGTGCGCCCGAAGGGACCGAACTGCGGCCGGCCGGCATTGTCGGCGCCGAGCACCATTCCCGCGTTCAAATTGATCGTGTTCACGACGTTCCCGCGATTGCCGACGTAGGCGGCTTCGGCCGTGAACCCCCCCGGCAACTGGCGCTGATACGCCACGTTCCACGACTGGAGCCGTCCCTCGTGCAGATCGCTGGGGATGGCGAAGTACCGCTGGCTCCTGAGCAGCGCCGTGTTGGCCGGGATGATGCCGTTGGCTGGAATGTCGGCCAGAATCGGCGCCGGGAATCCGTCGGCCATTCGCACGGGCGCCGCGGCAAAGGTGTTGGGCGCGTTGAAATCGTTGTTCTGCTTGACGGGGAAGTTGAACGCGTAGCTGTTGTCCGGGAAGGGAATCGTGCTGATGCCGTAGCCGGCGCGCAGGACCGAGGTCTCCGTCATGCGATACGAGAGGCCGGTCCGCGGCACGAAGTTCTTCCAGTGTTTCTTCACGCCGAGATTGGCCGGATTGTCTCCGTAGCCGGCCACGAGAATGGAGTTGGTCGCCGGATCGTAGTTGGCCAGCCCCCCCTTGCCCGCGAGCCCGACGAGCGGCGTGTAGTACTCGTGGCGCAGGCCGAGGTCGATCGTGATGTTCGGCGCCACCTGCCACTTGTCGTGGATGAAGCTGAAGACGGCCCAGTGGCGCGTGCCGGGGTCAACCACCGTGAGGTCGCGGCCGACGCGGCTCGGCACGTCGAGCAGGAAGCTGGCAAACGAGTTGGCGAAGCCGTTCAGCGCCGCACTATCGGCAGGAGTGGCCGTCTGCGCTCCGTTGAAATCGAATCCCCCTCGCGGGCCGCGCCGGTCCTGCACCTGAAGAAGAAAATCCCGGTTGTGCCGCAGATTTCCACCCCACTTGACCGTGTGGTTGCCCAGCAGCTTGGTGAGGACGGTCGAGACCTCGGTCGTGCGCTCCGAGCGGTCCCACGGCAGGCTGGCGGAGAAGCCGATGACCGGGTCGTTGTATCCAGTGATGAAGATGCTCGTGATGCCGGCGGAGAAGTCGTTGATGTTCACGCCCCTGATGCCGATTTCATCAGACGTCTTCGCAAGGCCGGCATCGGTGAATGCCTGGTTGTGGTAATAGCTCACCCCGCCGCGCACTTCCTGAACGAGCGTACTGCCCCAGGTGCGCGTCCACGTCGCGCCGGTGCTGATCGTCAGGTTCGTGCCCGTGCCCGCGAAGTCTTTCCCGCCGCCGCCGTAAATCCCGTAGATTCCGGGATCGGAGATCTCCGGTCGCTGATAGCTGAAGCGTCCCGAGAGCCCGTCGCTGGACGACAGCTGATGGTTGATCTTGACGTCGAAGGCGTCGGTTGTTTTCTTCCGTTGATACGGGAACTGGTAGTTGATTTGGCCGAGGGCGACGCCCGGGAGGTTCGGCTCGGGAATGAACGCGAGAATCCGCCGTGCGTGTGGGCTGATCATCGACGCCGGAATGACGTTGCCCGGAAAGGGCTGGCGTCCCGTGCCGTCCGGATTGCCCGTGAGCGGGTTGTAGACGATCGTCGACGCGCGGCTGAAGTCGCCGTTCCTAAACTCCGTGGGCGGAATAACCGAGCGCTGCACGCGGCCCGCGTTGTCGCTGGCCCGCTGGTAGTCGCCGAAGAAGAACGTTCTGTTCCGGACGATCGGGCCGCCAAGCGTGAAACCGTAGCTCACGATCTGGGTCGGCGCTTTTGTGCGGCTGAAGAAATTCCTGGCCACGGTCGCGTCGGTGTAGCCGCCGAGGCTGGCGCTGCCTTTGAACTGGTTGGTGCCCGACTTGAGCGTCACGGCCGTCACGGCGCCGCCCGCGCGCCCGAACTCCGCGTCGTAGTTGCTCGTCGTCACACTGACGGCCTCGATGGCGTCCGCGTAGGGAATCAGCACGGTGAGCAGTCCGGTCTTGTGGTTGTTGTCTGTGCCGTCGAGCATCACGTTGTTGGCGAGGCGCGACTGTCCGTTCACTTCGACCGCCAGGCTGTCCTGGGCGTTGAAGAACTCCGAATGTACGCGGTGCGGGCGCGTGGTACCGGGCACGGTGACGAGCGCGCCCTGGAAATTGCGATTCCACGCGAGCGGCACTTCCTGAAGCAGGATTTTGTCGATGATTCGACCGGTGTCGGTCCGGTCGGTCTGCAGGAGCGGCGGTTCGCCGACCACGGTAATGGTCTCCGCGACGGCGCCGACCGTCAGCCTGAGATCCACGCGGATCGTGGTGTTCACCTGAACCTCGACACCTTCGCGCGCGGCCTTCCTGAATCCTGATAACTCCGCTTCGACGCGGTACACGCCGTTTCGGAGGCTGGAGAACACGAAGTTGCCGTTGGCGTTGGTGGCCACGTCCGATCGAATGTTGGTGTTGACCTCGGTGATCGTGACCGAGGCGCCGGGAACGGGAAGGCCTTCTGTATCGGTGATCGTCCCGAGGAGCGTTCCGGACACCGCCTGGGCCGAGGCATTGGGCACGCCGGCGAGCAGCAACGCGAGCATAAGCAGCAGATAAGCCATCTTCTCTCCTCCAGGTTGTGAGGCGTTATAACACTTTTCAGGCGCGTACGTTACGCAATCATTGCGCGCCGTTCATCGCGCGGTCACGCCCCGCTGTTACAACAACTGGCAGGAGGACGAGTCATGAAGAAGGTCGTAAGCCTGGCCATTATCGTATTCATCGCCGTGCTGACAGGCACGGTATCCGCACAGTTCGAGACAGCGACGGTGCTCGGCACCGTTCGGGATACAAGCAATGCCGTGGTGCCCGAGGCCACCGTGACGCTCACCAACACGGCGACGGGAGCGGACCCTGTGAGGTACCCATGAACATGCCGAGGATTGCGCTGTTCTCAGATTCCTATCACGAAGCCAACGGCGTCGCGCGGACGACGGCCGCCATCGAGGCGTGCGCGAAGAAGCGCAACATCCCTTTGCTGTCCGTGCATGCAGGGCCGGAGACACGCCTCGTCCACGATGGTTCCATCGCGTTTCCTTCGGAGACGGACACCGTTGGCAACGTCGTCCTCGAAGCCATGGCATCCGGCGTTCCGGTGGTGGCGATGGCGAGCGGCGGGCCGAGGTTCATGGTGGGGCCTGGCCGAACGGCGATAGTGGCGGCCGATCGCGCCGCGTTCATCCAGGGGGTACGCACGCTCGTGCGAAATCGCGAGCGCCGCGAGGCCATGGGCGCGGCGGCTCGATCGCGCGCGAAGGACCTGATGTCGTGGGACCGCATCTTCCTCGACGTATGCACCGCGTACGAAGCGGCGCTTGTTTCCGGAAAGCGCGACGCACGAAATGTTATGCGGCCGTCGATTCGATCTTGTATTCTGCCGGTCGAGAGGTCAATCACGTGAAGCACCGCATTTATGTCCTTCTGTCTATCGCGTTGTTCGCGATGAGTTCTTCTATCCAGGGAGACGGGTTGTCCGGCTCAGGAGAGGTGCCCATTCTCAACGCGATCCCGATCGTTCAGAGCTTCGACTCGCTGGTGAACGCGGGTGCCGGAGGGTTCGATTCGCTTCCGGCCGGTTGGTATCTGAGGGAGCTCGGAGGAGGAACTGCGGCGGATGGCAGGTATGCCGTCGGCACCGGATCGAGCAACTCAGGCAATGCCTATAGCTTCGGCGCCGCCGCCAGCAGCGAACGCGCCATCGGCAGCGTCGGCAGCGGCAGCGTGACTGCCGCGTTTTACGGCGCGCGATTCACCAATCTCGGCTCCGGCCCCATCACGGCGCTCGCGATCTCTTTCGATGGCGAGATGTGGCGCCGCGGTGGCGCGACGACGACCGGGGATCGTCTCACGTTCGCTTACAGCACGACGGCGTCGGACGTGACCACGGCCGGTGCGTTCACGCTGTTTCCGGCTCTCGACTTCGCATCCCCGGGAAATGCGTGCCTGAACGCGGCAGGCGCGACCGATGGGAATGCCGGCGCCTGCAGAAGCGTCATCAGCGCCGCCTTGACCGACCTGTCCGTCAATCCCGGTACGTCCATCTGGATTCGATGGAGCGACAGCGACACGGCAGGTTCCGATGATGGCCTCGCCATCGATAACGTCAGCGTTGCGGCCACGTTTAGTTCGGATCCGACTCCGCCGCACTCGAGCGCGGCCAGCGCTCCGAATCCCGCGAGCCCCGGTCAACCGGTGTTGCTGAGCGGCACCATCTTTCCGGGTTTCAACCCGCTCTCGCAAAGTTATACGGTCAGCTGCGACCTCGCGGCTATCGGCGGATCGAGCGGGCAGATTCTGCCCAATGACGGCGTCACGTTTTCTTACACGGTGGACGTCGCCCTCGATGCAGCCCTCGGCTCTTCTTCGCTCCTCTG
>JANNJO010000470.1:0-2105 GCA_031395755.1 Acidobacteriota bacterium
CGTGATGGCGGTGCCCGACGGCGCATCCTTCTTCGCCGAATGATGGATCTCGTGAATCCACGCGCCGTACTGCGGATACGGGGCGAACATTTTCGCTGCTTGCTCCGCGAGGCTCTGAAACAGGGCGACGCCGAGCGAGAAGTTCGATGCGGCGACCACACCGATGCCCGCCTCGATCGCAATCTTCCGCATCTCCCCCTCGTGCTCGTGCCAACCGGTCGTCCCGATGACCACGTTCATCCGCCTGGCGGCGAGCTTGGGAAGATTGTCGGCGACGGCAGCGGGAATCGAAAACTCGATCGCCACATCGGCATCCGGGGCTGACGGGATGCCCGCGCCGGCGATGTTGTTCGTATCGTCAAGCCGGCCGACGACCTGGAACCCGTACTCAGGCGCCAGGCGCTCGACGACCTTGCCCATTCTTCCGTACCCGACGAGCAAAAGACGCATCGTTAGTCCAGCAGTTTCTCCGCCAGCATCAGTTCCGCGTTCAGCACGGCTGCGCCGGCGGCGCCGCGGACGGTATTGTGCCCCAACGCCACGAACTTGTAATCGAAAACCGGGCACGGTCTCACACGGCCGATGAACACCGCCATTCCCCCTTCTCGCTCGACGTCGAGACGGGGCTGCGGACGATTCGCCTCGTCCATCAGCTGCAGGGGCTGTGTCGGCGCTGACGGGCAGCCGAGTTGCTGCGGCTTTCCAGTGAAGCCGCGGAACGTGGCTTTGAGCTCCTCGATGGACGGCTTCTTGCTGAACTGCACGCTGATCGTTTCCGTATGGCCGTTAATCACCGGGACGCGCGTGGTCTGCGCACTCACCACCATCGGATGTGGCAGGACGCGATCGGTCTGGAGTGTTCCCATGATCTTCAGCGACTCGGTCTGGATCTTTTCCTCTTCGCCGTCGATGAACGGAATCAGGTTGCCCAGGATGTCCAGCGAGGGCACGCCCGGATATCCCGCTCCCGACACCGCCTGCATCGTCGAGACCATCACACGGGCGGGCTCGAACTGGCGTGCCGCCGCGAGCGCCATGACCAACGGAACGGTCGCGCAGTTGGGATTGGTCACGATCGCGCCCTTCCACCCCTTGTCCTGCTGCTGCAGGGGAATGAGCTTCAGGTGGTCGGGGTTCACCTCAGGAACGAGCAACGGCACGAACTGCTCCATTCGGTAGTTGCGCGCGTTCGAGACGACGAAGTGGCCTGCGGCGGCGAATGCCGCCTCGATGTCGCCCGCGACCTTGGAATCGAGGCCGGAGAACATCACGCGCGGCGCGCGGCCAGGCTTCGCCGCTTCCACGACCATGTCGTCCACTTCGGCCGGACGCGGAGCGGAAAGCCGCCATGCCAGATCACGATACGTCTTGCCTTCGGATCGCTCGCTGGCGCCGAGCCATGCGATGCGGAACCAGGGATGATTGGCGAGCTGGATGATGAACTGCTGCCCTACCATACCCGTTGCGCCGAGGATACCGACGTCCACTCTGCGGGAAACCACGACTGACTCCTTCCTGAAGTGCCGACCCCAAGGGCTTGCCGCGCCGAAGCGGGGAACGCGCGCAGGCGGGCAAAAAAAAACCCGCCGGCTCTCAAGCGTCGGCGGGTTTCTGAAGCTCGGTTGCTGGTTGGTTAAGCGCCGAGCGCACACACACCACCGACTCTGCTGGTCCCCGTAGTCGGAACCCGCTTTCGAGTGGCCGGTCTGCTGGTCGTGCGCGCGAACATTTAACAGGAGTATACGGGTTGGCCTCTCGACCGGTCAAGACGCACACTGTTCATATTTGACCGACAAGGCGGCTGGTGTTAATCTAGGACTAAATAGGTCGGAGATAGCCAACCCATATAACCAATGATCACCATCAGCCAGAACGCCGCGACCCAAATCCATAAAATGCTGGCTAAAAACGGCTTGGACGGCGGCGGCCTGCGTGTGGGGATCAAGGCGGGCGGCTGTTCGGGCTATGAATATACCTTTGCCTGGGAGCATGAGCCCCGCGCGACGGACGGAGTCTTCGTGGGTCCCGGCGAGGCTCGGATTTTCGTCGATCCCAAGAGCTATGCCCTGCTCCAGGGCACGGAGCTCGACTACGACACGAGCCTG
>JANNJO010000004.1:0-14622 GCA_031395755.1 Acidobacteriota bacterium
CAGGTGGAGCACCCGGTGACCGAGTTCGTGACGGGCATCGACATCGTCAAGGAACAGATTCGGATTGCGGCCGGCGAGCGACTATCGGTCCGGCAGGGGGAGATCACCTTCAACGGACACGCCATCGAATGCCGCGTAAATGCTGAAGATCCTGACACGTTCGTGCCGTCGCCCGGACACATCAGCGTGTTCAGCCTGGGCGGGGGACCCGGCATTCGCGTCGACACCGCGGCCCACTCGGATTGCACCATTTCTCCCTACTACGACTCGATGATTGCCAAGGTGATTTCCTACGGACGGGATCGCCACGAGGCGGTCGTCCGCATGAAGCGCGCGCTGGAGATGTCGGTCGTCGAAGGCGTGAAGACGACCATTCCGATGCATCTCCGCATCCTCAACGACCCCGACTTCCTGGCGGGGCGGCTGAGCACGAAGTTCATGGAGCGCTTCGCACCGGTGAGCGCCCCGGAAAAGAAGAACCTCGCCGAGGCGGTCTGATCGTTTCTCCTCTCAACGCCATCATCGACGAGGAGGCGGCCCGTCGGTCGGGGTGGACGATGGCTGCGCTCGCCGACGCATACCTGGCGGGCGGCGCCCGATTCATCCAGATTCGCTGCAAACACGCTTCGAGCCGCGCGTTCCTCGCTATCTGTGAGGATGTCGTCGGCCGTGCGCATGCAGTCGGCGCGGTCGTGATCGTGAACGACCGGGCCGACCTCGCATGTCTGTCGGGGGCCGACGGGGTGCACGTAGGGCAGGACGACCTCGAGCCTGCGGCTGCGCGCCGGATCATGGGCGGGTCAGCCCTCGTCGGTATCTCGACGCATTCGGCCGATCAGGTGCGCGCCGCATCGAGCCAGCCGGTGGACTACGTTGCGGTCGGCCCAGTCTTTGGCACGCCGACCAAGGACACCGGATATCGCGACGTCGGCACACCAGCCATCGCCGAGGCGGCAGCCATTCTGCGTGCGGCGGGCGGTGACATGCCAATTGTGGCGATCGGCGGGATCACCCTTGAGCGCGTGCACGACGTTGTGTTGGCAGGGGCCGCGTCGGTGGCCGTCATCTCCGATCTGCTTTCGACAGGCGATCCTGAAGCGCGCGTGCGCGACTATCTGCGGGTGCTGCGAATAGAATGAAACCACGACTCCTTGCGCCACTCATCATGCTGGGGTTGGTACTCGCAGGAGGGACCCTCGGATACGTCCTCATCGAAGGATGGGAACCCTGGGACGCGTTTTACATGACGGTGACGACGGTGGCGACGGTCGGGTATCGCGAGGTGCACCCGCTGTCGTTCGCCGGCCAGGCGTTTACGCTGGCGGTCGTGCTCGTCGGCGTCAGCACCGCGCTGTATACGTTTTCCGCGTTCGCGACGGTCGTCGTCGAAGGCGGCTGGTCAGGTTACCTTGAGCACTGGCGGTACACGCGCATGATCAACAGCCTCTCCGATCACTACGTGATTTGCGGCTACGGCCGCATCGGGTCGATCGTCGCGACCGAGTTCAAGCGCCAGAAGACGCCGTTCGTGATCGTCGATCGCAGCGCCGAACGTGTGCGGGACGCAACGGCCCATGGTCATCTCGCCGTCGAGGGCGACGCGAGCCGTGAGGACACGCTCACCCGCCTGGGCATCGAACGCGCGCGCGGCCTCGTCGCCGCAGTTGGCACTGACGCGGAGAACGTGTACGCGGTGCTCACGGCGCGTGTGATGAAGGCCGATCTCTTCATCATCGCCCGCGCAGAGGGAGAAGACTCGGCCCAGAAGCTCAAGAAGGCGGGCGCCGATCGCGTGATTTCCCCCTATCGTATCGGCGCGATCCAGATCGCGCAGACGGCCCTGCGCCCGGCGGTCGTCGACTTCGTCGAAATCGCGACGAGCTCCGACAATCTCGAGCTCTCGCTCGAAGAAATCGGCATCGAAAGCGATTCCCCCCTCGCAGGGAAGCCGCTGTCGGCAGCGATCCCGCGCGATAAACTCAACGTGGTCGTCGTGGGAATTCAACACGCTCACGGCCGCATGGAATTCAACCCGCCGCCGGATACGCTGCTCAACGCCGGCGATCATGTCATTGTGCTGGGCAGTTCGGCGACGCTGAAAGAGCTCGAGCAGGCCGCTAAATAGATCGATGTCTGCGCGAATCCTCGACGGGGCCGCCATCGCCGTTCAGATTCGACGCGAATTGTCGGCGCGCGCGACCGCCTTCGCCAGGCGCGCGGGGCGGCAGCCGGGGCTGAGCATCGTGCTGGTGGGCGACAAGGCGGACTCGCAGATCTACGTCAACAGCAAACTCAGGTCGGCTGCCGACGAGGGGATGCGGGCCGCATTGTCCCATCTCCCCGCATCGGCGTCGCTCGGTGAAATTCTTTCGCTCGTGCACACGCTGAATGCCGATCCGGCGACCGACGGCATCCTCGTGCAGGCGCCGCTGCCGGAGCGCCTTGGCCCGGCCGCGCTGCAGCAGGTATTCGATGCCATCGACCCGGCCAAGGACGTCGACGGCGTGACGCCGCTCAATGCCGGCCGGCTCGTGCAGAATCGCGCCGACCTCGTGGCGTGTACGCCGAACGGAATTGTCGAGGTGCTGAAGCGCAGCGGCATCGACATCGCCGGCACCCACGCGGTCGTCATCGGCCGCAGCGATATCGTGGGGAAGCCCGTCTCGCTGCTCCTGCTGCATCTTCACGCGACGGTCACGATCTGTCATTCGCGCACGCAGGACCTGCCCGGAATCGCCGCGAGCGCCGACATCCTGATTGCCGCGCTGGGCCGCCCGGGATTCGTGCGGCGGTCGTTCGTCAAGCCTGGGGCAACGGTCGTCGACGTCGGCATCAGCCTGGTGACCGACGCGCGCGTGGCGAAAGAGGTGTTTCCGGAAGGCCACGCGCGCCGCGGGCTGTTCGAACGAAAAGGCTCGGTGTTGGTCGGCGACGTGCACCCGGAAGTGGCCGAGGTCGCCGGCGCGCTCACACCTGTGCCTGGCGGCGTCGGTCCACTGACGATTGCCATGCTCATGGCGAACACGTTAAAGGCCGCGGAGCTTCGCTTGGTCCATGGTCAATAGTACGTCGTGTTCGGCTTCAGCCGGACCGTGATCACATGTTGAGAGTGGCGCTGACCGGCGGGATTGCGACAGGTAAGAGCTACGTGCTCGCGAAGCTTCGCGACCGCGGCGTCCCCACGATCGACGCCGACGACGTGGTGCACGAAGCGCTTGGACCCGGAACTCCCACGACCAACGCCATCGCGGCACGGTTCGGCAGCGTCTTCCTGAAACCGGATGGCAGCATTCATCGCACCCTTCTCGCGGTCAAGGTCTTCAGGGATGCCGAGAGCCGGCTGCAGCTCGAAGCCCTGATCCATCCGGTCGTTTACGAGACCATCCGCACGTGGTACGAGACGCTCGACCGTCCGATGGGGATTGCCTCGGTGCCTCTGCTGTACGAGACAAATCGCGAAAAGGATTTCGACTTTGTGGCAGTCACCGTCTGCTCGCCGGAGCAGCAACTGCAGAGAGTGCTCGAGCGGGACAACATTTCAGAAGAGGAGGCTCGGCAGCGCATGGCTGCACAGATGCCGGCGGAGGAGAAGGCGCAGCGCGCCAATTTCGTGATCGTGACAGGCGGCACGATGCTCGCCACCGATCACCAGGTCGACGAGCTGCTGATCGCGATTCACCATTTCAGGCCGTAGGTGCCGGACCCAGTCGCCCGGTGGAGCGCTTCGGTCGGAGTTGAGCTTTGCGGTCCGGACTCGACGCTGGACTATCGACCATCGACCACCTAGACCCCCAGCTCTTCAGGCTCCTGTGCGGGTGCGATCCGGTCTTCCACGAATGTGTTCCACTCGTGGCAGTGCGGGCACTGCCAGAGAAGCTCGGTGCTGCGATACCGACAGCGCATGCAGATGTGGGGATCCATATAGAACACAGCGTGGCGCGTCAGCTCCACATAACGCTGCACGAGCGCGCGCTCGAATTCGAGCCGGGCGAGCACCTGCCAGATGGCCTGATGCACGTTCAGGGCGTGCGGGTTATGGACGAGCGCCTCGAACAGCAGCTCGAGGGATCCCCTGGGATCGTCTCGGTTCTCGAGGTACCGGGCCAGCGCGAGCCTCGCGCGCCAGTCCTGAGGATTGCTGGCGATGAGCTTGCGGCAGAGCTGCAGGAACCGCTCAGGCGCGCCGAGTTTGTCGTACGCCATCGAAAGACGATCGAACGTGAGATACGCACGCTCGGGAGCGTGATCGATGACGCGCTCCCAGACGCCGGCGGCCTGCGCCATTTTGTCTTCTCGCGCATGGATGTCGCCGAGATTGAGATAGGCGGGGACGACACCGGCGTCAAGTTCGATCGCGGACTTGAAGCGTACGATGGCGTTCGCATAGTCACCGCGGGCAACGTCCTGGAGTCCCATCTCGTTCTCGAGAAATGCGAGGATCGGCTGGCTGCGGCCGTCTTCGGCTCCCTCCTGGATACCCAGGGTTCGGCGCACGTCGTAGGCTTCCTGCCATTGATGTTGGTCCTCGTGCAGTTTCTCGATGTTCAGCAGGGCATATTGGTTGTTGGGATCGAGCCTGAGTACCTCGTTGAACGCTTCGAGCGCGCGGTCCACGAACCCGCCGCGCTTGAAGTCGAGGCCGAGGCAGAGCAGCACGTGCGCCTGTTCGAGGCGCGTCAATTGCGGCCGCTGCAGCAGGCTCTGATGGATGTTGATCGCGCGCGCGACCTGTCCCTTTTCGCGATACAGGCTGCCGAGCAGAAGATGGATTTCGAGGGCGTCGCCGAGGGTCTCTGCGGCCTTGTTCAGCTCCTCGATAGCGAGGTCGATCTGGTTCGTCACGAGAAAATTGAGGCCGACGATGTAGTGCAGGGACTCGGGAACCCGCCGCCGATCGATGAGGCGGCCCGCGCGCAGCTTGTACCGCTCCCATGCCTTTCCGACGGTCAAGCCGAGCAGGAACGCCAGCAGCGCGGCGAGGAATGGATAATAAGCGCTCAAAACAGCTCGGTTCGCCAGAGGTTGTGCAGATGAAGGACACCGGCGACCGTCTGGGCATCGCCGCCGACGACGAGCGACGTAATCTTGCGCTGCTCCATAATCAGCAGCGCCTGAGCCGCGAGCGTCGAAGGATCGATGACGATGGGGCGGCGGGTCATCACATCGCCGGCCGTCATGTCGAGCAGACGGGCGTTGTCGACCATGTAACGCCGGAGATCCCCGTCGGTGATGATGCCCACCAGCTGTGCCTTGTCATCGACGACGCACGTCATGCCCAGCGTCTTGCTCGAAATCTCATAGAGAACGTCGCGCATCGGCGTGTCGGTACGAACGATCGGCGTGTCGGCGCCGCCATGCATCAGTTGATCGACCCGCATCAGCTTCTTGCCGAGCTTGCCGCCCGGATGAATCTTGGCGAAGTCTTCCTCGCGGAACCCCTTCTCAACCAGCAGCGTCATGCAGAGCGCGTCGCCCATCGCGAGCGCGGCGGTCGTGCTCGCGGTCGGCACGAGGTTGAGGGGGCAGGCCTCTTCGGAGACCTGACAGTCCAGCGCCACGTCGGCGGCTTGCGCGAGGGTCGACGAGGGGTTCCCTGTGATGGCGATGATGCGCGCCCCGATGCGGCGGATGGCTTCGAGCAGCCTGAGAACCTCCTGCGTCTCGCCACTGTGGGAGATGGCCAGCAGCACGTCGTTGGGCTGAATGACGCCGAGGTCGCCATGCGTCGCTTCCGCCGGGTGCAGGAAGAACGCGGAGGTACCGGTGCTCGCCAGGGTTGCGGCCATCTTCCGGCAGATGATGCCTGACTTGCCCATGCCCGTGACGATGACACGTCCCTGGCACTCGAAGAGCATCCGCACCGCCCGGTCAAAAGTCTCGTCGAGGCGATCGATGAGCGCCGTGATAGCCGCGGCTTCCATCTGCAGGACGCGCCGCGCCAGTGACCGATCAGTCGTCGTCGGTATGCGTGTCATAAAAGAGGGGTCTGCCCCCTTTAGTGGTGTGTAGCTTCCGCTTCCGCCTCGCGGGTCACCGCGTCGAGGCGCATCAGCCGGCGGAGCAGCGGTTCCAGGCGCTCGAGGGGCAGCGCGTTCTGCCCGTCGCTCTTCGCGCGCGCAGGATGGTCGTGCACTTCCACGAACAGCCCGTCCACCCCGGCCGCGACGGCCGCTGCCGCCAGCGGCTCGATGTACTCCGCCTGACCCGCGGTCACGCCGTCTCCGCCCCCGGGCAGCTGCAGGCTGTGTGTTGCATCATAAACCACCGGATAGCCGAGCGATCGCAGCATCGGAAACGCGCGCATATCGACCACGAGGTTGTGGTAGCCGAAGGTGACGCCGCGCTCGGTGACGAATACCTGGGCATTGCCCGATTCCGTGACCTTGGCAATCGCGTGCTTCATATCGGACGGCGCCAGGAACTGCCCCTTCTTGATGTTGATCGTGCGGCCCGTCCTCGCGGCCGCGACCAGCAGGTCGGTCTGCCGCGAAAGAAAGGCCGGAATCTGGAGGACGTCCGCCACTTCGGCGACCGGTGCGGCCTGATTCGCGTCATGAATGTCGGTGAGGATCGCCACGCCAAGCCGTTTCTTGATGTCGTCCAGCACTCGCAGCCCTTCTTCGATCCCTGGGCCGCGAAAAGATTTCAGAGACGTCCGGTTGGCTTTGTCGTACGACGCCTTGAAAATCAGAGGCACCCCGCAGCGCTGGGCGATCGTCGACAGCGATTCCGCGATCATCGACGCGTGCCCGCCACTCTCTATAACGCATGGACCCGCAATCAGCACGAACGGTGCGCCGCCGCCGAGCGCGACCGAACCGGCGGTGACGCGCTTTGTCTCAGGCATCAGGCGATGCCGGCCTCTGCCGGCCGCGTGGTGGCCGACGTCTTGTGCAGGTGGCTGGCCTCGATGAAGCTGGCAAACAGCGGATGCGGGCGAAGAGGCTTGGATTTGAATTCCGGATGAAACTGCACGGCCACGTACCACGGGTGGCCCGGCAGCTCGATCATTTCAACGAATTTTCCATCGGGAGACTTGCCTGAGATGCGCAAGCCCTTGTCGGTCAGCGTCGATTCGTACAGGCAATTGAACTCGTAGCGGTGGCGATGTCGCTCTAGAATCTTCGTCGAGCCGTAGATCTTCTCGCCCAGGGAGCCGGGCGCCAGCAGGCACTCGTACTGGCCAAGCCGCATCGTGCCGCCCAGGTCGTCGACACCGAGCAAATCGCGCAGCTTGTAGATGAGCTTGTGCTCGGTGTCGGGCGAGCACTCGGTTGAATCAGCCTCCGTCAGCCCGCAGACCCCGCGCGCGTACTCCACGGCCGCCCACTGAAAGCCATAGCAGATGCCGAAGTAAGGGATGCCCTGCTCCCGGGCGATCTGGGCGGCTTTCATCATGCCGCGTGTGCCGCGTGTGCCAAATCCGCCAGGGACGAGGATGCCGTCTGCTCCTTCGAGGAGCTGCGCGCCGTCGGCCTGCTCGAGCGCTTCGGCCTCGACCCACTTGATGTCCACCTTGAGGCGATGGTGAAAGCCGCCGTGGTAGAGCGCCTCGTTGAGGCTCTTGTAGGAATCTTCGTACCCCACGTACTTGCCCACGACGTGAATGGTGACCTTGTCTGTCGGATTCTTGATCCGTTCGACCAGCGCTTCCCACGACTCCATGCGTTTCTCGGTCATCGGAAGGCCGAGATGCTTCAGCACGATTCTGTCGAGGCCTTCGGCGCCGAGCACGAGCGGGACTTCGTAAATTGTCGAAACGTCCTTGGCGGTAATAACAGCCTCGGGATCGACGTCACAGAACAACGCGATCTTCTTCTTGAGATCCGCATCCAGGAAGCGATCCGTTCGACAGAGCAGGATATCGGGCTGGATGCCGATCGACCGGAGATCGCGGACGCTGTGCTGCGTCGGCTTCGTCTTCAGCTCCCCGGCGGCGCCGATGAACGGCACGAGCGTGAGGTGAATGTACAGCGTGTGCTCGCGGCCGACGTCCTGACGAAACTGGCGGATGGCTTCGAGGAAGGGGAGGCTCTCGATGTCGCCGACGGTGCCGCCGATTTCGACCAGAACGATGTCGACATCGGAGGAGACCGCGCGAATGGCCTCCTTAATCTCGTTCGTGATGTGCGGGATGACCTGCACCGTGCGCCCCAGGTAGTCGCCCCGGCGCTCTTTCTGGATAACCGACTGATAAATCTTGCCGGTCGTCCAGTTGTGGTTCCGCGTCGTCTTCGTGTTGGTAAATCGCTCGTAGTGGCCCAGGTCGAGGTCCGTCTCGGCCCCGTCATCGGTGACGTACACCTCGCCGTGCTGGTACGGGCTCATCGTGCCCGGATCGACATTTATATATGGATCGAATTTCTGCAGCGTGACCCGATACCCGTGTCCCTCGAGCAGGGCGCCGATTGAGGCCGCCGCGAGCCCTTTTCCAAGCGAAGACACCACACCACCTGTGACAAAGATGTATTTCACCGGCCGTGTTTCAGTGTTCGACATACGTGTTGGGGGCTCCCTGCCCGCCGTAGCAGGCCTTCTTTCGCCCAGGCCTGCGAAGGTGGGCCTACGCGCGAGCCTCCGCCGTCAGCAGGCGGCGCACTCGCTCCAGATCCTCCGGCGTATCCACGCCGATCGAATCGTACTGGGTTTGAACCATCCTGATCGACAAACCGTGCTCGAGCACCCGCAACTGCTCGAGCGCTTCGGCGCGCTCGAGCGGCGTGGGCTCGAGCGAGGCGACTTTCAGCAGAAACTCACGCCGCTGGACGTAGAGGCCGATATGTTTAAAGGGGCCCGCGGCGTGGTCGCCTGCGTGCGCGTCGCGAAGGAAGGGGATGGCCGCGCGCGAGAAGTAGAGCGCGAACCCGCGACGATCGGTGACCACCTTGACGACGTGCGGATCGAGCGCGTCTGCCGATTCGTGAAAGCGCTGGCAGAGCGAGGCCATCTGGAGGTCCGCGTCATCTCTGAAGGGCTCGATCGCCTCGTCAATGGCAGCGGGCTCGATGAGAGGCTCGTCGCCCTGAAGGTTCACGATCAAGTCGCAATCAAGCGTGGCCGCCACTTCTGCGATGCGGTCGGTGCCGGTCGCGTGCGTCGAACGAGTCAGCCGCACGTCGCCGCCGAACCTCTGAACGGCGTCGAAGATGCGCGCATCGTCGGTGGCGACGATGACCGCATCGACGTGCCGCGCGGACGCGGCTCGGCGATACACGTGCTCAATCATCGGTCGTCCCGCGATGTCCTCCAGTGCTTTTCCCGGAAAACGGGTGGACGCGTAGCGGGCAGGGATGACAACGACAGTATGTTTATGTGATTGGGAACGATCGCGGATGCTTTCTGAGCAACCTGCGGGGCGCACGACGGATAGTAACACAGGTTTACCGGGCGTCGGCCCCAATGCTAGGATGAAACGGTCGTGATGACGAAATCGACATTGAAGGCGCTGTGGTGGGGCGGCGGCGGCGTCCTGGCCACGTGGCTCGCCGTGACGCCGAATCCGGGTGTGCCAACCGAGACGGCGACCACCGTGCGGCCCGCCGTGATGCGCGAGCCCACGGCGGAAGACTTGAACGCGCAGGCCGATCGTCTGCGCTCGCGGACCAACGCTGTCGCGCTGCGCCCGTCGACGCGAAATCCTTTCCGCTTCAGCGCCCAGCGGTCCGCTGCGCCTGCAGGCGAGCGGTTTGTTTCATCGCCCGCACCTGCGGTCGTCGTGCCGTCCCTTCCGGCCGCTCCATTGCTCCCGCCGCTGAGGCTTTCCGGTGTCACGGAAAAGCGAACGCCCGAGGGCGCGCGCCGTACGGCAGTGATCTCAGGTGATGGGCAGCTCTATCTCGCCGGCGTCGGCGACACGGTCGCCGGCCGCTACACCGTCGTCACCATCGATCCCGAAGCCGTCTTCCTCCGCGACGCGAGCGGCGCGGAGATCAGACTCGTCCTGCGATAGCTTTTCGTCGCCCTGCGGCCGCGTACGCGATGCGAGGTCCGCTGCGCCACACTCGCGCCATCCCCCGGCTAGCGATCCCGTCTCGGTCGCTGATGTGTAGAACCGGATGGACCACCCGCTTCCCATCTGGTGACCAGACAGGAAAAACGATCCAAGGCTGAATTTCGAAGATCCACAAAGGCTCAGGCGAGCAGGCATCCAAGTGCTTTGGCGTTCGCGCGGATGCGCGTGTCGCGCGTGATGATGGTGGTGAGCTGAGGTGGATCAGCGACCAGCTCGAGTGTCGCGAGATGCACGGCATCGAGCGTCCGGACTGGCTCCACGGGGAAGGGACGTCCCGCGCGGGTCAGCACACCATCCGAAACAGGCAAGACGGTGCAGCGTCTTCTCACCCTCCGAAGGGCCACGATGGTCGCGGCTTCTGTCGCGGGTGTCAGCCGGAACAGGATCCGGGCACGAACGATGGCCCGGCTGGCCTCGGCAAACGTCAGCGAGGAGGTCACATAGCGGCCTTCGGCGGCCAGTTCTTTTATTGCGGACGCATCCTGCTCCAGGAGAGCGGCCAGCAGCGCGCTGGTCTCGACATAGCGCACGGCCGGCGTCTCGCGCGCAAACTCTGCGCCTTCCTCCTTCGCTGCCAACGGCGGTCGCCGACGCCGCTGCTTGCCGCTAGGAGCTCTCTTCGCGGTCACTGTCGATCAGATCCCGTGCGGTTCCCCTGGGCAGACGGATATCCGGCCAGTCATCGATCAAGCGCCCGGACTCCAGCGGCGGTCGCGCGAGGCCGGCTGCAATAAGCTCGTCGAGCTTTGTGCGCGCCCGCCCCGGCTCCCCGCCCGCGGGTGGCCCCAGCTCAGCAATGACGCGGCCGTGAGCCGTGACCGCTATCCGCTCACCTGCTTCCACGCGACGGACACACCTGCTCAGGTTGTTTCTGAGCTCGCGAATCCCGAGCGATTTCATACGCTAAATATAGCCACATGTGGCTACATTGGCAAATCGGCACACATGCGTGTCGATGTTGGACGGCTTCAGATTGTGTGTCACGGTCTCGGCACTGCGAGGGCCGCGCGTCCCACTTCCTCGACCACCGTCATGTAGCGCCCCACCGATTCCGGACCGGAAAGGAATGGATGCGGCTCGCCCGCCTTTCGCGAAGCGAGCCTGCTGATCTTCGTGACGGCGTTATCAAACTCGTTATGGTTCGAGATCATGCCTTCGACACCGAGTTTGGCGAGCAGCGCCCGATACTTGACTGCGGAATCCACGTACGCCTGAAGGCTCGCCGGCGGGGTTGCGCGACTGAGCGCTGTTCCACCCCACGTGGCGATGAGAAGCGGACGCCCGTTGTCTTTCACCGGAATGACGAGCGACAGTGTGCCGTCTGTATGTCCGGGTGTGAGGTAAATCGTCACCGTCGTATCGCCGAGCGTGATCTTCTGCCCCTCGCTCGCAACGATGTCCCTCTTGGGAGGAAGTATGTTCTGCGACTTGGCCACCAAATCCCAATCGGGCCCGCCCATCACCACACGCGGCCCGAACTCGTCCTGCAGCAGCTTCGCGCCGCCATGATGATCGCCATGGCCGTGACTGATGATCAGGTACTTCATCGTCGCCGGATTCAAACCGATCTTCCGAAGGCCATCGATCTGCTCATCCTTTGCGGCGTAGGCGTACAGCGAGTCGATGACGATGAGCCCTTCGGAGGTTTGCAGCGCCCACGCGTTGTGCACTTTGGTCCCGATGAAGTACAGGTTGTCGAAGACCTTGGCTGGTTCGTGATGCCAGGCTTCCCGCGGCGGCGGTGCCTGAGCCGCGCCACGGCCCGCGCCCGTCCCACCGCCGCCCTGCCGCCCTTGCCCTCTCGCTGGTTGGGCGGTCTCGCTGCAGATGTCGGTAAATCGGCCGTAGAGGCTCGCGTGCTCCGAGCCCGCCGCGGCTTTGGCTGCGGCGCAGTGCGATTGAGTTGTGTTCTGGGTCGACTGCCCGATCACGAGGGGCGATCCACACAGGGCAAGAGTCAAGAGCGTCACCAGCAGTCGTCTATTCATGAAACATTCTCCAGTCGCACCCGCCAGACCGAACGGATGTTCGGGATGGCGCGAATTTCGGCGAGCACCACATCTGTAACCGTCCCTGCGGAACCCTTGCCGGGATGTTCGTCCACATTGACCACGCCGATGGCGCAATCGACGCACGCCTGGTCCCGGCCCAACGCGAAGCTCGCGATGTTCACGCGATGGCGGCCGAGGAGCGTGCCGACGTCGCCGATGACGCCGGGCTGATCGTTGTTCTTGATGATGAGCAGCGTGCCGTCGAGCGGCGCTTCGACGTCGACGCCATCGACGAGCACGAGGCGCAGGCTGCCGCTCGCGAAGACGGTGCCTTCAACCCAGCGGTCGCCTTCATCTGTGTGTAACTTTACAGAGATGAGGCTCGTGTAGTTCCGCGGACGGCTGCTGCGCGATTCGATCAGCTCGATGCCGCGCTCCGCGGCAATCGTGCGGGCGTTGACGGGCGTTACACCGCCGGACGAGAGGATAGCGCAGAACACACCTTCGAGCACCGCGCTGCCGAGCAGCTGGTTGTTTTCTTCCGCCAGCTCGCCGTAATAGCGGACGCCGACGGCGTTGATGCGCGCCTCGCCCATCTGCGCGACCACCACTCCGAGATGCTTGGCGAGCGTCAGGTACGGCCGCAGGCGCTTGTACTCCTCCTGCGACACCGACGGGAAGTTCACGGCGTTCCGGATGATGCCTTCCTTCAGAAAATCGCGCAGCGCCGCCGCCGTCTCGGTACCTACCTGTTCCTGAGCCTCTTTGGTCGACGCTGCGATGTGCGGTGTGGCGACGACCTGAGTCAGCGTCGCAAGCCGCCAGTCCCTGGGCGGCTCGACGTCGAAGACGTCAAGGCCGGCTCCGGCCACGTGTCCCTTTTCAATCGCGTCGGCCAGGGCTGCCTCGTCGATCAACTCGCCGCGCGCGGTATTGACGATGCGGACACCCTTTTTGCACTTCGCAAGCCGCTCCGCATTGAAGATGTGCCTGGTGGAGGGCAGAGCGGGCAGATGGAGAGAGACGTAGTCGGCTTGCGCACACAAATCGTCCAGCGATACCAGCTCGACGTCGAGCGCCGTGGCCATTTCTGCAGAAATAAACGGGTCGTGCGCGATAACCTTCATCTCGAACGCGTGCGCGCGCGCGGCGACTTCCTGCCCGATGCGACCCAGGCCGACCAGCCCGAGGGTCTTTGACCGAACTTCGGTCCCTGCAAATTTGGCTTTCTCCCATTTGGAGGCTTTCATCGACGCATCGGCCGCCGGAATATTTCGCGCCATTGACAGGATGAGGCCCATCGCCAGCTCGGCGACGCTCAAGCTGTTGGCGCCGGGCGCGTTCATGACGACGATGCCGCGTGCGGTGGCGGCGGCGACATCGACGTTGTCAACTCCCGTGCCAGCTCGAGCGATGACGCGCAGCTTCGGGGCGCCATCGATCATCTCGCGCGTCACTTTTGTGGCGCTTCTGACGACAAGCGCGTCGGCATCCGTGAGATCGGCGGCCAAGTCGGCTGGCGGGCGCGCCTGACGGTTGTCGATGTTCCAGTCGGGATGCTCAAGCGTTTCGATCGCGGATGCGGGAAGGCCGTCGGCGATGACAATTTTCATGGCGTGACTACAGTATAATCCGTCGGCTTTGGACCCACGCCTTCACACTGTTGTGAATCGCACTACGATGGTGCAATCTGCTAATTTCTTCGGATTGTTGGACCGCGACGCGCGTTTGATGGATCTTTTCAACAGGGTTTTCCACAATTTCTGTGAAGAACTGTTTTCTTCGTGATGTGGTTTGACCTAAAACAAATTTTGTTTGTCGTGAGGCGGTTGCTGGTACGGGAAACATTTGCGAGGAGCATTCATGAATCGTAAAGTGACAGTCGTTGGCGGTGCGGGCAACGTCGGCGCGACGGTGGCGCGCAGCATCGCTGAAAAAGAACTCGCCGACGTGGTGATTGTCGACATCGCCGACCAGAAGGCGGCGGGCGTGGCGCTGGATATTCTCGAGACGTGCCCGATCATCGGCTCCGACAGTCTCGTCATCGGTGGTTCCGACTATGCCCATAGCGCCAACTCCGACGTGGTCGTCATCACGTCGGGAGTGCCGAGAAAACCTGGCATGAGTCGTGACGACTTATTGAACGTGAACTTCAACATTATGAAAGCGGTCACCGAGCAGGTGGTGAAGTACTCGCCGAACTGCATCATCGTGCCGGTCGCCAACCCACTCGACGCGATGTGCCAGGCCGTCTACAAGCTCAGCGGCTTTCCGCGCGAGCGCGTCATCGGCATGGCCGGCGTCCTCGACTGTGCCCGCATGCGGACCTTCATCGCGCAGGAGCTCAAGGTCTCGGTCGAGAACGTTCACGCGTTCGTGCTCGGAGGTCACGGCGACACGATGGTGCCGCTGCCGCGCCTGTCTACCGTGGCTGGTATCCCGATCACCCAGCTGCTCTCGAAGGAGCGGATCGATGCCATCTGCAGGCGCACAGCGGAGGGTGGCGCCGAAATCACAAAGTTGGTGGGCACGAACGCGTGAACGTTCTCGACCGAGACCTTGAGCTCCTGCGCGATGAAGGTCCGCATGCGGGCACAGTCGAGGACGCCGGCCATGCCG
>JANNJO010000035.1:0-3250 GCA_031395755.1 Acidobacteriota bacterium
GTCAGTGCCAGGCTCGCCGGTCGCGGGAATGGAGTAGGTCTTCCACACCTGCTCGCCCGTCTCGATGTCGAGCGCCGCGAGGAAGCCGCGGGTCGGGCCATCGCCGCCCGACATCCCCACGATCACTTTTCCATCGGCGATCAATGGCAGATCGGCGGCGGTGCGACCTGGGTGACCGGCAACTACGACGCCGGGACGAACCTGTTGTATTGGGGCGTCGGCAACGGATATCCGTGGGTGGGGCTCGCGCGGCCAGGTGACAACCTCTACACGGCCTCGACCGTCGCCATCGACGTCGCGAGCGGTGCGATCAAAGGCCATTTCCAGTACACCCCGAACGAATCGTGGGACTGGGACGAAGTGTCGCCGCCCATCCTCGTCGATTACCGGCGCGATGGGAGGACCATCAAAGGGCTGATCAACTTTGCGCGCAGCGGCTATCTCTATTTTCTCGAGCGCACCGACGGCAAAATCAACTTCGTCGAGGGCATGCCGTATGTGAAGCAGAACGTGTTCAGAAGCCTCGATCCGAAGACGGGGCGGCCCGACGTGGATCTCGCGCGCAAGCCCGACATCGGCCGGATTGCGGACTTCTGTCCGTCGTGGCACGGCGCGAAGAACTGGCAGCCGGGCGCCTACAGCCCGCAGACGCGGATGGTGTACGTGCCGACCCAGGAAAATATTTGCGCCGTGATGATCGGCCGGACCGTTCAGACGCCGGCCGGTGTGACCCGCGTCGCGACGACCAACCGCATGTACATCGCGCCCGGAGCCGATCATCTGGGGGAAGTGCAGGCGTGGAACGTTGACACGGGAAAGAAAGCCTGGAGCCACCATTTCAAGAAGTCGCCCAACTGGGGGCCGATCATGACCACGGGTGGTGGCCTGGTCTTCAGCGGCGGGACCAACGATCGGATGTTCCGCGCCTTTGACGCTTCCACCGGTGACGTGCTGTGGGAATTTCCGACGAACTCAGGGATTTACGCACCACCGTCTTCTTTCGAGGTGGACGGCAAGCAGTACATCGCCGTGGTTTCGGGTTGGGGGCAGGACGCGCGCTTGATGCAGACGCGCATCGACGCGGTCTCGCCAGGCAATTTTCCGGAGGTCCCGGAGGGCGGGGTCATCTGGGTCTTTGCCGTGAAATAGTGGACCAGGAACGATCCAAATTATTGGAACACCGCAGAGCGAATTGCAATGTGCCCTCTGACTCAACGGGAGTATATTCACGCGTATCAGACATTATCAAGCAGTGACGCCCACGCGTGTAGCGCGCGGCGCTTTCCCAGAAGTGAGGGTATGAAGATGGCAGGGCATGGGCGGCAGTGGCAGATCCTCGGCGCAGTGTTGTGGCTTTTCCTTGTAGGCGCGGGGACTGCGCTCGCGCAGAGCGTGTCGTCTGGCACCATCCACGGAACCGTGAGGGATTCATCCGGCGGCGTTCTGCCGGGCGTCACGGCGACCCTCTCGAGTCCCGCGCTCCAGGTGAAGCAACTGGTGCAAGTGACCGACGGCGAAGGGGCATACCGCTTCGTTGACCTGCCGGCCGGCTCCTACCTGTTGAAGTTCGAACTGCCGGGCTTCAGCACGCTGATTCGGGAGAATCTTCGATTGACCATCGGTTTCACCGCGCGTGTCGACGAGAACCTGAAGGTCGGCGCGATGGAGGAATCGGTCACGGTCAGCGGACAGAGTCCCATCGTCGATATGACGAGCACGAGCGCGAGCGTGGCGTTCACCAAGGAAATTCTCGACTCGGTGCCGCGCGGTCGCGACCTCCAGAATGTCCTCGCGATGGCCCCAGGCGTGACTCAGGAGACCATGGACGTTGGCGGCAGCACGCTGGCGCAGCGGCAGGATGTGGCGAGCTACGGCGTCGAGGCACAGCCGAAGCTCCAGTACGAAGGCATGAACATCGCGATGGGCGCCGATCAGAATACGCCCATCTACTTCATCGACAACAGTCTCGAGGAAGTGCAGGTCCGGACATCAGGCAACGATGCCGAGGTGTCGACGCCCGGCGTCTCGATGATCGCGATCATGAAGTCGGGCGGCAACACGTTTCACGGAGCGTACCGTGGCTCGTGGCAACCCGGCCAGCTGCAGGCAAGCAACCTGAACGATTCCTTGAAGGCCCAGGGGATTGGCACGCCCCCGGAGCTCAAGAAATTCTACGACGTCGCAGCCGATTTAGGCGGTCGGGTGATCCGGGACAAGCTCTGGTTTTATGGCGGGTACGCCAAGCAGACCAAGGAGGAGGGAACGGCCGGGTTCGCGGCGGACGCTGGACCGGACGGCCGGTATTTGACCGGCGATGAACCTCAGGCATATTTCGGGAGCTCTCTCTACCAGTACTCGCTGAAGCTTTCGTATCAGATGTCCAAGAACAACCGGTTTGTATATGCGTGGCAACGCGGTGTCAAGACGCAGCCGCAGAACGGCGGCGGTCGATTGAGGCCGCTCGAATCGACACGCGACTACAAGAACCCTACAGCGATCCAGAAGGCCGAGTGGCAGAGCACCGTGACGCCGCGGCTCTTGTTGAACGCCATGGGTGGTTTCGCCGGCTATTTCACCGATTACGATGCGGGCCGGTCGTTCGCGCCGACTGCCGGGCAGAGCCGACAGGATGTCGATACGAACCTGTTCACGGGTTCCCACGTGCAGAATCAGAACAAGACGCGCGATCGCTATCAGGCTGAGGCCAGCGCCAGCTTTTTCCCGGAGCGGCGTCTCGCCGGCCAGCACGATTTCAAGACCGGCGTCTCCATCTATTGGGACCGCACGTCCGACGGCTGGCGGAATAACCTCGCCGGCAACTACCTTCTGCTCACCGACAAAGGCACGCCGTACCGGATCCGGGCGTACAACACGCCGGTGAGGCCGCTGGACAACGAGGATATCTATGCGTGGTATTTCAAAGACAGCTGGCGAGCCACCGACAAACTGACGTTGAATCTGGGGTTGCGATGGGAATACCAGCACTCGTACCTGCCGGAGCAGGACTACGCCGGCGCACGCGATTTTCCGACAGTGTTCCCGGCCAAGCATGTTGACAACCTCGACGTTCAGACGTTCAACCGCATGGTGCCGCGGGTGGGCGTCGCCTACGATCTCGGCGGCAAGTCGGTGATCAAGGCCACCTGGGGACTCTACAACTACATCCTCGGCGACACCTTTGGCGACGTATTCGCGGCGGCCGCCACCGCGAATGCCGTGTTCGACTGGCACGATCTGAACGGTGACAAGC
>JANNJO010000081.1:0-4298 GCA_031395755.1 Acidobacteriota bacterium
ATCGGCGGCCGTGGCGCAGACACCAGGAACGCGACCGGGGGAGCTCGTGCTCAACCCGATCGCGGCGACCTCGGGTACCGGGGTCAGCAACGTGGCGCTGATCAATCGCGATGAGATCCGGGTGCTGCGCGTGGACGTGGCACCGAATGGCGTGCGCAACATCCATTCCCACGACGACATGCAGTATCACCTGTTCATTCCCACATCGGCGGGCATGCGATTCGAAACCGGATCGGAGAAGCCGGCTGATATCGGAGCCTGGCAGGCGCAGTTCATCAAGGGCGGGACGCAGCATGGCTTCCGCAACACCGGCGCGTCCACCGTGACCATCATGGAAATCTTCGTGAAGAAGTGACCCTACGTTTTACGGTTTCGGCACTCTGAGCGTGGCGCTGATCATCGCGCTGCCGCTCAGGCCGTAGATCAGCGAGAGCGGATGGAGCAGAGCGGGCCCGATCTGGTAGACGCCGAACCAGAGCCGATCGTCGAGCCGTCCTTGAAGCAATGCGACCCCGAGCAGCGCGACGATGGCGATGCTGGTCGGAATTGGCGTGCCTTCGAAGTACTTTACCTTCCCGGTTTCACGATCCGACAAGGCCAGGGCCGTCACGTTGAAACGCGCGAGACGGCTCACGCCGCAGATCACGAAGTACGTCAGGATGAGCATGTCCCAGCCGCCGCGCAATCCGAGCGTGAAGCCGAGCACCGCAGGCGCCACTCCGAAGGAAATGATGTCCGCCAGCGAGTCGAGATCGGCTCCGAGCAGCGACTGGCGCTTCCTGTCCAGGCGCGCGACGTAGCCGTCGAGCACGTCGCACACCAGCGCCAGCGGGAGCAGAAGGAACGCCGCCCACAGAAACCGCCGGTTGTCCGCTGCGATGTAGTCCAGGCAAAGAAAGATGGCGATGGTCCCGCACGCCGCGTTGCCGATGGTCAGCGCGTCGGCGGGCGTATACGACCGCAGCATGGACATGTGGCGTCGGTCCGGGCTCATACCTGTTAGATTAGTCCATGGTCGATATTCCATAGTCATGTTGGGAACCCAGCATTTCAGCCTCTTCGTCATCAGCGGCCTCCTGCTGAACCTGACCCCCGGGCCGGACACGCTCTACATCGTCGGTCGAAGTGTGTCGCAGGGGCGCCGCGCCGGCGTGTTCTCCGTCCTTGGAGTCGTGTCGGGATGCGTCATCCACACCCTGGCCGCCGCGTTCGGCCTGTCGGCTCTGCTCGCGACTTCGACGCACGCGTTCGCTGTGGTCAAACTCGCCGGGGCCGTGTATCTCGGATATCTCGGTATCAGGATGCTCTTCGGGCGCGCCGAAGCCGCCGGCGCGGCGGCCGAGTTTGCTCATGAACGCGACTGGTCCATCTTCAAATCCGGACTGCTCTCGAACGTCCTCAACCCGAAAGTCGCGTTGTTCTTCATGGCGTTCCTGCCGCAGTTCGTGGCACCGAACGCAGAGTCGCGTCTTCTGGCGTTTCTGTTTCTGGGCGCGGTGTTCATTTTCAACGGCACCCTCTGGTGTTTCTTCCTCGTGTGGTGCGCGTCTGCGATGAGCGCGCGCCTGCGGCGGCGGCCGTCGTCGGGCCTCATCCTGAAGCGGGCGACCGGTGCGCTGTTCCTGGGCCTCGGGCTCAAACTCGCGGTGAGCAAGTGAAGCAGCAGGCGGCCGTCATCCCGTTTCGCGGCTCCGGCAGGAAGCTGGAGATCTGCCTCATTCGGAAAAAAGGCTCGAAGAAGAAGTGGGGCATTCCGAAAGGGTTCGTCGATCGGGGCGATTCGACGAAGGAGACGGCGCTGAAGGAGGCCGGCGAGGAAGCCGGTCTGAAAGGGCGCGTGATCGGCGAGCCCATCGGCAGCTACGAGTATCAGAAATGGGGCACCAGCCTCGAGGTCACGGTGTATCTCATGGAAGTGAAGGAGGAAGAGGACGACTGGGACGAAGCCGATTTCCGCGAGCGCCACTGGACGTCGTTGCACGACGCGGCCGAGTTGCTGGAGCGGCACCCGGTTCACGCATTGCTCAAAGGCGCAAAGGACAGGCTCTCGTGAGCATCTTGGGTCGGCATTCATTCGTCCTGCTGGTGGTTGCGCTTTGCTGCGCTGTCCCGCGCCACGCGCTCGCGCAAACGCCGCTCGCGCCAGCCCAGAGGGCGTTGGCGCGCGAACTCCTCCAGCAACTCATCGAGATCCCGACGACCGAAGCCGACGCGGCGACACCGCGCGCGGCGCAGACGCTGGCCGACCGCCTGATTGCGGCAGGCGTGCCCAGAGACGATGTGCGTGTGCTCGGGCCGGATGCGAGAACCGGAAACCTCGTCGCCCGCCTGCGCGGGCGCACTCCCGGCCTCCGGCCGATTCTGCTGATGGCACACCTCGATGTGGTGCCGGCGCCGCGTGTGGACTGGTCGATCGATCCGTGGACGCTGACCGAGCGCGACGGCTGGTTCTACGGGCGAGGGACGCACGACAATAAAGCCGGCGCTGCGATGCTGGTTGCGAACTTCATCCGGTTCAGGCGCGAAGGCTGGCAACCGGAGCGCGACCTCATCATTCTGCTGACCGGCGACGAAGAGACGACCCAGCGAAGCATTCAGTGGTTATTGAAGGAGCATCGAGCGCTCATCGATGCCGAGCTCGCGTTCAACACCGACGGCGGGGTCGTCGTCATCAAGGAGGGCCGTCCCGCGATCTTCGACCTGCAGTCGAGCGAAAAAATTTACGCCGACTACCGGCTCGAAGTCACCGATCCGGGCGGCCACAGCTCCCTCGTGCGCCCCGAGAACCCGATCTACACTCTGTCGGCGGCGCTCGCGAGAATCGGCGAGCATCAGTTTCCGCTGCACGTCACTGAGGGGACGCGGATGTTCCTCGAACGCACAGCACCGACCGAGAGCGGCCAGACGGCGGTCGACATGCGCGCGGTTGCGGCCGTTCCGCCAGATGTGCCGGCCGCCGCGCGCCTGTCACGCTCGCCGTTCTATAACGCGAACCTTCGCACCACGTGCGTGGCCACTCGCGTTGACGCCGGACACGCGAACAACGCGCTGCCGCAACTGGCCGGCGCGGTGATCAACTGCCGGATTCTGCCGGGGTTACCCGGAGCGGAAGTCGAGGCCGTCATCCGGCGGCTCGCCGGGCCGAAAGTGAAAGTCACGGTCATCGAGGCGCCCGTCAGCAGCCCGCCGTCACCGATGACGCCTGCAGTGCTGAGCCGGATCGACGGACTGGTCGCCAAATACTGGCCCGGCGTCCCTCTCGTGCCGACGATGAGCACGGGCGCGACCGATGGGATGTATACACGGAGCGCCGGCATACCGACTTACGGCGTGTCGGGCCTCGACGAGGATCCCGAAGACGTCCGCTCGCATGGCAAGGATGAGCGTGTTGGCGTCGAGTCGTTTTACAAAGCGGCGCAGCTCTGGTACGAGCTGGCGAAAGCCTTCGGAGGAGCTCAATGAGAAAGACGTTTGCGAGCGTGGTCTCCCTCGTTTTGCTGAGTGTCTGGACTCCGGCCGCGGCCGGCCCGCAGGCTCCAGTCGGTTACGACGACACTCCGATGCAGCCGAACGGCAAATGGCGCGTTCATGATGGAAGGCGGCCGCAGCCGCCTGTGGTGACACCTCGCGTTACCAACGACGGCCCCCTGCCCGCTCCGTCGGATGCCACAGTGCTGCTGGGCGGCGGGGATGATCTCAGCGCGTGGCAGATGATCGATGGAGCGCCGGCAACCTGGGCGATGACAAGCGGTGTGCTGCAAACCGGGAAGGGCATGTTGCAGACCAGACAGGCATTCACCGACTTCCAGCTTCACGTCGAGTTCGCGACGCCCTCAGAAGTGAAGGGCGATAGCCAGGGACGCGGCAACAGCGGGGTCTTCCTCCTGGGGAAGTTCGAGATTCAAGTGCTCGACAGCTACAACAACCTCACGTATCCGGACGGCCAGGCCGCCGCGATGTACGGCCAGCGTCCGCCGATGGTGAACGCATCTCGACGTCCGGGCGAATGGCAGACCTACGACATCGCCTTTACCGCACCCCGGTTCGGCATCAACTCGCAGTTGGAGAAACCGGCGACCGTGACGGTGCTTCACAACGGCGTGCTCGTCCACGACCACGCGGCGTTCTGGGGACCCACTCGCCACCGCAGCGTGCTTCCCTATACCGCCGATATGGCGAAGGGACCGCTTGCTCTACAGGATCATGGAAATCCCATTCGCTATCGGAATATCTGGATTCGGCCGCTGGCTGGGGAATAGCTGGTAGCTGGTAGCCGGTAGCTGGTACAAGCTACAAGC